>SYJV01000037.1 GCA_005798335.1 Planctomycetaceae bacterium | reverse complement strand
TGGCAGTTTCTCGCCGATTTGTGGACCCGAAAAGACTTCGGTATCGTCGGCTGGTAGGCAGCAAAAACGTAGGAGAAACGCGACAAACACAAATTTCGACAGAGTTGATTTGAGCATATTACGTCAAACTAAGAGTGATACGTTAGCCTTGGGAATTCAAACCAAAGTCCGATTGGGCGCGGCAACTCAATTTTGTAGGTCGCGCACGATGCTCACTAAACCACTGACAACTAATGGCGGATTCAACGGTTGCGAGGCGCGGGTTTTTCGGCGTCGATCACAAGTTGGGCCGAAGCTAGATTGCTAGCAAAGCTTTTGTGTTCTATCTGCCGTAAATTGCTGTTCGTAAAAATCCAGCCAGAGGCTCCAATAGAGTGAGTGATAAAATTCTCGATACCACAACCAGCAACAGCAACGTAAAAAGCAACATACCGACCAGGGCCGTCAATTGCTGCTATCGTTTCGAGAATAGCATTAAGGCGAGCGGCAGATAGTTTCTTACCAATACAAGCCCGAAGCGCAAGCAGAGTGTATGCCTGGATTGACGCACTCGCAAGCGCATCGGGCTTGTATTCGCTTAGGCCTTGGTAAATTCCCATCTGCCGATCGCCTAACGTTCAACAGCAAACCGCTGACCAAATTGCCTCAGGCAACTCGATCAGCGGTTTTGTGAGCAACGTTGCAATTCACAGTTATTTCTCAGGTGGTGATCAATTCTTGCCGAACGTCACACCAGGCCAGTCGTCGGAACGGAAGGGCGTTAGCGGCAATCCCGCTTGATTGAACATGTTGCAAATTGGGTTATCGGCCCAAGCGTAACGCACAGCGACAGGTGCAGCCACACTTTCGTTCCATACTTCGACGCGTCCGTCCCTGAGGATCGCGGCCTTAGCGGGCACCCACTTCTTATCTTCGCCAGCGACGGCAAATCCGATGGGTTCATTGACATCAAATGGTCGCCAGCCCGAACCGACGTGAGCGAACTCGAGCACCAGCTTGCTGCCGTCCTTGCTCATTCGGCTGAATCGCGGGCTTTGGTGGGCGATCTTGATTCCGTAATCTTTTGTTAGCGCCCAGCGCGCTAATCGTCGACCGACATCAACCTTGTTCTTGGGATGAATGTCCTTGCCTTCGCCGATATCAACGATGACCGCCTCGCCAGTATTGGCCAACTTGTCCATCGTCATAGTTTGCGCTTCGCGCAGTTCCGCCCAGTCGCTCTCGCCGGGTTCAGCAACTTCGGCTTTGAAATCCGCGAGCTGTACCCAGTAGAACGGAAAATCACCTTGAGCCCATTCCGATCTCCAGCTCTGGATCATCAGAGGAAACAGGTCGCGATACTGATAGGCTCGCGACGCATTGGATTCGCCTTGATACCAGATGGCACCTTTGATTCCGTAACCCAGGTGTGACTTGAGCACTCCGTTGTAGATATTTCCGGGTCGAGCATTGCCGCCCATGCGACCGGCCAAGCCCTTTAATTTTGCATCTTCTTCGACGGTCAGAGTCGCTTTTTCGGACAGCGCCTTGAATTCGGCTTCGTCTTTGGTCCAGCGATCCAGCAGTTCCGAGTACTTGCCTTCCGCCTTGAGAATATCGCGATTGATCCAGGCTTCGCAGGCTGATCCGCCCCACGCATTATTGACCATGCCGACTGGGACCCCCATCGTTTGATGCAGTTGGCGCGCGAAATAGTAACCTACTGCGGAAAAAGAACCGACGTTTACAGGATCGCAAACCATCCATCGGCGATCATGTGTCCAGACTGGTTCCTGACTGCCCGTTTGCGGAAAGTTGATCATGCGCACTTTCGGAAAATTAGCCGCCAGTTTCTCGAGATCTGGATCATTGCCGGCGTTGACCGACCATTGCATGTTCGATTGCCCAGAACAGACCCACACTTCGCCAACCAAGATGTCCACAATCTTGATTTGGTTGCTCCCTTGAACGGTCATCTCGTAGGGGCCACCCACCGCCAACGGCGCCAATTTGACGCTCCATTTTCCATCGCTGCCTGCGAAGGTCTTGACGGACTGCCCGCTGACCGACCCCGTTTTGCCGATGGTCACTGTCAGCGACTCGCCAGGGCCAGCGCTACCCCACACGGAATTGGCTTGCCCCTGCTGCAGAACCATATGGTCGCCAAAAATATTGGGAACTTTAACTTCTGCGGCGACGAAGTTCGCATGAATCGCCAACGCCAATAGGACCATCAATTGCGAACACCAATGGAGGGTTTTCTTCATAGCTGTGTGCCCCGGTAGGATCAACAAAATGGACTGTCACGATGCCCACAGTGTAATTCAGTCGCAAAGCAATTTCCACGCCATCGGTATGCCATTAACTGGTCGGAAAATTCGCCGCTACAATCATGTGCACGGATACAAGCTCGAAGCGCAAGCGAGTGCCTCAATCCTGATGCGCGTATCCTGGGGCACACTCGCTTTTGCGCAGCGGGCTTGTGTTGGTAATGCGAGTGTCAGGATAGGGCTGGCGATTTAAAAAGGTGATCCATGATGAACAAGTTTGTGACCCGATTTCGTAGATCTCTTCGAATCAGTTTATTCTGCGGGTGTGCCTTGGCGATGCAGATTGCCGCTGCGCAAACTTTACTCGCCTTTACCTTGACTACAGTCTTCGAACAAAATCAACATGGTTACGTCGTATTCCGAATTCCGGCACTGATTCGAGCCGCAAATGGCGACTTGTTGGCGTTCTGCGAAGCGAGGCAAGGAGGTGATGCCAGCGAAATCGATTTGGTCGTGAAGCGCTCGGTTGACGATGGCAAGAGTTGGGGCCCTCTCCAAGTCGTTCAAGAGAGCGATACGTTTCGCGGTGAGTTTTCCGCTGCATCGCCTCAGATTACTGTGGGTAATCCAGCTCCGGTTGTCGATCTGCTTGACCCGGAGCATCCGGGACGAATTTGGATGCCGTTTACGCTCGAGAACGATCGTGTGTTCGTGGTATTCAGCGACGACCACGGACGCACATGGTCGCCACGGCGAGAAATTACGCCCACGGTCAAGCGACCGGGATGGGGTTGGTACGCGACTGGGCCAGTGCATTCCATCCAACTGGTGCGGGGTCCGAACCGCGGGCGATTGGTAATTCCCTGTGATCACCGCATCGGCGAAGGTGGTCGAGACTCTGGTAAGCTCGGAGCCCATGCGGTCCTCAGCGACGATCACGGCCAGACTTGGCGACTGGGAGCAGTGGATGACACTTATGACGATCCCTTGAACGCCAACGAAACTACTGTAGTTGAGCTGAACGATAGTCGACTCTATTTCAGCACTCGCGATCAGAACGGATCCGCCCGCGGCAGTCGCGGCGAAGCGTGGAGCAACGATGGCGGCGCGACTTTTCAACCGACTGGCGATGCTGCGTGGAAGAACTTTCGGCCCGCGCCCGAAATCATCGATCCACCCGTCGTTCAAAGCGCCCTTTTGCGAGCGGCCTCGAAACTTGACGGCGATGCGCGGGATGTGATCCTATTTTCCGGCCCCGACGACAATGGAACCAGCGGAAAGGGTCGCAACGACTTGCAAATTCGATTCTCGACGGATGAAGCAGTAACCTGGCACGACGGTCCGCTCGTGCACGTTGGTCCTGCCGCGTATAGCGACATGGTTCGCATCAATTCCAACAAGATCGGCTTAGTTTTCGAAGCTGGCGATCGAGGTGACAAGAACGCATACGCTCGAATCGTCTTCACTACCCTCGAGATACATGAAATTACTAGGTAGCCAACGGAGGATGGGGATATTGGCGCGGACAAAGGCGAGCGGCAGATGGGAATTTACCAAGGCCTAAGCGAATACAAGCCCGATGCGCAAGCGAGTGCGGCAATCCTGGCATACACTCGCTTGCGCTTCGGGCTTGTTTTGGTAAGAAACTATCTGCCGCTCGCCAAAAACAATTTGACCGGCGGCAGGGTCATTTTTGGAAATCGATATGTCGATTACATTATTGGCGAATTAATCAGTAATTTGCTTCAAGATACGAGGTTTTCCTGATGATATTGCCTCAAGCCGGTTCGCATGTCGACTCGCGCTGGCACGCGTTGGCCGGTGCTGTGCTCGAAGGATACGTATACAATCACGATGATGCGATATCAATCCTGAACAGCTCGGATCAAGATCTGCTCGAACTGACCGCAGCCGCGTATCGATTGCGATATCGTTTTTTTGGTAATACCGTTCAGTTGTACTTTCTGGTTAATGCCAAGAGCGGCCTGTGCCCTGAGGATTGTGGATATTGTTCGCAATCGAAAGTTTCGTCGGCACCAATTCAGAAGTACCGCATGTTGAGCCAGCAGCAATTGCTCGACGGTGCACAAATCGCAGCTCAGCGCCAATCGAAAACGTACTGCATCGTGATCAGTGGTCGTGCACCAAGCGAACGGGAAATGGGGGCAATCGAGTCGGTGGTTCCCAAGATTAAAGAACAATTTGGACTGAAGATCTGTGCATGTTTGGGGTTACTGAACCCCGAAAACGCGCAGCGATTAAAGTTGTGCGGCGTCGATCGTGTAAACCACAACCTGAATACCAGCCGAGAATACTACGACGAAATCTGTTCCACGCACACATTTCAAGATCGATTGGAAACGCTGCACAACGTCCGCGCTGCTGGTTTGGAACTGTGCAGCGGCGGAATCATTGGCATGGGCGAGCAAGCTGTAGATGTTGTCAACATGGCGATGGAACTGCGGGACCTGAACGTTGAATCCATACCGTTGAATTTTCTCCATGCGATCGACGGAACGCCACTTCAGAATCAGCAGCACTTAACGCCTCAGTACTGCTTGAAAGCCTTGGCTATGTTTCGATTCGTCAACCCGGCCAGCGAACTGCGCATCGCGGGCGGACGAGAAAAACATCTGCGCTCGCTCCAGCCGCTTGGCTTGTACATTGCAAACAGCATTTTTGTGGGCGACTATCTGACAACAAAAGGCCAACCACCCGAGGACGACTATCGCATGATCCAAGATTTGGGTTTTGAGATAACTGGCCAAGTTTGTGAAAATTAAATGCGGCTAGGGTCGAGCGTTGAGATTCGTTTCGAACCTGCTCCTAGGCGAGCGGCAGACGGGAATTACCAAGGCCTAAGCGAATACAAGCCCGATGCGCAAGCGAGTGCGTCAATCCTGGCATACACTCGCTTGCGCTTCGGGCTTGTATTGGTAAGAAACTATCTGCTGCTCGCCTTAGTTGATCGCTAATCTGCAGTTTCTGGCAGCGGCGGATCGTAATTGAAATCATGCCATTTGACGGCGTGATCCATTGGCTCAATGCGCAGTACCGTATCACCGTTCTGAAACAGTCTGACCGTGCCTGTCGACTGACTGACCACAATGCCGATTGCTTTGGTCGATTGCGAAATGGCAGCGCCAGCCCAATGCCGTGATCCAAGGCCTTTGGAAAGTGTTAGTTCAGCATGAGCTACTTCGACGATTTGACGACTCTTTTCGATGACACCATCGGCTGAGATCACGAATGCTCCGTCCATTTGTGAGATCTCTTTGATGTCTTCGCGCACGCGAGGGTCGAACAGATTTCGCATTTTGCGGCTGTAACCCTTCAAAGGATCGAATCCGCTATCTTTGCAATGCTGCAATACCTTTCGCGTATCGCCAACGATAAAAAGCGCGCCGACTTTTTTGCCTTCGCGGCCTTCGCGGCCAATTTGTGTAGCGAGATCGATGACGACCTTTAAGGTCTTCAGCGGAACGCTGCTCTCCAGTGCTTGTAAATCGCGCGAAGTCAATCGACGCATGCGATCGTCCAAGCGAATCAAGCTGATCGAATCCAGTTTCTGAAATTCGAATCCACCGTACACCGCGATGACGTCGCAATTACTGTTGAGAATCTGATCGGCAACAGCTTCGAGAAGCGCGTGTTGCAATCGTTCGAGCAACGGAGATTTCTCTTTATGCAGCGGGAGAGGAATCAGGCCAAAGTCCGAAGCACCGGCCAAGTCCTCTTCGCGATCAGCGGCAACAATTACTTTTTGAATTGATTCTGGCAACGACTGGCGGAGCTTTTGCCAATCGGTGGTTCCGTCGAGCAACACCAGCAATGCGTCGGCGTGTGTCTGTTCCACCAACGAACCCGCGGCGGTCAAAATCGTCGATAGCTGTTTCGTTATTCTTTGGACCGACATGACCCACGTGAATTTGAATCGTTTGGAAAAATGTCCAATTCTGCGTGAATTCGGACGAAACAATGGGCCACAAAGGTATCGTACTTGACCGCTGTCCACGCTACAACTAGCGAGCGTTACCTAAATTTCGAACTTGAATCCGCATCAACATTCTGGCGGTGCGCAATGCGAATCTTGGCTAACGACCGATGGCTGGCCACGCAGCAGGCCAGAGAATTACCTCAGTTCGACTTCTTGCTTCGATTTTGCAAGTTTCTCCCGGAGATTTCCGGGCGGCGCGTTGAACATGCGTTGGTTGTACAGCGACAAAGCTCTCAGCGAATGACCACGCGGGCCGATCGGCCAATTATGTTGACGGTTGTCGGAGATATTATCCAATAGAAAATTGATCGAGCGCTGGATCGGTTCGGACTTCAATTGTTGCTCGGGTACAGTGAAAATCAGCCATTCGAGGATATGGCCAGTAGTTTGTACCTTCTTTTCCAAGTTGGGCTCGTCCGCTCGTCGTTCAAACCACTCGGTGCTGAAACTGCCATCTGGATTTTGCAATGAAAGAGCGTAGTTCACGAATTCGTCGATAAATTGACCAGCTCGCAACCACTGCCCAGTAATTGGAAGCATGGCGTATTTTCGCTGCGCAAGTGAATAACTGAAGCCCATCAAACGATGCGTACCGCCACACGCCGCGCCGATGATTGGCTGATCAAGTTCTTCAGCGACAATTTTCTCCAGTGACCATGTTTTGCCTTGGTTATCGCGCCAGCGATAATCCGAGTCCAGGTAGTACGATAGACCGATGAGTTTGAAGGTCAACTCGGACTTTTCCCGGCAAGTGGCCATTTCCAAACGTGCCAAATCAAAAACCGTATAGTTGGCACTGCCGATTCGAATGGGATGCCGAGGCGATACATGCGACTGAGCTAAAATCGCTAACAATTGTCCTTCATGACCTTGGACCCCAGGCCCAATATTTGTTCGAAATCCAGACTTCGTAGGCTGAAACATTCGCTGTGTTTTGCATAGCCCGTTGTAGCACATCCAGCCAATCGCGTTAACTCGGCGATTTCCGGCGACCAGTTCCGTTTCGACCCCGAATGGCAAGGTTGCATGCATTACCGCCCAGGGACTGCGGCGCGTCACGCTTTCCGGATTTTCGAGGTAATACCTCAAACACTCGTTGATGCGAGTTCGCACAGTATCTTCCTGGGACGTTAACCGATTTTGTTCCAAGTCTATCCGTCCCGGATTGCCAGATGAGAAATCAGTTCTGGCCACCGGAGCATCGAATGGATGGTCCGTATGTTCCAATGGGAGATCGTCCGCAGATGAATCAACTCCCTGCGTTGAATCAGTTCCGCCAGGGCACTCACCGCTGTCCTTGGCTTGTTGTGATCGCAGTTTGTTTTGCGTCAAGTCTTCATCTGCAGTAGACTCTTTTCGCGCAGGTCCTTTGGCAGTCGGTTGCTCTTTGGGAACCGCCGAGCGGTTTTCGGATTCGCCAGCACTCAGTCGAATCGCACTGGACGTTTTTCCGTCATTGGGCTGCTGAACTTGCTTGATCGCATTATTAGCTTGCCCTGTGGCGCTCGACTTTTTCTGGTCTGACAAATTATCAGCAGCAGCGGACTTTTGAGTTGTCTTCTTGGGATCATCGGTACTCGAATCGTTCTGCTTTTCATTTGCTTTGCGTTTGGCAGCAGTTGGATCTGTGACAAAGCGAACAGTCACCTTTTTCTGGGCCTGCCCTTGAGTTTGGGCAGCTTGAGGATGTGCGATTGACTGGTCGTTGGCAAGCGCAGCAGCGACGACCGCCAGCCAAATCGCTAGGCAATACTTGGCAATGCGCGGACCTGTGAAACAAATTCGTCCAATAGAACGGGGCTCAGAAACTCGCTGCATTGCAGATGGTACTTCGTAGAGGCTTGAGTCTTCAGGGGAACTGCGAGGTCTAGGTGGACCGTTACATGGGTCGCTATGACATTGGTCGGCAGGTTGGCATGCAAGACTATAATCACCAACAAATATTCATCTACTTTAGGCGAGCGGCAGATGGGAATTTACCAATACAAGCCCGAAGCGCAAGCGAGTGCCGAAACCACGCACCAGTCAATCCCGGCTCTCACTCGCTTGCGCTTCGGGCGTGTATTGGTAAGAAACTATCTGCCGCTCGCCTTACACGGTGATAGTTGCAAGCGAGAAAGACTCGCGCACCGATTGCTTGCACAGGCTCGAGAGAGTCCCGTACCTAACTGCTGGGCTCAAAATTGGCGCGCACTTGGGTCGCTGAAAATCCAAGCAGACTGGAGCGAGACAAAAAATGATAGGCAAAAATAGAAGCTCTGGAAAAAGCCGCTCTAGTCCTTTTGCTATCGACCTCGGTGTCGATCGTAATTAACGTCGCGCTGTTCAACTCTATTAGGCGAGCGGCAGAATGACTCCTACCAATACAATCCCGACGCGCAAGCGAGTGGGTCAATCCTGGCACGTACGCTCCAGTCAATCCAGGCTCTCATTCGCTTGCGCTTCGGGCTTGTAATGGCATGAGACAATCTGCCGCTCACCTCAGAGTGAGTCCGGTAGCGCGAACAATGAACAGAATTTCTGCAAATTCAACGCTCAGCAATCGACCAACTGCCTTGCCCATCCTCATGCTTGCTTGCGAACGGGCTTGGTGGGCGTTTTGGTGGGTGGTTCGGGACTCTTGCTTGGGCTTGGGTTCTTGGGCGCACGAATTGCGGGCGTTGGTCCATTCTTTGTCGGTATTCCATTTTTCTTCGGCGCGGCGGAGTCTTGAGGCTTGGCTGGGTTTGCCTTGGGCTGGCCGTTTTGGGTCGCGTCCGCTGTAACTTTTTTGCTATCTTTTGAATCAGCGGGTTTGGGTGCCGCGACCTGGAATACTAAACGGACCGGAGTGCCTTCAGGCGGAATCTTTAGGGTATTAGCCACGTACAGCAAGCCGCTGTTGACTTGGGAACTTTGCAGCGGAACATCCAAGGTTGCGGTCGCAAAGTTGGAAACGCAAACGAGGTCGCCTCCTTCCGCTTGATAGCGTTGTTCGCCAGTGTCCGGATCTTTGTAAAACAAACTACCCGCAAATACCCAGTTCGTGCTGAGTGTTTCTTTCGTTCCGAGATCTTGAACCCAAGTGCGAGCATCAACGGATTGGCGCACTCCCTTGTCGTCGGTCCAGAGGGCAAGGATTTGAATTTCCGAACCTGTGGCAGGTTGATATTCGGGTTCCCACTTCACGGGTCTGCCCTGTTTCGCGCCGATTGCAAGTAAGCCAGCGTGCAGGTGATAAGCTTTGGTGAATAATCCAACTACCGACTCGTGCTCTTTGGTTCCAGACGGGCAAGCGAACATTTCCAACTGGCCCATCTGCAGCGCAACGTAGCCATCGACTACTACCAATTTCTTTTTCAGGTCGACCCAAGCTCGTGATACCGGATCCAGCCGTTTCATTCCGGGAGGATCGCCGAACGTTTTTTCCACTTTGGCGAGCAACTCACTTTTGTCCTGAGCCCATGCGCCGCAATCCTCTGCTCCCACAAGCCAGCAGCAGGCGGCGATCAAGCAAGTTGTAAGGATTTGGCGTTCCAATTCCATATCCGCGACTTTCCCTTGGTTCATAGATATTCGGTACGATCGCAAAGCCTGTTTGACTTTGAGTTAACTCCGACAACAATACCAGTCTACCAGATCTTCAACTTTCAACACAAGCTTCGCGCCACCAGCGCCAGGAATGATTGAGAACTTTCGCGGGACAGCTTCAGGCTTGCCATGAACAGAGATGAGATTTGCCGAGTGCGGGAAACTAAGACGACCGGCCGCCACGATTGGCAGATCCGCAGCAAGTTCATGTAGTTTTGAGGCTAATCCCAATAATCGGTAATGAATTGCCTGGGAAATGCAGTGAATCGAAAACGACCGACCTTAGCACGGTGCGGTTCCGCTTTCACCTATCCCAGCCTTGCTACATAGAAACTGAGAAACTGAAATGGATTGGATTGATCCTCGTCACGCCAAGAAGCTGCAACGATCGACGAAGAAACACAACACACCGACCGCACCGAAGAACAATTTGTTGGCGAATCAACTTCGAGCTGCGTTGGCGTCCCCGACGAATATCTGGGGCACCGCCTATGGCCATGCGATCGACGAACTGAAATGGCCCAAAGGCTGTAGCGGCCTCACAACGTTTGCTTGGTCATGTACCAAGTTTGAACATTTGGCCGTGCTCAAGTTAGCCGGAATTGACCAAACGGCGCTTGACGATTTACTGAGACCCAAGGGAACGGCGCGGGTATCGGCAAATATCGAATCGCCAGAAGAGCCCCACACCACAATCGACGAAATCGACAGTTCGCCCACGCTTTTTACCGATGAGCCAGACTTGGAGCAAGCTGCCGATCAATGGTTGGACGACATGCACTGCCAACCCGAAGCCGCTTTGGCCGCAATTGCATTCGCGTGGCAGATTCCCGAGTACGCAACGCGCCCAGCTTACAATTGGTTAGGTAGATGGTTGCAAGATGCGGCGCATCGGTTGCAACGGCAAAAACCCAGCGACGAGGACGCCGCGATTTGTCATTTGGTCGTACGTTGCGAATTGCCGTTGCTGTTGAGTGTCGCGGCCGGAGCGTCGCGCAAGAGTATCCTGCCAATTGCCCAAGACGCGATGGATGATTTGGCCCTGTTGTTGGAACAAGGTGAAGAGAATCCTGCGTGCTGGTTGGCGTATGGCGCGAGTTATCTGCGTGCGAGCTTGGCCAGTGTCCTGCGAGCTCGCGTTTTGGCCAATCGGCTAGACCTGCGGGCTTGGTACCCGCCTCAGAAAGCGGGGCTCGCCTCATTAATCCGACACGCTGTAATGTGGACAAGCAACAGTGGTGCCGCGCTGCTTGGCGAAATTCCAGGTCCACGAAAAAGCAATGAGGTTTGGAACGCCCTTTTGTCACAGACTCGTAAACCTCAATCGTTGGTGCGTTCTATGTCCTTGATCGGCGTTGGGCGGCGACCAATTGAGCCTTCGTCCGCTCGAAAAAAAATGAGTCACAGTGAAATTGGTTCTTTGTCGCATCACAATGAGGAAGCTCGATGCGCCAGCATGTTCAGCGATTGGATGCATCGTGCGGGACGCGTCGCACTTGACTATTCGGACGTTACCGCGCGCGTTGAAATTATTGGCATGAAGGGCCAAACCGTCTTGTGTGGAGATTGGACTGCCCAAGTCGAATTCAACGGCCAATCACAATTGCAGTTGGACGATTGGGAACGAGTGTGCTGGTTCAGCGACGAGGATGTCGATTATTTGGAAATGGAAGCCAAATTCGGTCAAGCTTGTTGCGTCCAGCGCCAAATCATTTTGTTCCGAGAGGAACGCATGGTAGTTGTTGCGGATGCTTTGTTGGCAAGCCAGGATGGAAAGTGGACGCTTACTGCGTCTTTGCCAATCGCACCCGGCTGCGAATTGCAGACTTCAGACAAGAATACCGAGTTGTTCATCACCTCATCTCAGCGCGATCGCGCACTAGTCATACCGCTGGCCATGCCTGAGTGGCGCCGGCAGGCAACTCACAGCCGACTTGGATCGCGCGACAAGAAACTATCGATTCGCAGTGAGACACAGGCCAGCCGTTTATACGCTCCGGTCATTATCTGCCTTAATGGCAAGCATGCAACGAAGCCTTTCACCTGGCGAAGACTAACCGTAGGTGAAAACATGTCGATCGTAACTCCAGACGTTGCAGCGGCGTTTCGCGCACAAATCGGTAAAGAGCAATGGGTGCTCTATCGCACGCTCGCAAATCCTACACGCCGCACTGCGATGGGGTTGCATACGGGTGCTGATTTTCTGGCTGCTCGGTTCGATGCGCAGTCCGCTGAATTCGAAACGCTGGTCGAGGTCGAAGCAGAAGAATCATGAACACCGGTCGTCCCGCCGTCGCAGCCCGAATCAAAGACAATTGGTGCGAACTGGTCGAGTCGGTAAAGCAATCCGCGAGCCAAGCAGGACGATCCGCTGACGAGATTCGCATCGTTGGAGTCACCAAATACGTCACTGCCGACCACGCAATTGACTTAGTTCACGCAGGTTGCCGCCACCTCGGCGAGAGTCGCCCGCAATCTTTGTGGGAAAAAAGCGAAGCACTGCGCGAAATTGACGGAATTCAATGGCATATGATTGGTCATTTACAACGCAATAAACTGCGCAAAACTCTCCCCCTGATTCACTGCCTGCATTCGCTGGACAATTTAAGGTTAGCTCAATCGCTGGCCGACGAACTGGACACACAGCCGCCGCGTGGCTCGTTGCCATGCCTGGTGGAAGTGAACGTCACACAGGATACGACCAAGACCGGTTTGCCGCCCACAGAACTGCCCAAATTCTTGGAACAGCTCGCACCACTGAAACGCATCAAAGTCATCGGGCTGATGGCGATGTCCACGCTGCACGCCACCAGCGAGCAGATTCGACACGAGTTCGCGCAAGTCAGCGAGTTGCTGGTCGCCATGAAATTGCGATTCGAGAGCACTCACGATCTGTCGCAATTATCGATGGGCATGAGCGACGACTATCGCGAAGCGATCGCCGAAGGAGCAACCATTGTGCGCATCGGTTCGACGATCTGGAAAGGAGTCGAACCTTGAGCCTCATCGACTTGCGAGAGCATCTCAGCCGTGATCTTAAGTTCATCACGAACACACCTTTGTCCGATAAGTACAATTTGATGATCGGGCGAAGCAAAGGCCGGCACTGAGGTTACGCGATCGAAGCGCTCCGGAATACTAAGCAGTTCCAACTGTAAAATGCCTTCCCAGGATATACCTGGAGGCAAAGTTTCACCACGCTTTTCAAACCTAGCGCGCACTTCTTCAAGTTTTTTCCGATATAAATCAACGATCCGCTTCAACAGTGGGATTCGATTCAATGAGTTTGTTTCCTCTGCGGAAACTGTCGGAAGTTCTTCAAATGGAGATTCCATCGAACCAGCACGGATAGGATGGATAATGGCTTTTTGACAAAAAAAACAACGACAAAAAAATGAAGAAAGAGTCCAAAGCAATTTAGCAACTCGCTCGGCTCGAAGCAGCGATGTTGATTGTGGATACGCAAGGATCGACATTTTTTTGTCTTCCATTTTTTTGTCTATGCGTCATCGGATGTTCCCG
>SYJV01000322.1 GCA_005798335.1 Planctomycetaceae bacterium | reverse complement strand
TGTATTGGTGAATACCCATCTGCCGCTCGCGTAACAATTGATATCGGCGGAGCGACATTGATGGAAGTAAGGCCATTGGGCAAAACTGGCTTGGAAGTTTCTGGCCTTGCGTTGGGAACAGTTGAAATCGGTATGGATTACGGATTCAAAGGAACTCAGCATTACACGCGACCAACCAAATCCGATTGTATTCGCTTGGTCCATCGAGCGCTGGATTTAGGAATCAACGTCATCGACACGGCTCGCAAGTACGGAGACGCAGAATCCGTTCTAGGCGAGGCCTTGAAAATGACTGTGGACAAACCCATCATTTGCAGCAAAGTATTTCTATCCGATTCTGCAGTGTCAGCCGACGCCGATCAACTGTTCCAAGAGATCTCTCAATCGGTCGACGAAAGTCTGCGCGCCCTACAGTTGGATAGCATCGACATGTTGATGATCCATAATACAAAAGTCGAGCATATGCAGCGAGCGGAGACATGTGAAGCACTCGAGCGAATTTGTCGAACTGGTAAAATTCGATTTGCCGGTGCCAGTTGTTACGGGGAAGAAACGCCGTTGAACGCTCTACGGCACCAATCTATTTCCACCCTGCAGGTACCCTACAATTTTTTGGACAGACGCATGGAACGCCAAGTTTTTGCGACAGCGAACAAAACTGGAACAGGAGTCTTCATCCGATCTGCTTTTTTGCGAGGCATCCTAACCGACGAGCACGATACGGTTCCAAAACAGTTGTGGCCGGTACGAGATCGTGCTAGAAAGGCATTCGAATTAGCGAACGATGACGTACAGAGTTTGTCAGAGTTGGCGTTGAGGTTTTGTTTGTCGATCCCTGACATAGCCTCGGTGGTCATCGGAGTGAAGTCGATCGACGAGCTGGAGGCAAATGTTACCAATGCCAATCGAGGAAGCCTGAAGGTAGATTTGTTGCAGCGATTGACTCCGCTGGCTATGAACGACGATCCACTTGTCGATCCACAAAACTGGGCAGGCTTAATCTAGGGACTGGTTATTGACGCTTGCCGACGGTTGTTGTCATATGGGACTCCAGTCTTGAGAACTTGTTGTAAAGGTATTTAGCATGAACCGTTCGATACGTCGAATTGCTGCCAGTGGAATATTGGTAAGCAATAGCCGAGAAATTAGTGTCAGGCACTTTTTGCGAGGAACTCGCCCTGCGGGTGCTGTGCAAAAAAGGTGCCTGACACTGATTTCTCAAGCGATACTAAGTTGCTACTGCTTGACTGTGTGTTCAATCGCGCAAAAACCCGTTCGCGCAAAAGTCGATGACGAGGCACCCGGTTGGAAAAGCCTAGGAAAAGACGACTTTGCCCACGTCAATAGCGCGCCGGATACTTGGCAGTGGCGCGAGGGAGTGCTGCATTGCACAGGCATGCCGGTCAGCGTCCTGCGTACCGCTAAAGAGTACCAGAACATGGAGTTGGTCGTTGAGTGGATGCATGAAAAATCGGCGGGCAATTCCGGCGTGTTTGTGTGGGTCACACCTGAATCGATTGAGAAATTGACCGACGCAGGCAAGCCGGGCTTGCCCAACGGCGTGGAAGTGCAGATCCTCGACCATGGATATACCGAGCGTGTCAAGCAAAAAGGAGGTCGAACCGATTGGTTCGGAACCAACGGGGACGTTTTTGCTGTGGGAGTGAAGATGACTCCATTTCCACCGTTATCTCCCAATGGCAGCCGGAGTTTTCCTCGCAAACATCTTGCCAATGGGCATGGTCAGTGGAACCAATACTACATTCGTGCGATCAACGGTGAAGTACGGTTGTGGGTCAATGGCGAAGAAGTTTCCGGTGGTACTCAGTGCGATCCGGCCAAGGGATTTCTGTGCTTGGAGAGCGAAGGCTCGCCGATAGTATTCCGCAAGTTGCGAATTCGCGAGTTGCCTTAATCGCGACATCGTGCGAGCTTGTTCAATCTGTCTCACCTACCGTGAAGTGAGAATAACTTGTGTTCGCGGTTAGGGCTACTTTGTTTTTGTCGGAATGCTGAATGTCAACACTGCGAGTTTCTGGCCTACACAAGCAGTTTATATCCGCGGCAGAATTGCTGACTGTTTTAGATGGCATCGATCTAGAAATGTCCGCTGGCGAGGACTTGGCAATCGTTGGACCGAGCGGGTCTGGCAAGTCGACTTTGTTGCACATTCTTGGGACATTGGACTCGCCCACTTCCGGAACGGTCGAGGTGGCTGGCGTTAATCCGTTTGAGCTGTCGCCAATTAAACTCGCTGCCTTTCGCAACCGGACGATCGGCTTCATTTTTCAAGATCATCATTTAATGCCTCAATTGACGGTTGCTGAAAACGTTTTGCTCCCAGCGATTGCGCAGGGCAGACCGTCGGAGAAAGTTCGTCAACGAGCCCAACAGTTGATCCAAGAGGTCGGTCTTGCACAGCGCGAATTGCACTTACCCAGTCAGCTCAGTGGTGGAGAACGGCAACGAGTTGCAATCGCAAGAGCGCTGCTCAACCATCCCAAACTAGTTCTGGCGGATGAGCCGACTGGAAACCTGGACGCAACGAACACCCAATCGGTGGCACGTATGTTGTTCGATTTGCCGAAACGCGAACAGGCAATGCTGATTCTGGTAACGCACAGTGACTGGCTGGCGGAACAGGCTCAGCGATGTGTGCGAATCGAGAATCGACACCTGGTCGTAATTCGGTAATTCGGCCGAAAGAATGGTCGTGGTTTGCACCTCGAACCAACATGCGCGTTAACAATTGCGACCAAGTTTCGACTGGTTTACTCGAAATCCCAATGCGAGGAATTATCGATGGGGAGTCCCGGCATTTTTACATTGGTGCTCAGGTCGTTGAGCTACTTTCGATTAATGCATGCCGCCCTAGCTGGAGGCATCGCAGCCGCAACTGCGGTCATCGTGGGTGCATTGGTTGTCGGTGACAGCGTGCGTGGTAGCTTGCGAGCGCTAGTGATCGAGCGATTGGGCAATATCGAATGCGCGATGTTTGCAAGGAACTTTTTCAACGAAGATTTAGTCCTTGCCGTGAATCAAGCCGCACAGAGTTCCCACGCTCGCGCGACACCCATCATCATGCTCCCAAGCGTTTCGGTCGAACGAAGCGATGGCGAGAATTTCGTTCGCGCTGGTCAGGTACAAGCGTTCGGGGTCAAAGATGATTTTTGGATGTACAGTACCGGCGAAGAGATCACGCGGCTGTTTACTAAATTGGATATCGACCAGATCGTCTTGAATCAGGCTCTGGCCAACGACTTAGGAGTAAAGATTGGCGACGAAGTTACTCTGCGTTTGCCGACAGTAGCGGCGGTCCCAGCCGACAGTCCGCTGGGGCGACGCGACGAGTCTTCTATCGGCCTGCCGCGGCAGAAGGTGGTTGCGATCCTACCCGACGCTGGCCTGGGAGGTCTCAGTGTACGAGTAGGTCAAAGCCTGCCGCGTAACGTTTTCTTGCCGATCGCCGCTTTGCAAGATTCGCTCAATGCCAAACAGAAAGCCAACGGAGCGCTGGTGTTCACCGAGAATGGCAACCGCCCCTCAGGCAAAGCTAGCGCGGCGGACCTATGCGATCGTTTGAATCGCGAATTCCAACCCGAACTAACAGATTATGGTGTTCAACTGAAACGACATCGTCGTGTTTTTCCAGAGGCCGACATTGGAGAGAAAAAACTCCCTTCGCTGGAACCTTCTGAGGTTGTGTTCGACTACTATCAGTTCTCCAGTGACCAGCTAGTGCTTGATGACGGAACTGTCAATGCACTGATGGGTGCGCTGGGACATAGCGGCATGCGTACGATGACTTACTTGGCGAACTTTATTTCAGTTGTTGGAGAAGTGAAGGCGAGTTTGGAGGTCCCGTATTCCATTGTCGTTGGCGTACCTGAAGAAACTGCGTTGCCGCTTGCGTCATTTACCACGGAACGTCCAGCCGAAATCCGGAGGCGCGTGTGCTGGGTGAATTCATGGTTGGCCGAACGGTTAAAGATCATTCCCGGCACTATGCTGCGAGTTCATTACTTTCATCCGGAAACTGTCGATGGGAGAGAAGTGGAAACTTCGGTGGAACTGTATGTGTTGGGCATTGTTCCTATCGTTGAGCCAGTGACTAAGTATGACGGAGATCGTCCAGCAGTGTTCGAAGTTCGTCCAACTGTATTTAACGATCCACATTTGACACCGCAGGTACCTGGTGTTACCGATCAAGACTCAATCAACGATTGGGATTTGCCGTTCGATCTCAAGGACGAGAAAATTACCAAGGACGATGATTTATACTGGGAGAATCATCGGCTGACTCCAAAACTCTTTTTGCCTTTGTCGACTGCGGAGAGTTTATTTGGCAGCCGCTTTGGCACGACCACTGCCATCCGCGTTAACGCGGATGAAACGACTGACGAATCAGAATTAGTTCGCACCGCTACTGCGGCGATGTTGACCGCCAAGCCGGGATTCGGAATGCAGTTTCAACCCATTCGCCAACAGCAAATCATGGCGGCATCTGGGACGACACCGTTCGATGGATTGTTCCTCTCGCTCAGCTTCTTTGTGATTGTCTCCGCGATTCTTCTGGTGACACTGCTATTTCGATTGGGAATCGAGCAACGTGCAGCTCAGTGGGGCGTGCTGCTCGCGCAGGGCTTTACACACGGCCAGATACGCCGATTATTGCTCTGCGAAGCGCTGCCAATATGCTTGAGCGGAGCTGCGCTAGGCGTAGTTGTGGGAATCGGTTACGCGAAACTAATGATTCTTGGATTGGAGACTTGGTGGCTGGGCGCGATCACGGTTCCATTTCTACGATTCAGTTTTACGCCGACCAGCCTCTGCGTTGGCGCCGCGATCGGTGCGCTGACCAGCCTGCTGGCCATCTATTGGTCGCTGAGGCGGCTCAGTCAGAAGCAAGCTTTGTTGTTGTTGCGCGGCAAATGGGATACCGACATGTTGACCAAACGCGAGATTGGAAAATTGGCAATGTCGACCTGTGGCATTTGCGTACTCGCGGCGCTGGGTTTGATTTTTCTAGGCAGCGGCCAGAGCGGAATGGTCCGCGCCGGAAGTTTTTTCGGGTCAGGAATGCTGTTGCTGATCTCCAGCTTGGTACTACTGCGCGAATGGTTCGCTTTTCCTCGCATCGGCGCCAATGTGCATCAAGCGGTGGGAGGCTTAAGGCAAGTTGCTTGGCTGGCGATTTGCCGCAATCCCTTGCGCAGTATGTTATCGGTGGGCTTGCTGGCCGTGGCCAGTTTCCTGATTTCATCAATGAGTGTTTTTCAGATTACCGCCAGCCCAAAAGGTTACGGCGGATTCGACTTGATAGGTGAAATGTCGTTGCCGATCTTTGTCAATATCGGCTCCGGTGAAGTGCGTGCTGAAGCGCTCGGAGAGCGCGAGGGAGCGTTGAAGAAGGCGACGATCGTTGCACTGCGCAGTCGGCCTGGCGACGATGCTAGTTGCAACAACTTGTTCAAGCCGGAACAACCGACAGTGCTTGGCATACCTCCAGCCTTTGAACGACAGCAGGCGTCTATGCCACAATCGCAAGCGTTTCAATGGGCAGGGCGAGTTCCCGGCGATAGCCTCCCCTGGAAACATTTGGCGGTGATCGCACCGGGTACTTTTGAAGCTCCGATACCAGTGGTCATCGATCAAAATACCGCAATGTGGAGCCTGAAACAGGGAGGTTCGATCGGTGCGATATCGAAGTTCGAATTCGACAACCGAACGCTTCATTTCAAGACCGTGGGGTTGCTTGCAGGCAGCATTTTGCAAGGCAAGCTGATGATTGGCGAGCAGAATTTTCATACGGCCTTTCCCAACTTGAACGGATATCGTTATTACTTGATCAATACTTTCGGCGAGAATCGACAAGAGATCGTCAAGACATTGGAAACAGGCTGGAGCGACCAAGGGCTTGACATTGTTTCCAGCCAAGAAGTGCTCAGCCGACTGTTGGCAGTGCAGAACACGTATATCAGCGCATTTCAGTCGCTCGGCGCGTTGGGATTGTTGCTTGGGACATTTGGCCTAGCGATCGTACAATTGCGCAGCGTATTGGAACGTCGTCGTGAATTAGCGTTGATGCGCGCGGTCGGCTTTTCCGGGCGACAGATTTCTAAACTGCTGTTATTAGAAACAACGCTGTTGCTCTCCGGAGGTATGCTCGTAGGAATAGTCGCTGCCATGATTGCCGTCGTTCCTTACGTGCTAGAAACAGGTCCACAAATGTCAGTCGCACAGCCAATTGGGATGCTGGCAATTGTTTTTGTGATCGGCACACTCGCCGGTCTAGTCGCAATTCGGTCGGCACTGAAGCAAAACGTCTTGGCAGGTCTGCGCACGGAGTAAGTTGCAAGCAATCCAGGCAACGGGGATGCCAGCTCTCTCCCCTTAGATTGCCTCTCCTCCTCCAGGCTCTCTCTTCGATCACCGCAGAATCTAATCCTTTAAATGTTCGCCACGCTTTCCCCGCAGCCCCGACCTGCCGAGAAGCTGACATATTCCGTGTTCATTCCGTGTACTTCTGTGGCTCCACCAGCAAAGCGCATCGTATTGCCAACGCGTTTACTCGCTCTCGTTGCGACGGCGGGTGAGTTTTTGTGATAAGGCTGCGAGATGCGTTAGTGCAACTTCGGCGCGAGCTTGCCATCCGGCGCGGTTGGCGGTTTCGATCAGTCCTTGGAGAATCTCGACATATGTGCTCAGTCGATCGGCTCCCAGGTCCCAGCCAGCGCGATAAAACGACTTGTAGGCGCTGGCCAAGTCACCCTCGGCCAATTCGCGACGAGCGCGGGTGAGCCAAAACTGACACACGTTATGACTGAGCATGTCAGGTTGAGTTTGCCAGAGCACGTTCAGGTAACTGTCATCGCGCCATAGAATCGAGCGGCTCTCTCGCAAACTCCAGAGCTGAGCCGAACAGAACTTGGCAAATTGACTATCAAACCAGTGGCTGCGCAAACGCACGGACTGGTCGGTAAATGCAGAAGCGAACCGGCCGTCAAAGAATGTTTGCGCCGCGTCGTCGACGCGGCCGTCACGCAATTGGTTCCAGCCGACAATATCAAAGGCCCATCCCAAATCGGACCTCACGTGCAATCTGCGGAGCGCTAGATTGGCGGCCTGATCCCATTCCTGGATCATCTGGGAAACGGGGTGCCACGCATCGTCCAAGCTCGTTGCAATTTGGCAAATCGCTTGCCAACTATCCGCGGGGACTTGGCTGAGGTCAAACAACCATTTGTTGTAGTCGGGCTCCCAATTGATTCCGAGAGAACGGGCGATGCGCGTGTCGGCCAGTTTCGATGACTGCCGCTGCAAGTAGCACAAAATCCGCTCGATTGTCGCCGCATCAGCCGCCCAATCGTGAGCGAGCAAGTGATCTAGAGCACTCTCGAATTTGCCCTGGCGAGCAAAACTCAAAATTTCGCCAACTTGGTTAACTGATGAACCCAGCGCCGAGGCATTCCACTGAATAAACGTATCTACGTCGAGCTGGTTGCTCAGCGGAATGGTTAGCGCTGGATTGAATTCTTGCTGGCCTGTCCTACTGCCGTATCCCAAGTAGGGGCGGGCGACACATACACAGTCCAGCAACAACGCTTCTGCCAAGTTGCGTCCATAAGGCACCCAGTCTCCGCCACCATGTTGCCAGTGAACGACTTCGGAGATTGTATCGTCGGCTGCCACTCGTAAACACAACCAATCCCCGTAGTCATTGCCAACGACCGGCAGAGTATCGGGGAGCATGAAACCGGCCCACAGTTCGCTTGGGAAATCGGCCAACAGTGAATCCTGATTAATCGGCCAGCGAAACTGCCCCATCAACGGCTGTTGAGTGCTGGCACGGTCAAACCAATCGCACCAGTCGGACGAAAGTCGCAGTCGATATCGCGCCGCGATTTGGCTCGATCGAATTGATTTCACATTGTTCAGAACGACAATACTTGCCACAGCCCCGAATAGTCGTCGGTCCACAGCAATGTTCGTTCGTCCTCTTTCCAGGGTGTCACGGCAGATTGGATACGAGCATCATTGATAAAGTTGGCGTTATTCGTCAAAAGTATCCAGGTTGAAGTATAAACACCCGCCGAGCGATCGTCGTCATTCTCGATCTGCAATGCCGTCCATCCCATGTGCTCGGCCATGCCGCGACTGATCGGGTTCAGATCGAGAAAACGATTGGAAATATGCACCGCTAATATGCCACCGGGACGAAGTTGTTTAGCATAGATGTCGGCGCACTGCGTCGTCAGCAAATGAACAGGAATTGCATCGCTGCTGAACGCATCGATCGCCAATACATCGAATTGCTGACTTTGATCGGCGGCCAATTCTCGTTCCATCACGATGCGTGCATCACCCAGCACGACTTCTGATTTCGCTTGCGATTCGCGCAGATAAGTAAAGACGTTGTTAACCGACAGAGCAAGCACTGCGGCATTGATATCGTAAAAACGAAAGTACTCGCCCGGTTCACCGTACGCGGCTGTGGTGCCTGTGCCCAGCCCAACCACACCGACCCTCAACTTACGCTCCTCGGCAGTTGCTTTCTCGCGGCTCAGGCGCATTGCCAAACCAAAGCCACTTTCTAGGCCGTAGTAGGTTGTTGGTCTTCTGCCCCAATATTCATGTTCGTATTGGAGGCCATGCTGAATTTGACCGTGCGTCAGCACTTTGCGACCAACGAGTTGTCCATCGGGGCCATCTGATTCTTCGTGTCGCACGCGCAAGACTCCATAAAAATTGCGCGACAGATGAACTATATCGTGGTGATCAGCCATGACAACTTCGCGCAGGTGGATTGCTGCCAACACTAACATTGTCGCGGCAGGTATCCACACAAAGAACCCCAACGATGGCTTGCTGGATCCTCGAAATTGTTCGATTATTCCTGAGATCACCAGGACAATCAGACAAGCTCCGGCGATCGAAAAAACTTGCCAAGGGGCCAGGAACTCCCGGTACCACAAACCAAACAATCCAAGCGCCGCGACGAACCCAAACGCGATCATCATCGAGCATCGTCGCGCTGCGGCAGGCAGGAAATCGATCGCCCAGAGCACGATGCTACCAATCAATACCGGTAACGAAACGCCGAATACGATATCGCCGTAGTGCCAACTCGACATCGATTCTGAAAATCGCCACGCAGCAAAGCCTGCTAACCAAACGATCTGCAAAATCATTAATGCAGGCCACACAAAATATAACTTGCCGTGGCGACTGTGCAGCGCCGACGTAATCGCCAATCCTAAACACTGGATTAACAAGTAAACTTCGAAGAAAATCTTCACGTTCTGCGCGCTTGTTCCGTCGCTGACAGGTCCATGAATGAAGTAAGCCACAGCCGCAGCCTGAAGAATAACTACAATCGACCAGATCCAGAACGAAGCCTGCGATGCAAACGTGCCTTCGATCAACAGCGCGGCCAGGCAAGCTCCAGCGATCGTAAAAACTTGCCAAGGCGCCAGAAGATCATGGTGCCACAATCCAATCAATCCCAGCCCGGCCATGGTCCAAAGCGAAATCGTCATCAATGTACGTCGCCCTGCGGCTGGCAGGAAATCAACGATACACAGCAGCAGGTTTCCAATCAAAGCTGGCAACGAAGCCCCCAATACGATCTCGCCGTAGTGCCGCGACATTAAATCTGGAAATCGCCAATTCGCGTAGCCCGCTAACCAAGCGATCTGCACCAACATCAAAACGAACCACACGAAATACAAAAAGCCGTGTCGATTTTGTAGTGCCGAAGTAATCCCCAATCCAAAAAACTGGATCAACAAGTAAACTCCGAAGTAAATCGTGACGTTCAGCGAGTCGGTTCCATTGTTCACCAGCCCATGAAGAAAGTACGCCACTGAAGAGGCCTGAAGCACAACCACGATCGACCAAATCCAGAACGAAGGCGGCGAAGGTTTCTGCCAAACTCGATTCACGCACCAAGCAATCAACGTCATCGCACAGCAGCCAACGAGGCTGATGTGATATTCCCAATACCCTTGAAAGAATCGCGTCGCGAAAATGGCCACGAACAACCCGCCAATCGCCCCGCCAGCG
>SYJV01000321.1 GCA_005798335.1 Planctomycetaceae bacterium | reverse complement strand
TTACTACTTGAAGACGTTCATGGCATTCGCGTTCGTACAAGTGGCGTGGATTATTTTGCTGAATAGAACGCCACTGTTGGCGGGTCTGGGTGGATTTCTTCTGCCGACATTGATGTTCTTCACCTGCCAACAGGCAGGTGTCCTGGCCCATGGAATTTCTGAACATTTGAGCTTTGAGTTCGTCGACGAAGCGAGCGCTGGCAAGTGAATCAGCAACGGATGTCAATGTGCTCGTCGGTTCCCGCTAGGCCCCCATCGGCGATGAATAAGATTCGGGTCGATGGAAAGGGATATTCAAGTGGCTAGATTAAGCAATCTGAGAATTCACGGTCCTCCTGTCGAGCATCATGTACCCCAAGGTACCTTATCAGTTGCTCCGCTCCGATTTGGTGACGTGGTAATCGATCCGCCGATATTGCAAGCACCGATGGCGGGCTATACCAACTATGCTTTTCGCCAGATCGTTCGCGAGTATGGTGGCGTTGGCCTCCAAGCGACTGAAATGGTCAACGCGCGCGGCTTCGTATGGCTGGACGAGCACGAGGCTGAGCATCCGGATAGATTATGGGGTGTTCGTGACGAGGCACGACCGCTGGCTGTGCAGATCTGGGATAACGACCCGGAGATCATGGCCAAGGTTGGAAGACGGTTGGTCGAAGAGTATCGCGTCAGCGTCGTGGATATCAACTTTGGCTGTCCGGTAAAGCAAGTTACCGAACGAGCACACAGTGGATCGTATTTGCTGAGCCAACCGCAGCGCATGTACGCGATTATTTCGCGGCTGGTCGCGGCTTGCACACCTACGCCAGTCACGGCGAAGATTCGTTTAGGATGCGCGCGCGATTGCATTAACGCCAACGAGATTGCCCGAGTAGTCGAAGACGCTGGAGCGGCGGCGTTGACCGTGCATGGCCGGACCGCCGCGGATTTTTTTAAGGGGCACGCCGATTGGGAGCGAATCGCCGATATCAAGCATCATTTGACATCGATTCCGTTGATTGGTAACGGCGATTTAGATAGTGCTGAGAAAGTCGTTCACGCCTTTCGCACCTTCGGCGTAGATGGCGTGATGATCGCTCGAGCTGCGCTGGGTAGGCCATGGTTATTCGGCCAAGCCGCAGCGGCACTGCGCGGCGAAGCGATTCCTCCTGACCCGAGTCTCGAATTGCAAAAGCAATGCATGTTGAGGCATTATGACTTGGTAGTCGAACGATTTGGAGTGCAAAAAGGGACCTACCTCATGCGCAAGTTTGCTTGTTGTTATGCTCAAGCAAAATATGGTTCGCGCATGTTTCGCACAAAGATTGCTCAAGTTAGCTCGCCGGCTGAATTCTATGACATCGTCCAGCAATATTTTCCGCAGGATATCAGCGACTCAGAAACTCTCTAAGTTGAGCTTGCGCAATATCCGGCGCCGCAACCAGTGGCGCGACGGAGAGGATCATCAGCGCTGCCCCGAGCAAGATCAAGGGTACACCAGCATACGATCGTGCGCATCGTATGTTGGCTCCCTGCTGCACAAATGCCCTTTCAAGGTCCAGCCAGCCAGAAAAATTGACGTAGCTGCCGACGCTGACAACTTGGTGGATGCTAGAGGATCCTGTTGGTTCCTCAGCCAACTGCATACCTGCTGCGGGAATATTGAGAACTTGCTCCTGCCAAAACGCCTGAGGATCAATGGTCTTTGCAGCGGTAAGCAAAACCGATTGGAATTGTTGCCGGTCCAGTCCGTAGGCGAGCAGGCGTGGTCGACAACTGAGCAATATCAACGTGAGAGTCAGAAGGTACAGCGCTGCCAATGCCGCCCACACCCAATGATGCCAAACGGCTGCGGCTTCGGTCGGAAAGAACAACTCCATCGGTCCAACCGCCATCATACCACTGACCGCGATCCCAATTGCGAGCGTGTCCCGCCAACCGGTCGTCATCAGCGGCCGCGTTCGCAATTTGAGGAATCCGATCATCATCAAGTACATTGCGATTGGTACTAAGGCGATCGCAGCATGCAAAGATGGCATCATAGCGGATCAATTTCTTGCAGCGCAGTAGTTGGACAGCGGCACTTCAGCTTGGTTTTTTCGTCCAGCGGCGAGCCGCGGGTAGCGCTTTGTAACTGAGTCAGTTGGCGCCAAGATTATTATTGATCAATCCTTGTTCCACGCTGGCCAGCTTTAATGCAGGCCCTATGCCCTGTGTGGCTCGATTCAAGTCGACGAGTATATTGTTCGCCACCAATATACGATGGCATTGGCCGCGGGACTCGACAGCCGAAGTTTGTAAGCCACTGAACTGATTGCCGGTAATGTTGATGTCGGACGTTTGTTCCAGCACAATTCCATGTGCTAGATCCTGTTCTACTTTGCGGCGAGTTTGGGCGGTACCGCCGATGTGGCTGTTGGTAAAACTGTTTCCGGTCACGGTAATGCGGCCGCTGTGCTTGCCCACGCGTAGAGAGAAGCCTGGGTCGAGCACAAATGTGTTCGCCGAAACAGCACAACCCCACGCGTGTCGCAGATCGACACCGCCTCCGAAATCATGCGCGATGACGTTTGCGCTGATCGTGATGCCATAGCAATCGCGATCCAAAATGATGGCGGTTCCATTGCACTCTTCGATCATATTTCCGGACAGCACTGAGCCGTACGTGTTCTCGATAATCACTCCATTGCCCAAGTGGTCGTCAATGTTATTGCCAGTCATGCACAGATTGAAACTGTCGACACATTGGAGTGCGTCTTGGTTCTCTTCGAAGTGATTCGCGGAAACGACGATATCGTGCCCCGCTTCGATTCGCACGCCCGCTTTCCGGTTGTACGTAAAAATGTTATCGGAAATGCGTGGATCTTCGTAGCAATCGATCATGTGCAAACCATAGCCACCGTGGTGATCAATTGACAGGCCGTGGATATACAACTCCTGGATTCCTTCCGCAACTAAGCCATCTCCGCTGGTTGGTTTGGTACTCTTGGCATCGATTGCCTGAGGATCACCGCAAATGCGAAAGTCTGCTAATTGCACACGCCAGATCCTCGCGTTCTTATCCTGATCGCGATTGGCTGGACGAACCATTAACGCTGGTTTTCCATTGGTATTCAGGTTGACGATCTTGGTCGCCGCACCAGAACCAACAACGCGAGTTTCCGATTTGGAGATGACCAGCGGCTGACTGATGCGAAATTCTCCGGGAGGTATCTTTACGATTCCACCAGTAGCAGGCACTGCGTCGAAAGCCGCTTGCAAATTAGGGTACTTCGACGCATCAATGGTCTCTGCCGCGTCCGCATGTACAACCACTAGAGATACGCTCGTAATCATGATAATTCTTGCTAGCCAAACCCATCTATCGCGCGTGCTCCGACAGTTTTTCATTTCAGCCACCTTTCATGTTGCTCGTCCGAAGCTCAAATACCCGTTCGTATGCAGGAGATTAACACACAATTGGTAGTGAACCAATACTCCCACAGTTTTACGGTCACTAGTGGCTCGTCTACAATTGCGTTAGGAGGCGATTATGAGAATACACGATTGGACACGAGTTCCTCCGGGAATCTTCTATGATTTTCACAACGCGTGGATAACAGAACTGCGCAATTGGCTCAACTCGGGAGAGTTACCGGCGGACTATTATGCTGTTGGAGAACAACGTGCAGGCGATTTTGGCCCGGACGTTCTTGCGCTGCATGCGAATCAGTTTGCCGAGGATGCTCGTACAAATTTGCCAAGCCGCATCGACGATGGTGGAACAATTGCGGTCTTGCAAGCGCCACCCCGGGTGGAAACGACGGATGAACTCAAATGTGATTTATTGTTTTATGCTGAAAAGCAGCGGCAGATTAGCATTCGCCACGTCAGTGGCGACGAACTGGTCGCGTTTATTGAGATCGTTTCCCCAGCCAACAAGCATTCCAATCGCGACTTTGAACCGTTTCTTAAAAAGCTGGTGGCTGCATCGCGTCAGCATGTCCATTTGCTGGTCATCGATTTGTTTCCGCCCGGGCCAATGGATCCTCATGGAATCCACAGTGAATTTGCAGAAGCAGTCGGTGACGATCCCAAACCTAAATTGCTCCGCGGCACAAAGAATCGTGGCCTGTACGCGTACGACACCAGTAGCATGAAAGCCTACTTACAGTCGCTGGCGGTCGGCGAACTGTTGATCTTTATGCCACTTTTTTTGCGTCCTGGCGAGTACGTTAACATCGATTTGGCGACGACCTACCAGCGCGCGTACCAGTTCTTCCCAGCGCG
>SYJV01000320.1 GCA_005798335.1 Planctomycetaceae bacterium | reverse complement strand
TACCAATTTCCAGAGAAACTAATACCGGTTGTCATTCAGAACGTGATGGCTCGGCGGCCAATTCCCGTTTATGGCGACGGCATGAACGTTCGAGATTGGTTGTACGTTCGAGATCATGCGGAAGCATTGTGGCAGGTACTCACACGCGGACGCCTCGGCGAAACGTACAATATCGGCGGTTGCAATGAATGGGCGAATTTGAAAATCGTCGAGCTGATTTGTGATCTGTGCGACGATCTTGCTCCTGAGTTGGGAGACCAATCACGCCAGTTGATCACCTTTGTAAAAGACCGTCCTGGTCACGATCGACGCTACGCAATCGATGCCAGCAAGATTGATCGCGAACTGGGCTGGAGGCCGCAGTATACCTTTGAACTTGGAATTCGGGAAACTGTGGCTTGGTATCTTGCCAATCAAGCTTGGGCGAAAACCGTCTCTCGCAAGAACTGAGTCGCCTCGAGGAAGCGTGATTTCAGTCGCATAACAAAAAAGGCCGATTTGAAAATCGGCCTTGCTCAACGAGCGGTTTCAGCTTATTTGCGTGGCAGGGATCTACCACATGTATTCAGCACCGAAGCTGACACCTTGATAGTAAACTTCGCCGTCGGTGTCGATGAAGCCTTGCCGAGCCGACGTAAATGAGCCGCTGCCAACTAGGTTGCTGACGTCGCGGGTGTTGAAGTTCTCCGGAGCGATCGCAACGTTGTCTACATACAGGATGTTGTAGCCAGCGTTCAGTGCCCACGAATATGTCAGCCGATACACAGTCGAGACTGAGAAGTCGTTCAAGAACGCAGTGCGACCGTCTTGGATAAACTCACGACCCAACGCAATCGAGTTAGCTACAATCGTCGCTTCTGACTCAGCATGATTGCCGAAGACACCTATCTTGTTTTGAGTACCCAAGTACAGTCCTGGAATTACGTTGATCCATGCGTCTCCACCAACTTGAAAGCCGGTCAATTGATTGCGAGTCTTGACGGAATGTTCGAAAAATCGCAGACCATTATTACCGGCACCGTTGTTGTTCTCGCCGATCGCATTGAAATTCAGATGTTCATCCAAATCGAAATGGCGGATACCGGCCAGCAGCGAGCCTTGCATGAAGGCGGCCGGTCCAACCCAACGTCGGCGGAAATTGACTTCCCCATTGTGGAGTTCCGACGAGTAGCTCAGAGTATGCCGATTGGATCGGTCGGTATCATCGAATCCACCTGCCGGCGATGTGCCGAACGCGCTGTAGATCGAATATAGGTTTGCATTACCAGTGGCGGTAACCACAGAATTCCATCGATTCAGTCCGAAGTAGCTGACCTCGAGATTTGAGGCAGGCCCAACCTGCACGGCCAAGGTCAGAGCCAATCCAAAGCGCAGTTTTTCCAAATCCGTGTCATTGGTGCTTAGCGCATTAGTCCCAGCGACACCTGTCGAAGAGAGAATGGTATCGGCAAAGTCGTTGGTGCGTGCCAACGCAATTGTTCCAGCACTAATATCAAACCAGCGCTGGGCTGCCGGACCTTCGCTGTACGGTGCCAGCGGGCCAAGCAGTCGACAAAGGAGACCACCAGGCAACAATGTACCCTGATTCCAACCACATCCAAGGCAACCGTTCCCGCTGCAAAAACCGCAGCCACTACCCTGGCCCAGTCCACCCAATAATCCACATCCTAAGCCATTGCAACCGTCGTTACCGCAGCCACATGGTCCGTAACCATTGAGTCCTCCGCCAAAGGGTCCGCAGCCGTTTGGTCCGCACGCAGCGAATAATCCATTGGCGGACCCTGGTCCACAACTGTCGCAGCATCCCGCGTCGCAGGTGCCGCTGCCGTTGGTCATCTGCAGTTCCATAGGTGCAGGGCCGGGGATCGCCATACTGGAAGGTCCCTCACCCATCATATATCCAGTCGGCATGACACCCAGATCCATGCCGACTCCACCGCGTTGCAGCATGGAGTAGCCAGCGGTGCGCACCGGTTTGGCACTGTTTGATTTTGAGCCGAACTGAGCTGGTTTCGTGGGAGTTGCGGATTGACCGTAACCTTGACCGGCGCTTACCAGGAGAGCCAGCCCCATCGTGAGCCAGTGTTTCCAACCACTGAGCGTTCTCATTGATTCCTCTCCAGCAGCAACTGGCAGTTGTTAAGCGTCCCGTCCACAAGTGCAAGGGACTGAACAACTGCGAAACTTGTTTCCCACCACAGGCCTGACATCGCATTACGCGGAGCGAGCCCGAAAAATCGTTACAGACCTCGTTATCGGCATGGATCTACCGAAATATTTGCCCGAACCGGAATATTCGTGCGCATCGTTATTTCTTGAGAGTAGAGCAATTGTCCCCAATTGCTCAAAAGCGTCGCCCGCTTAGAAAAAGGACCGTTGAAGAACGGAGAGGTCGCCACATTGGCTTGGCAACCGAATATGGGAGTGTGAAATACGGTCTCAGTCGCATTCCAAGCAATTGAGGACAATTGCTTTACTCTCGAAAATTCTTTGTCCCCCGCAGGGTTCCGCTTACGCAAGGTTTACTGTGGCGACGCGACAGGGTTTGTCGCGTACGGTTTTCGCAAATCTTAGTTTTAGGGGAGCCCCAAACATGAAACGTCTCTCGACAATCGTGGCAGTACTGGCAATTTCCTTTGGTTCAAACATTCTGAACGCCCAAGTAACTTCCAGCAGTTTCTCCAGTGGTGGAGTTGCCCGGTCGTCGGCGTCGGGAGTAGGCAACACGCGAATAAATGCGATGTCTTCTGCTTCCGGCGGCGGCTATGCAGAAGCTCGCATGACCGGAACTGGCTTGAGGGGTGGTTTTGCGTCCGGCAGTGCTATCGCGGCCAGCCACGGTGGAGTCGCGATCGCTCATGGCAATTCAGACGCTCGTGGTTGGGGAGCCCGTTCGAGTTCGACGGCTGTGGCAGGTTCAAATTTTGGAACCGCGATTGCAATCGATTCCGCACGCGCTCGTGGAAACGCCTCGGCCACCAGTATGAGCGGCGCGTTTACGACCGGTGGACTTGCGATAGCCAATAGCGGGGCCGATGCACGTGGGCGGTTTGGGGGGCGAGGAGTGGCCAGCAGCACTGCCATCAGCGCCGTGGACTTTGGCGTCGGAGTCAGCCGCAGCCGAGCTAGCGCAACGGGCTTGCTGGGTGGTTTCGCAGGCAGCAACAGCGGGGCTTACTCAGTCGGTATCGGTGGTTTTCGTAGTTCTAGTGCGTCGGCAACCAGCGGAGCGATTCTCGGGGGTGTCAGTATGTCGGATGCAATCCACATCGCTCCCTAGGTCTGTGCGACCTCAGTTCGCTGAGTCAACGAAACGAAAAAAGAAAACCTCGGCCAGCCAGCAGCTTGCCGAGGTTTTCTCGCTTACTTCCCCACTCACCGAGAGACTCTTGCGAGCTACGTGCCGAATTCAGGTCGACGTCGCCCAAGTTGTTCTTGCAAGCGTGCGACGATGCTGGAGTGCATTTGGCTAACGCGACTCTCGCTTAGGTCGAGCGTCGCACCAATCTCTTTCATCGTCAGCTCTTCGTAGTAGTACAGGATGATGATTAGGCGTTCGTTTCGATTGAGACCTTTGGTCACCAATCGCATCAAATCACCTTTTTGAATTCGCCGAGTTGGATCTTCGCCCTTCTTGTCTTCGAGAATATCGATTTCGCGAACATCTTTGTAACTGTCAGTCTCGTACCATTTCTTGTTGAGGCTGACCAGATTGACGGCATTCGCTTCCATCTGCATCTTTTCCAGCTCTTGGATGCTGATGGCCATGTGCTCGGACAGTTCTCGGTCTGTGGGAGCTCGACCGTACTTGGTCTCGAGTTGCTTTTTCGCCTCGCCAAGTTTGCTAGCTTTGCTGCGTACTAACCGCGGAACCCAGTCCATTGTGCGCAATTCGTCAAGCATCGCGCCACGAATTCGCGGGACGCAATACGTTTCGAATTTTACACCGCGATTGGTGTCAAAAGCATCAATGGCATCCATCAAACCGAAGATGCCCGCGCTGATTAGGTCGTCAAGCTCGACACCGTCTGGCAATCGCTGCCAAATTCGGTCGCCGTTGTAGCGAACCAACGGCATGTACTGTTCAATTAGGCGGTTTCGCAAGTCGATACTGGAGGGATCAACCTTATATTTTTTCCAGACTTCTTGGATTTCTTCTTCTTGTGCGATCGTTGTTGCCATCCAATCCTCCATGACCTTCTTGGCAGTGTCGGCGCTATTGATACGAGGGTCGGCATCGATGCCTCAATGGCGCCGCCACATAATCCGAGCGATGCCCGGTTGGCGATACGTTATTGAGCGTGCTTTGATCGGTTGAGCCACAACAGATCAAATTCTCAAGCGTGCACGCCTGGCGATCTTTTAGCGAGAACCCAGTTTCGAATCCATGCCAACTTTATTCAGCACGATTCACACCGTCGGGTGTTTTGCTGTTGACTGTCGATTGTAGCCGAGCCATTTCCTTGCGAAAACGGAATTCGACAGAATCGCACACAGTTCGTTCGGCGAAGTAGCCGATGCAATAACCAACCACGGCAAAGGCGGCAAACGCCGCTAGGGCTCCGGACAAAATCTCATCGGGCCACACGCTCGCCAGGAGTCCACGCAAAATCACGATTATCAGCGCGATGGATCCCAGCACTGCAGAATATGCCCGGGCCATCGATCGCCTCCATGCTATCGCGTCATCCTGTCATCAACGTTCCCTCACGCGGGCAAGTTCCACCGCATCCATTCACCTTAAGGAATCTGCGCCAAAAGGCTTCAGCGGGGTTCTCACCCGGTAAGTCATGTATCGGCAGGAAATGCTCAAAGGATTAGTTTTTTCTCAGCAGCCGCACAGCCAGCGCGGAGTCCGGCAATCCTCTAGTTTCAATCCCATTACCCCCATTTTTGAACCAGGCCCTATTTTGGGTACCAGTCCGTATTCTGGCAATTGTTGGAGAATTGGGAAAAGTTCTGCGGTTTACTTCGGGCAATGTCGTTAGTAGTTGTGCGAGCATGAGCACAAAGCGACGGAGAAAGTTATTTCATCCAACTATTTGCCTGTTCTTCTGCTGCCCCATCTCTTGCTCGCAATTTTCCGTTATCTCGCGTAGTTCTTGACTTCGATGGCGCCATCGTGTTAGGTTGCATCGCTCTTATCTAACACATAGTACATCTCGATGGTCAGGTATTCCGACCTTAGCGGTCGCAGCCTCCCTTTATCCGAGCAGTCCTGAAACTAAATTCGAAAGGTACACCATGTATCGAAACCAGCTCAGTGGCCGCCACCGCTCGTCCGTGAGAAATCGGAAACACCGTTTCGCTATTGAGTTGATGGAGTGTCGTCGAGTGCTTTCGTTGACGGCGATGGAAGTGCCTGAAATAGCCTTGCCGCAATTAGAGATCGAAGCTGCCGAGTTTGACGACTCGCGCATCCTCGTCCGGTTTCGCGATGATGTCGTTGCCGAGCAAGTGGAGCTGGATCTTCCTGCCGACACGGAAATTTTAAATCCGTATGAGTTTTTCCCGGAACTTCATGAAATCGCGTTAGGAGATTCAGCGGACGTCCAAAGTACATTGAAGGAATTGCGAGCTCGACCAGACGTTTTGTACGCAGAACCCGATTACCGAGTGCGCTTACAAAGAGTTCCCAACGACCCTGGTTTTGACGAGCTGTGGGGAATGAACAATGTTGGACAAACCGGTGGGTTGGTGGATGCCGATATCGACGCTGCAGAAGCTTGGGACAAACTATACCCAGGCGGCGAAGTTGTTGCTGCGAACAGTCCGATTATCGTTGCGGTGATCGATACCGGCGTCGACTATAACCATCCGGATTTGGCTGCGAATATATGGACCAATCCCAATGAGATCCCGGGTAATGGTCGCGACGATGACCAGAACGGTTATGTCGATGATATTCATGGCTATGACTTCGTTAACCGCGACAGCGATCCGATGGACGATCATTTTCACGGAACACACGTCGCGGGCACGATTGGTGCCGTTGGAGATAACGGTATCGGCATTGCTGGAGTGAGCTGGAACGTGCAGATCATGGCATTGAAGTTTCTCGCCGCAGATGGTGGTGGTTACATCAGCGATGCTATCAGCGCCCTAAATTATGCAGTGCGAAACGGTGCCAAAGTCTCCAATAATAGCTGGGGTGGCGGCGAGTATTCGCGAGCTATGCTTGATGCTATCAATGCTGCAGGAAACCAGAACCATATTTTCGTCGCCGCCGCAGGTAACGAGTCCAGCGACAACGACCGCTTTGCGGCGTATCCTGCCAGTTACAATTTGCCAAATATTATTTCTGTGGCAGCACTCGATCATGCAGACCAGCTTGCCTACTTCTCCAATATTGGAACACGCACGGTCGACGTCGGTGCGCCAGGAGTGAACATCTACAGCACCTTTCCGACTCGCATGACCGAAGCGATGAGGTACGATGGTTTTCGAACCAGCTACGAATCGATCAGCGGTACGTCTATGGCGACACCCCACGTGTCGGGGTTGGTCGCGCTGGTCTTCGAGCAGCATCCGGATTGGAGTTTCGAACAGGTTACAACCCAGATTTTCGAAACCGTTGAGCCTGTTGACGCTCTGCGACGCACCGCGACCGGAGGTCGCATCAATGCCGCCGCCGCCGTCGGTAATCCTGTTCCGGATACTCGCGGTCCGCGCGTTGTCAACAGTACGCCGACCGGCGTCGTTTCGGGAGAAGTCTCCACCATTCGAGTTTCTTTTAGCGAGTCGGTTTCGGACTTTGATGTCGACGATATCGTCACTTTCATCGGCCCGCCTGCGGCAACGGGGGGCGCTGTAACCGACCTATTAGGATCGATTGTCAGCGTAACAGGCAGTGGACGTGAATACACGATTACTTTTCAGACGCAGAGCGCACTTGGCAACTATGAATTGACATTTGGTCCCGATATTTTTGACCAAAGCGGTAATCCTATGGATCAGAACGCCAACGGAAATCTCGGGGAAGTTCCCAATGATCGCTACCGCATTCGATTTATGTTGAGCGAAAAAGTCCATGTGGTATCTGATGACGTTCCAATCTCGATTTATGACTGGACTTGGTCGGTCAGTTACTTGTTGGTACCCCAAGACATTCTCGTTGGCGACGTGGATGTTCAACTGGATATTACCCACAGCTATACAGGCGATTTAGCTCTATATCTCGTTTCGCCCGATGATCCCTATAACTATGTGGCGCTTTCGGAATACCGCGGTGAGTCTGGAAACAATTTCCAAGGGACTATTTTTGACGATGAAGCCGATAACTCAATCGTAAACGGAACAGCGCCGTTCTCGGGCAGTTTTCGCCCGGAGGCACCACTGTCGCAATTTGACGGCCAAAACGGCCGCGGCTATTGGGAACTTTGGATCGGAGACTGGGGGTGGCTGGATGAAGGGCAATTGAATTCATGGAGTTTACTGCTCCAACCTGGCGAAGGTGCTCTACCTACCACCAATCAGCCACCGACTGCCAATTACGATTATGCGCAGATGGACGAAGATACCTCCGTCACAATCAATGTGCTGGCTAATGATCGAGATCGCAATGCCGATCCGCTGCAGATTACTTCCGTCACCGATGCCTACGGTGGTCGCGCGGTATTAAACGCCGATAGCACCGTGACATTCACACCTGATCGAGATTTCAATTACTATTTCGGTAGTGCTGGATTCATGTATACGATCAGCGATGGTAGAGGTGGTACCGCTTCAACCTATGCATGGATCGACGTTTTACCTGTACCCGATGCACCTGTCGCAGTTGATGATTTTGTACAGAGTTCGAAAAACCAAACTCTGATATTCAGTTATTACTATGGATCGCTGGCCCTTGAGGCGAACGATACCGATGTCGACGGCGATTGGCTGTGGGTGGAAAGTGTGCGCAACGCGACCAATGGTACGGTGCGACTAGAGCCCAGCGGTGAAGTAGTATTTACTCCTGCTGTGGATTTCATGGGCATCGCGACCTTTGAATATACAGTCACCGACGGGACGCTAAAGGATACTGGATTCGTGCGCATCGAGATCAAGGATCGCTACTATTTCTCGACCAGTACCGATGGCAGTTTGACCAGCTCGGACGGATCGACCGTCAGTTTCACCAGTGCCGATATTCTGCAAATGGCGGTGGACGCTGATGGCAAGTACCACTACAGCATGTATTTTGATGGCAGCGATGTTGGCCTGGGTGCTGCCAGCGAGAACATCGATGCCTTTACGATCTTGTCGGATGGCAGCATCGTATTGTCTACCGTCGGGGCATTTTCGGTTTCGTCGTATGGTTACACTACTACTGGACGAGGCGAAGATTTGCTGTACTTCTGGCCGCAGACATCCGGTAACGATACCAGTGGGTACTGGAATATGTATTTCGATGGCAGCAACGTTGGTCTGAGCGGTGCGGATGAGAGCATCGACGCGGTTTCTATTCTGCAGGACGGGCGCATTGTGATCTCAACCGCAGGACCGGTGCGCGTACCTGGAGTTGCTGCAGGCGCTGACGAGGACTTGCTGGTCTTTACGCCCTACACACTCGGCGAGGGTTATACTTCCGGTACATGGGCAATGTACCTCGATGGCAGCGATGTCGGACTAGGCGAAACGGATGGCGAGGACATCAACGGACTGTACATTCGCGAGAGTCAAACCGGTGGCCAACCAACGCTATTTCTGACCACCGTAGGAGCTTTTGATGTTCCTGGAGTTACTGGAGAGAACGAAGATATTCTTGCGTTTACGCCAACTCAGCTAGGGGCCAATACTCAAGGGACCTTTGGTTCACCGCTGACATTGAAGGGTAGCGCGTTCGGCTTGGAGAATTTCGATCTCGACGGCATTTATGTGGGTCAGTTTGTCCCGGCGATTTCAAGCCTGCCGATGTCAAGCGGTCTGCGCGCCGAAAGAGAATCCGCGTCAAGTCTTGCCGTTACTGCAACCGTCTTCGCACAAGCGCTCGATACGTTGCTCGATCAACAGACGCCGCAGAATTCGATGGGCAATTCGAGCCCCACCGAGGCAGTTTTCGCGAGTTCGACGCCGCACATTTTGAGCTCCCGCAATTCACTTCCACCTTCGGCTGTTAGCCATCGCGATAAATTATTTTCGCTGATCGACGAGTTAGGGTTGATTGAGTTATAAGGCAGAAGTTCAATAATTCGAACTAGATGCCGGAGATAGTATCGATGGTTGCGCCATGAGGTTGAAAATTCGCGTCTTCAACCTCATGGGCATGCAATACAGCATCTCAGCGGAATCGCAACTGTTACTTTGCCATCTTTTCCAGAATTCCCTCGAGTTCGGTCCAGTGAACGCCGCTGCGAACCACCTTGCCTGTACCGTCGACAACTAGGTTAACGGGCAGCGTCAATACTCCCAGATCCACAGCCAGCTTGCCGTCGAGACCGCCCTTCTCGTGCAACTGCAACCACGAGTAGCCGCTGGCCTTGAGGAGCGCTTTTGCGGCTTCTGGTTCATTGTCTAGATTGATGCCCACAATGCGCAATCGTTGCTTGCTATATTTGCTTTGCAGTTCCTTCAGGGCTCGCATTTCCGCTTTACATGGTTCGCACCAACTTGCCCAGTAATGAAAAATGATTGGATCTTTCGCGAACACGGCGGAATCGAAGGCGCGTCCGTCCAGCGTCGTACCTTGCAAGCTGAATTGACGCCGTTCAATGCTCAGGCGAGTAAGCGCACCAGCGGCCTTTTGGCCTGGCAACGTCTTGGCGAAATCGCGGCTGGCGCGTCCATACCAAAGGTTTGCAGTCTTAACGTCGAGTGCGAGTTCGGCGGAAAGGGCGATTTGGATCATGCCTTCGGCCGCATCAGGACTGGTCGGAAAATCTTTAACAAATTGTTCTAGATTCTCCAGGTATTTCTTTTGTTCATCTTGAATATTACCATCTTGCGTCTGGGTCTTCTGCATATAGTCGGCGGCAATCGCTCGAAAGGTCACGTAAGCTATATCATCTTTTGACGAATTGCTACCCTGAAGTTTGGAGGTCATTTCATGTAGGCGTTTGACTCCGCTGGGGAATTCGCCGCTTTGTGTGGCCGCACTGACAGTATCTGCAAATTGCTTAATCCAGTTGGAGCGGTCCTCGGCGACGGTTGATTCCGAGATCAGCTTTTCGATTAGGTCGGCTCGTTGGCCTTGAAGAATTTCCTTGCTCGCGGTGGAACTTCCTGAGGCTTGCAAACGCGTATCGACGTCTTGCAGATCTTTGGCCAACCGCTCCATGGCCTTGGAAATACCACCATTGTTTACCGGTGCATCGATATTTGGGTTGCGTTCCGAAATCGATACATTGAAGAAGACTCCCGTTTCCGAAAGCTCAGACCCTTCGCCGACGACGCGCGGTAAATCGACCAGTCGCCAATTTGAGCCGACTTGGATCATTGTTCCGACCAACAGTTGTTGAGATTGGCCTTTATTTTCCATCAATGCAACGACGTTCTCGTAGACAACGACGTCCTTTTCGGAACCGCCAGTGCCCGCTGGAACAATACCGGGTTTCTCTGCCCCAAAATGTGTCCAGTGGGTATCGCGATTAACCAACTTTTGCACACTGGCCCATTTACCAAATTCGCTTCGTGCGCGCTGGGATTTTTCGCGAAGCTCTTTGGCTTTTTCTTCGCTCAAGCCGAGCGACTCGATTTCGCTAGCAGTGATCAGCAAGCTAGAGAATTGCTCTCCATTGCGTTGTGCGGCGGCATCCACAACTTCGGCGGTAACTTCTTCTGCTGAGATCATTTTCCAGCGGTCGATCTTTTTATCGTTATTGGAATCTACTCCCCATCGCATGCCTTCGGTTCCCAGCCAACGAAACTCATCGGGTGTGCCGTCAAAATCGCTATCAATTTCCCGATAGACTTCGACCCCACTAGCAAAATACGACCAGCGGTCGAGAAATTTTCCGTCGCCATTGGTGTCCACAAACCAGCGAAGTGTCTGGCCGTCTGGTCCGGTAACTACGAAGCCTTCGCCTTCTGTCCGTTTGATTTTCTCAAGAGAGCAGTCTTTGACCTTGTCGGGTTCAACTTCCTCGAAACGCGCATTCTTCTGAATGGGTTTCATCGCTAAAGCCTTTATCAAGTCACCATTTTGAGCAGTTGATTCGCGTGGGTTAAGGAAGATTGCCGTTAGGCAAAACACGACTGCTTCGATCCGAAATTTTCCCGTTTGCATCCGAGGAGCTCCTTGCATAAATTGTGGCATTTCGCCAAGGGATTTACTAAATTTTCCTTGCTGAATTGTCCGATTCAATCCAATCTGTCCGTGGGCTCACCAAATTTGAACCTGCTGGCGTAGGCGATCAAGTGCAACGCACAGCAATTTGCATTGACCGAAAAAACGATTTGCAAAACGCTGATTGAATGAGGGAATCGCCAAACACCAATGTTATTGATTAGGTAAGTTAGTTGATTGGATGCCGTTAAGACCTTTTTTGCTGGTTGACAGTCCCGAACCTTTGGTTAGGATTTTGCAGTCTAGCGGATAGGCGTGGTTCAATCCAAGAGCGACTCTTGCAACAATTGAGCGAAAGCAGGTTGCTCGAGTGAGTTCCAAGGCCTAGCTGGCTGTACGCATTGGGCGCGTAGCTCAG
>SYJV01000319.1 GCA_005798335.1 Planctomycetaceae bacterium | reverse complement strand
GAAGCGCAAGCGAGTGAGAGCCTGGATTGACTCGTGCGTGGTTTCAGCACTCGCTTGCACTTCGGGCTTGTATTGGTAAATTCCTTTCTGCCGCTCGCCTTACTGTTCGAATAAGTTCGTTGGTCCGACGAATAGTCTGTTCAAGTTCGCTGGTAAGCGTTAGCTTTATGGCGAATTGCGCTGGCCGCCGGTTTGATCCAAAAAGGAACCGACTCAGCGTCCATTCGTTCACCGAGATTTGAAGCAAGGTTCAAGGTGTCAGATACCGTTGTTGAGACTGTAGGGACCGTTCCGATGACGATTTCTGACTCCATTTTGAACCATGCCCGATTTGGAAATCACTATTCGTTTCGTTCGCTGTTGAGGAGTTAGATGCATGCGAGTCTTTAGTAAAAAAATAGCCATTTTTGCAACGATGGCGTTGACACTGATTGTACCGGTCGGCCGTGCCTCGGCTCAAGACGCACCCACGACTGTGGCAATGGTTGCAATTGCCCCACTGGATCGACTCCTCCAGGATATTGCCTTCCTGCTTCGCGCGGCGAACTTCCCGGAAGTCAACGGGATCGTGTCGATTATGGTTAATCAATACACCAATGGACTTGATCGCTCGCGTCCGCTGGGAGTGATCGTCAAAATACAGGATGGACAACCAACGCCGTTGGCTTTCCTCCCGGTCTCGAATCGCGCGGATTTTTTCGCGGCGCTAGAGCTGACGGGTATCGTGGCCGATGATGTGGGCAATGGAATGTTTGCGTTTGAGGCCGCAGGCAAGTCATTGTTTGTCAAAGAATCCTCTGGCTGGTTATTTGTCGGTCAAGATGAAAAGGGCCTCAACAATCTGCCCGCCAATCCAGCCACTCCAATCGATGCACTGGCAAAGCGTTACGATCTGGCAGTGCGCGTCAACATTCAACAGTTGCCAGAAGACTTGCGCAACATGGCAATCGATCAAATGAAGACGGGATTTGAGCGTAGCCTCGCCGAACAATCCAACGCTTCCGACGAAGAAAGAGCACTCAATGAAGAAGTGGGCAAGGCTTCGTTAGCGCAGATCGAAAGGATGATCCAGGAGACCGAAGAAGTTTTTCTTGGTTGGGGAGTCGAAGCCAGCAACCACAAGACATTTATCGATACCGGTGTGCAATTTGTTTCTGGCAGCGAACTAGCCAAACAAGTTGAAATGTCCAAGGACTTGGCGACCGATTTTTCCGGCCTCATCTTGGCTGATGCAGCCCTGAGTGCGCGCGGCACCAGCTTAATTCCCGAGACCGACAAGACTGTTGCAAAAAACAATTTGCGTAATTTGAAAACACAAGCTGAAAAGCAGATTGATTCTCGGGATTCCGTCGATCCTGCTATCGCTGCAGCCGCCAAAAAATTCCTGGCCGCAGTGATGGACGTTTTAGGCCAAACCATCGACGAAGGAAAAATGGATATCGGTGCAACGGTAACTTTGGCGGACAACAAACTGCGAGCCATCATTGGTGGCCACGTCGCCAACGGTAAAACGCTCGAAAAAGAAATCAAAGACTTTGTTGGCGCGTTGGGCTCGGTACCCAACCTGCCCAAATTTGAATTCGACTACGCCACGCATAATGGCGTCTCATTGCATCGCATTACTGCCCCGCTGACCATTGCCGATCCTGAGGCAGAGAAAATTTTCGGCGAACAAGCCACCATTATCGTAGGTACCAGCGAAAAGAAGTTCTATATCAGTTTGGACTCCGCCGGTGATGCCTTAATCAAGCAAGGCGTGGATAACGTGCAAGCCCATCCAAATGTCAAACGTACGCCCAGCGAGATGACTTTACATGTCGGGCAAGTTCTAGAATTTGCTCAATACGTCAAACCCAATCCCATGCTCGATATCGCGATTCAAACCATTCAAAAACACAAAGCAAACGACAAGGTCCAAATTGAGTCCAAAGTCTTGGCTCGCGGATTGTTGTATCGCTTGTCCATCGATGAAGGTGTGATTCAAGCGATCGGAACCAGTGCAAAGCAAGGAGCCGGTGGCGGTGGCGCGGGCTTCTAGTCCCCCGATCTATACTGGTTATTGATATTTGCAGAATCCTGGCCCAAGTCCTGCGAAATTTGGCGCCAGGCTGACGAGAGTAAAACGATTGTCCTCAATCGTTTCCTGAGTGCTTCGCTGCCCCAGTAATTCGTTTCCTGTACGTGCGCAGCTTGAGCCAGTGGGGGCAATTGCTCAACTCTCGTTCACCGGCCATTGTCTAGAAAAGAACGGCTAGCGGGTTGGCTGGGATGCAGAGAATTGGTAGTACGAGCGATAACCAACCGATAATGTTTCTGGCAAGACCAAGTCGACGGGTATCGTCGCTGCTGGGCGGGTGTTTTAAGCCAATCAAGAGTATCAGCAACAACATCAACCAAAAAATCGTGACTTGGGTGTAGACCAAGTAGCCTATTACTGCACCGAAAGTGATCGTCGCTACCCACAGAGCTTTGCGTTGTCCCAGCAATCCAAATGCGACGTGGCCACCGTCGAGTTGCCCCAACGGCATCATATTTAATCCGGTGACTAACAGCCCTGCCCAACCTGCCATCAGTAACGGATTGGCACCCGTGTTGGTCAGCGAAATAAATTCGTTGGCCTGCTGCGGTACCAGCCACATGGCAAACCATTGAATTAGTAGCGGCTGACCGATGTGCAGCATTTTGTATGGCGCATAGGACATTGGCTGAGCATCGAAGATGCCGTAAATCAGAATTGGGATTGCCACGATCAATCCCGCTATCGGTCCGGCCAGCCCGATGTCAAAAATCTGCTTTCGGTCCGCCTGCCCGCTTTGCATCGCAATGACGGCCCCGAGCGTTCCTAGTGGTGACAGAGGAAACGGGATGAAAATCGGTGGCGAGCTATAGACCCGATAAAATTTCGCAACGAAATAGTGCCCGAGCTCGTGGGCGACCAATATCGCCATCAATCCCAGCGAGAATTGCAACCCGCCGACCCAATTCGCCAGCATCATTCGGCGTACTGGCATCAGAGTTTGCATCTCCAATGCTTGCAACAACACCGCAATTGGCACCCAAGCACTAATCCCCACTAGGAAAGTAGAGACTACTGTAATCGACGCCAGCCAGAGGGCAACGCGGTTAATGTTCCACCGAGATTGGCTCCGCGCCCTTAATTCAAGGCTCTGCAATTCTCGCTCTATGAGAGCCTCACGCAGAAAATCTTCACCTGTCCAGCGAGGTGGTACCGACTCGTCCACTCAAACTTTCCCTATTGATTGCATAGCTGTTTTTCTACTAAGGATACTGTTCGCAAATAACCGCCGTCGCACATCCAACGTCAACACGGGCAGTCAAATTCGCGCACAACCATTTACGACAATGTCGATGTCTCGCAAAATCATGACTCTCAATTCCATATCGCGCTCGGGCACAAGCTCCATAACCTTGATTGCAATATCGAGCTTAATCCTACTTGCTGGCCTCGGTTCCGCTCGCTTGTGGGATCGAGATGAACCCAGAAACTCAGGTTGTTCCGCCGAAATGCTGGCGCGCGGGGACTGGATTGTACCAACTTTTAACAATCAGTTGCGAGATCACAAGCCCATTCTGCTGTATTGGTGCCAGATGCTCAGTTACCAAGTTTTCGGGCGCTCGGAATGGTCAGCACGATTTCCTTCTGCAGCACTGGCGCTAGCAACCATTTTGGCAACTGCCTTTCTGGCGAGCAGTCTGTCGCGCGAGAAACCAGCGCCCACAAAACTCGGGTTCTGGGTGGGAGCATCTCTTGCGACCTGCCTGCTATTCATTATGGCTGGGCGAGCGGCGACGCCCGATAGCTGTTTAGTCGCGTTCAGCACCTTCGGCATCGTTTGCCTCAGCATTGGCTCCATGGGCGGTGCCCATCAAGCTACAACATTGCCAATAGATGATTCGACGCAAGTGAAACTTGGTCGCATTGCATGGCATTGGGCGACCCTTGGCTACGCGAGCTTGGGTATCGCGATGCTCGCCAAGGGACCTGTGGGAATCGTTCTGCCAATGGCCGTATTGATGTTGTGGCGAATGTTCAATTTCTCAAGTAATCCTTCGACGAATTGGTTTGTCGAAGTCCTGCGACATGCGTGGCGAGCGATAACGGATTTGCGAGCGATCCCCGGATGTGCATTGGCAATATTAGTCGCGGCACCGTGGTACATCGCAGTTGGTGTAGCTACTGAGGGTGAGTTTCTGCGGGGATTTTTTCTAAACCACAACCTCGGTCGCGCCGTATCAAGTATGGAAGGTCACAACGGCACGATCTTCTTTTACCCAATGGCGATACTCGTGGGAATTTTTCCTTGGTCGTTGTGGTTGATACCGATTGCTTTGTGGGCCAAGCAAGCATTTGTTCAACAGCGCTGGATGATCACCCTCGCGGTGGCTTGGTTAGCGGTGTACGTGGGCGCCTTTACGTTCGCCAGTACAAAGTTGCCCAGCTATGTCACGCCATGTTATCCCGGTGTTGCTTTACTGATCGGCGGGTTTCTGCACGATTTTGCTAGCGGACGATGGTTGCCTGGCCCTATTTGGCGGCGAACCGGCTCCGTCCTCGGAATATTAGTCGCGATTGTAAGTGCCTTTGCGATTATCACTCTGGCCACCATCGAATCCATGCCTTCTGTTGCCTGGGCGGCGATCGGCTGCGTTGCCATGGCCGTTTGCTGCGCGATCGGCTGGCTCAACGAACAACGACATCGCGCTGAGTCTATTCCAGTCGCTTGGCTTGCAGGGGCAGTTGCCTTTTCCGTAGGGCTATTCGGTATTGGCACCAGCCAAGCAAGTCGATATCGGCTGGACATTGATGCGTTGACTACAATTCAATCCCAGCATCCCGTCGGACCATGGATAACCGCAGGAGTGCTGGAGCCGAGCTGGGTTTATTATCTGAACCAACCGCTACTCGAATTGCAAAACCTAAATTCCGAAGAGTCGCGAGCCAAGTTTTGGAGCGTCTTGAATCAACAGCTCGCCACACACCAGCAGGTAAAAGTTATTCTGCCAACTGGCAGTGCCAATTATCTCGAGAATCACCAACAGCAACCCTCACAACCACAAAATCGATTTTATCTTGCAGCTCAACTAACACGACTGCTGCGTCCTGAAAAGTTAGCGGTCTATATTTGCGAAACCGGTGAGGCACGCGGTCTTCAGGCGTCAGACTTGCGACTACGCAGTGCCGATGTCAGGCATGATGTCTCAGGCAAAAAACCCACGCATGTCCAGTAGGGCAACTTCGTGACAGGTGGACCCCATCGTTTTCGTACAAAGGCGAGCGGCAGATGGGAATTTCCCGTTCACTACGATGGTCACGCCATCGGAACTCTCATACCCGATCTAATCGTCGATGACCTGGTAATTGTCGATCCCAAAGTCGTGACCGCGTTTAACGTAAGTCACGAAGCGCAGATGCTCGGATATCTAAACATAACTGGATTGAGATTGGCGATCCTGATGAATTTCAAGTATGCCAAGCTTCAGTGGAAACGCATTGTAGTCTAATGCATTCGGAACCACGGATTTCACAAATAGCATACGGTTCAAGCTTCGCCGGGCACTCGACGTGGCGGGTTTGGCTATTGAATCATTTCTCCGGTACGCCACGGAAATAACACTATCCGTGTCATCTGTGAAATCTGTGGTTCAATTTGCTTCCCCTGCTAACTAACGCACTGAACCGATCGCGCGGAACCAGAATGAACCACGGATTTCACTGATGGCACGGATAGATAGCAACCGATGGCCGCGTGTTGCGTTGTGTTGATAGTCTTCGGTGAATCATTTCTCCGGTACGCCACGGAAATAACACTTATCCGTGTCATCTGTGAAATCTGTGGTTCAATTTGCTTCGTCGTGGAGCTCGATTACTTGGACCTCCAACGATAGCGCGGAACCAGAATGAACCACGGATTTGGGGCCCTGCGTCGTCCAGTTGGCAATTTTTCGAGGTGGCAACTATATGCACAACTACCTCCCGGCCAAATTCAATGCTGAAGCAGAGAATGACGCCGACTTGAATTTAGAAGTAACCAAAGATGGTGTCGTTTTCGACTACGACATTAAGTTCAATGGAAAAATTCCGCCCTACACTCCCGCTTGAGTCGGTGACTCAAATCACTGATACGAGTCCGATATTGCGGCTGAGTGGTGATGCTAGAAGCGACCTATGCGCCTAGGCCAGGTCCTGATAGTTCGTCGGTTTTTAGCATTCCGTCGGTGATTCGAAACATACCGGGAAATCTTGTTTCCCATAGCTTGTTGGCGGCTGGTAAAAACTGGCGTGCATTGGCTTCGATCGATGTGACGCCGGGCAAACGAGCTTGAAAACTTGCGGTCTGAATCAGCGCAGCGCCGGGGCAACTCATATCTCCGCCAGCGATGCGCATTTTGTGCTTGCCGGCTACCGCGGCGATCATCAGCATATGCGTCAGCCCCTTGGGCGATTTGACGACTACTCCTGTCCAACCTTGTTCGCGCGCCAGCATCACGGACTCCACGTCGATCACCGACTCGTCGATCACCACGGAGCACATTTTGGCTGCCTCATGCATATCATTTTCAGGACGAGACTTTAAGTCGCGATGCGTGGGTTGCTCGACGTACTCGATTCGACGAAAGGCTTCGGGGGCCTGTTCTTGGATTTGCTTAAGAAAAGCTAGGAAGTAATCGACGTTCGGGCACTTTTCATTGAAGTCGGGAAGGTATGTCCAGCGACTGACGCCTCGCTTGCGCTGAGTCTCTGCGGTCACGCGATCGATGTGCAGCAACCGTTCGACGTCCCACTTCAGGTCATCTCCGTTCAGTTTGATCTTGAGGTAGGTCAAGCCGTTATAGTTAATCCATTCAGTCAGAGTTTCGGGCAAGTCGTCCTTGATCGGCTGCGTATTCTCGGCTGCTGTGATTGGATCGACTGCCGAAATCAAATGGCAGATGGGCATCCGCGGTTGTGGTTGCGCCTGCACATAGTCGCTCGGGTACTCACCTTGGTACTCTGCTCCTAAATAATGCGAGAGATCATGATTCATAAACTCAGGGCCGTAGGTGTGAAAACTGCTGACCGAGTGCGCTTTGCCGAACGCGTCGTGAATTGCCGCGTCGAATGCTCCGGCTATAACCAAAGTGCAGAGTTTGGGGATGGGTTCAGCCAGTTGTAAGCGCTGCGATACTTCCGTGGCAGCTTGCAAATAACGTGGCGCAAGTTCCCAATTGATGTCGATAGGATGTCCCAACTCGTGACCAGAGTTGGTTACCGTGGCAATTTCCTTGGCCAATTCTTTCATCGCTGACTGCCTGGTTGCTGGCGATAGCAATTTGGAAGGAAAAGTGAAGGTATAGTTCAGCGGCAAGGAGCCGAAACCTCGCGACTCGGTTCCAGCGGCTGTTCGTGCAGTGCAGTGAACGGTCAGCATCGTCTGGCGATCCACCACGACACCAGCGAATTTCAGCGGCGTGCGAAATACGAATTCTTCGAAGCCAATCGAAACGTCTTGAATGCGAACATCACTCTTTTTCTTCTCGGGAGCAGCACGGCCCTGATTCATCGCGCTGCCTGTCAAGCCGATCACTGCGGCGCACTTAACAAAGGATCTTCGTGTTGGACGGTTCATTGCACACCTTGGCAAGAAGGCGAGAAATCGGTTGACTTAGTTTGTTCGTACACTGAGATCGATTGGTTCGACAAAATCGCGGCTCAGTTTGGCGACGTCCGCTGGCGCCATTAGATCGTATTGGAGCCAGAGACGGTAATTCACTTCCAGTGGAGGAGTGCCTTCGTCGAGCGTGTATTCGAAATAGGACCCAAAGCGACCATAATTCCGTTCGCTGAATCTCGCTTCTTTCGGGTTTTGCGGGCGGTCAAGGTAAGCCATGGTATAGCGTTTACCTCCCAACACAAACGACATGGCATTCCAAGGCAAGTTGGTTGGCCCCTGACGTGTACTGGGCTCCCAATTGCGAGTATCTCCGGGCTTGCCAACTCCATCGGTTCGCACGTAAATCGTCTCCTGGGTGGTCGAAACATCGACATCGTTGTGAGCGCGAAACTGAAAGCCCGCGTGTTGTGGATCGCCGTCCAATCGAACTCTACCACCAGTCGTTTTCATTCGCGATGCGAATTCGATTAGGTGGCCACCTGAGACGTTGTAAACAGCCAGCTCCCGCTGCTCTTCGGCAAACGGTTGCTTGTGCTCATCATTGCCATGCCAGCCGATGACAACTCGGTGCCGACCCATAACAGGTCCCGCTTCGGATGCGAGAATTCGTTTGTGCTCTTGGTACGCTCCGTCGATACAGTGCCATGTATCCGCCTTCTTGCCATTGCCGTAGGTGATGCGATTGAAACCGAAATAGATGCCGCGATGATGCGGCGAATGAATGTTGGGCGCCTCCGACAAACCGTTGGTAACGATGCGATCTCCCAATGGCGAAAATACATGATGGAATGGCTTGTACGTCCGCACGCGACTCTCAGGTGTCGACTCATCGAGCTGTTCGTAGTGGTAACGCAGAATCGGTCTGTTGCCAAAGTGCAGCTCGGTCGATAAACCAGGCTTGTCACGCCATACGTAGGCACTCTCGGTGAGCTGGTGCTCGTTCGAGAAAGTCGCCTTCAGTTGCATCGATTGGCCGGCATTCAACTTGTTGAGAATGAAGTGAATCTCAGCTCCGGTCGATTTCGCTGCGAGCAATCTTGGGCCGGTCAACTGAGCTGGAATTCTGGTTCCATTCGCATCGGTGAGTTGTACCGAAACAGGTTGAGCTGGTACGACAAAGTCGGGAATCGAAATCATCACCGGCACGTTGATTCGGTCGTAAGCTCCAGCGCGAATCGTTATCTCGTAGGCAGGCGCTGCCGCAAAGACCGCTTGCGACACCAAAGCAAGACAACCAAGCAAACCAAGAAAACAAATCCGCCGACCGAATTCTAGACCGACTGCGCGGCCAATGTAAGCAGAACTTGGGCATCGCCTCCAAAGCTGTGCTCTGCTAGTTAGCGACTTGGCATGAGTTGTCGGACGAATTGTCCAAGATTGCTCGTTCGGTCGCTTCATAGTCATCAGTCGGTGTCTCGACATAATGGGGCCTTATCGCTTTGAGAATGTTCTGGGCAGGCTCTGGTAAATCAACGTTGGACTTCAACGCTCGTCACTGTTTGGTAGAACCAAGATAGGCTAGCAAGTCTGCCATTGCTGGTACTGCGATCGCTTTCTCCAATCCTTCGGGCATAAAGGAAAGTTGCGAACTGCGTAGCTCCTCTATATCGATGCGCTGAAGGGATTCAAACGTACCATCGTTCCGACGTATTGTAATGCTAGTGGCAGTCTCTTCGGTAATCATGCCTGTGACAATGCGGCCGGAGTTAGTTAGCAAAAGATAACTGAGAAATTGTGGTTTGACCTCGCGATTCGGATCGAGAATGTTCAGCAGCAAAGTCTCTGCATCCTGACTCCGCATGGCGTTCAAGTCGGCGCCGATCTGAGTCCCGATACCATCTAGTTGATGGCAGGCCGAGCATTCCTTCTTGAATAACTCCTGGCCACGCGCGCGATCACCGGATAACGTCAACGCAGGTCGATAATCGGCGAGGATGTCTTGACGCCGAGCGATCTTCGTCCCATTTACAAGTTTTGAAGTGCGATTTCGGACCGATTTGTCGGCGTGCGATTGGAGCAATTGAATACGTAAGGGATCGACATCCTTGAATTGTATCTGGCCGTTTTCTATCGCGTCGAGGAAATTGATGCTCCACGCGGGCCGCGAAAAAAGGGCGTCCGTGGCTCTGGCACGAAGTTGTGGACTGAAACCCGGCCATGCCTTTAACAGAATTTGCGAAACTGCTGGTTCATCGAATCGTGCTAGCGTATCGATTGCTGCAGCTTGAATAACTTGAGGTTGACGGAAATTTAATAGCGAGGCCAATGTTTGCTGACTTTCGCCCAATGCAAGATAACTCAGCGTGCGAATCGACGATACTCGCTCGTCGACCGGACGCATATGATCGGCGGCAGTTATGGTTGCGTCGCGAAGCATATCCTGAAGGACTCGCTGAATGTGCGTGCCGTCATTGGTGCGCAGGAGAGCGATTCGCTGCGCCGATAGATTGTCGCAGAGATTCCACAGGAGATCCCGCAGCATCGTCTGTTCGCTATCGGGAATGGTCTCTAATGCAGTAGAGAATTCCGCGAGCTCCGAGTCACGGTTTGCTCGTCCGATGAGCTTGGCAAGACTAAGCAACATTTCGCGGCCGTGAATCGAATTCCTGAACTGCTCCTGTTCCGATAACAGTCGGAAGATTTTGCCCGAGCGAGTATGGACGGAACTGAGTATCGCCAGTCGGCACCAAGTATCGGCACCGTCACGCAATGCCAATTGAACTAGCGCCGGTACTGGCTCGTCACCTGGAATCTCTCCTAAAGAAAACGCCAATTGATTGCGGACTCGCAAATCAGGGTCGGCGGTCATGTGCATCAGATGATCGCTTATTTCAGGCTCCCAGATAAATGATTCGGCCAATCGCAGCGCGTGCTCTCGAACTCGCGAATCAGCATCGCGCAATCGTTCTATTATTAAGGCCGCGTCAAGTGACTTGAGGCCATCGAGAGCGTACAAACTGAGCATGCGAGCGAGCGGTACTTTCGAGCTTGCAGACAAATGCCTCAAGGGATCGACAGCTTGGCGGTCCTGTCGTTGAAACAGCAATCGCGAGGCAGTGTCGCGGTGCCAGCCGTTGGCGTGCTCAAGCAACTTCACCAGTTCAGCCGTCGATGCTTGACTGAGTCGTGGCAGTTTAGGCCGCTGAAAAATTCTGGGGACGATGCGGTAAATTCGCCCCATATCGAATCCGCCACTAACGTCGACATGATTCAATATGCTTGGCGGCAAAATGGATGCACCTTGAATCAAATTGCGATACATGTCGACGACGTACAGATTTCCGTCGGGTCCATTTGCCATCTGAACGGGACGATGCCAAACATCCGTAGAGGCAAAAAATTCGGATTTAGGGTCGGCCCGCTGAGCGATCAGGCCGACTCCATCGCTGACCAGGCGAGCGCGATGCACGATATTGTTGGCGACTTCACCAACAAAAACATCGCTGCGGAATTCGGCGGGCCAAGCGTCTCCTCGGTAAACAGTAACGCCGCTGCACGCGGTGTAGAAACCCGATGGTTCAGCGCCCTCGGTCGGATGTGGGTCCATCACTCCGGTCGTTCTCAGCCGTGTCCGTACGACCCTCCACGGTTCATCGGGACTGATACGAAAGACTTTGGTGTGATAACCGCCAGGGGCGATCTCGAGGGCAGGTTGCGGAGCCTGAAGATACGGGTTGCGCGCTAGATAGCGGCGGTCATACATCAGCAAATGAAACGGTTTGTGATTGGTGTTAACAAACTTGCGTCCCCAGTCGTCTAGGCTCATGCCATGCTGGCCACCGCCGCTAGTTAACTCGAACTGCTCTGTGCTTGGGTTAAATGAAAATCCTTGACCTCTCACCGAAATTGGATCGCTGTCTGGCTTGTCAATATGCCGTACCGAGCCGCCATTGAAGCTGGTTTGCACATGAATTCGATTGTCGAAAGACCATCGAAACGAATTCAATAGTCCTTCCCCCAGGGCGTCTCGCGCGAATCCTGTGAAGATGGTTCGACGATGATCGGCCTGGCCGTCTCCATCGACATCTTTCGCGTAGAGGATATCGGGGGCCGCACCGACGAACACTCCTCCTGCATAACAACAGACTGCGGTTGGTGAAGCTAGGTTGTTCAGAAAGATGGTGCTCTTGTCGTAGGTGCCATCGCTATCGGTATCGTCCAACAATCGAATGCGTCCGGAGCCTTGTGGGGTTTTGCTCGACGTTTGGTTGAATTCAGGGAATTCTGCAACATACATTCGACCATCCTCGTCAAAGTCGATAGCCACTGGGCTGGCCACGAGCGGTTCGGCAGCAACTAACTCAATTCGAAAATCCGGATGTATCCGAAACGATTGAATTGCTTCGTCGGAAGATTTAGGAGCAATGCGCCTGAGTTGCGCTGAATAGTCCTGGTTATCGGCCGGTTGGGCGCTGCCATGCGAATCAGGTAAGCCAATGAAGATTAGTCCCATCCATAGACAGGTAACTGGCAGTGAAACGATATGTTGTTGACGGATCGTAATAAATTCCTTGTTTCGAAAGTCACTCTACGAGCAAAAACGTTAATGAGTCAGCGAATACGAGATGATATTGATGCCAAGGGGATAGCTGACTGGCACAGAGTACTTTTCAAAATACTCCTTATTATCTCCTTCACGTTCCCAGCCGTCTCCTATGTCATTGTTATGGCAGAACAGTGCCATCAATCGATTTGCTTCATCGAAATAGCCCCAGAAATGCGGCTCTTCGTCGCCACCGGTCGGACCGTGCCAATGTTCAAACGTATCGCCAACGCTCCACGCTCGAATGCTCGGGACTTGCGGCTTTACTCGCAAGTCATAAACCATATGAAACAGTTCATGATCGGTTGTCAGCTCGCGCGGTTGAACGGCGGGGAGTACTTGGTGCATCACAGCTCGCAGATGGCTCCATTCCTGAATCGCCCAGAAATCGTCGACCATTAAGAACCCACCGTTGCGAAGGTACTTGCGGAGCGCCAGCAACTCGTCGTCCGACAGGATGATCTCACCGGGATTGGACATGTAAGCAAACGGGAAATCTGCAAGTTCTGGATCAGTCAATCGCAAAACCCGACCATTGGGATCAACGTTTAGCGAAGTTAGCTCTCGCAAGCGTATCGAAAAATTCCAATCACAGTCGGGATAATCGTTGGCCCAACCGCCGAATGCTTGATTGCGATAAGAATCGTATCGAATGCGTACAAACGTGAAGGCGTCATGCTTGAAGGCCGGTTCGACTTGCCACATCGGGTACTCGGACCGATCCGGCATCCGCATGCCTGGGCCACCCCGGCCACCGAACCCTCGTCCCGCTCGCCCTCCTTGCCGATTGTCGAACTGCGCGAACACACCGGTGAGTAGCGCCAGGCAAAGTAGCACAACAATCAGTGTACGTTGACAACGTTGGTAGAGCATTTTCATTCGATCAAAGAAGCCAATAGCCGTTCACGCGATTATCGCACGACAATCCAGAGCCAGCCACTGCCAATGCTTAGAACCGACAGATTTTGTAGAGCGTTCGAAGGCTTAAACTGGATAGGGCTGGATCGTTCTTACATGGGAGACGACGAGGCTCTGAATCCCGAAGAACAAATTTCCGAATTTATACCTGACTGGTGGCGTAGCCGCGTGGGTGGGAGCGATGCCAATTCCAGGCCGTGCGGACTACGTCTTCGATGTCGATATACTGCGGCGTCCAACCAAGAACATCCAGTGCTTTGCGGCTATCAGCGACTAATTCAGCAGGGTCGCCCTCGCGGCGCGGACCCACTACGATTGGTATCGCGTGGCCAGTTACGCGTCGACAGGCCTCGATCACGGCACGCACGCTTTGCCCGCGCCCGGTGCCGAGGTTCAACTGAAGGTTGCTGCCACGCTCGATTAGCTTTAGCGCGCGTAGATGTGCGTCGGCCAAGTCATCGACGTGAATGTAGTCGCGGATGCAAGTACCATCGGCAGTTGGATAGTCCTCTCCAAATACTGTCACATAAGGTCGTTGACCCAAAGCAGTTTGCAGCACAATCGGAATCAAGTGCGATTCGGGATTGTGATCTTCACCAATTTCGCCGCTGGAATGGGCTCCCGCAGCGTTAAAGTAACGCAGAGCTGCGCAGCCAAAACCGTAGGCGTGGGAGTAATCGGTCAAGGCATGTTCGATCACCAACTTAGTGAAACCGTAGGGATTGATGGGTTGCTGGATGGTTGTCTCTGGTATCGGAATCAGTTTGGGTTGACCGTAAGTAGCGGTTGTACTGGAGAAAACGATTCGCCAAACGCCGGCCTCGCGCATCGCTTCGAGCAATTCTAGCGTGGCGACGACGTTGTTTTGGTAGTACAGCGCGGGTTGCTGCACAGATTCTCCGACCAGCGCAAATGCTGCGAAGTGCATTACCGCATCGATCGATTTCTCGCGTAAGATTTCGACCAGCTTGCGACGATCCGCAAGCTCACCTTCAATGAGAGTTCCCTGCGGTACGGCTAGGCGATGTCCACGAGAAAGATTGTCGTACACCCACACTTGATGACCTGTTGCGCTGAGCAACCGTACTGTGTGCGAACCAACGTAACCCGCTCCACCAATTATCAGAATGTTCATCCAAGCGTCCCTAAATTTCGTCGTGTTCCGTATATTGCGTTGATTCCAGCGAGCGAATCGCCTCGCTCATGCGCATTTTGCTTTCGGCATAATCGCAGATGAGAGTCCATTCCGAAAGAACACATGTTCTTAGATCTTAAGTAGAGGCGATTAGTCGCTGCCCGGTCCGAAAATGCAGCGACTTGTTCAACTGAAAACCACAACGATGCCAGCCCGACCGTTACGTGGCTTGGAATATTTGGAAGAAAGCCTATGGCAGCCAGCAAATTGCAAAAGTTTCGGCAAGCAGGTCGCACCGGCCAAGTGGCTGCTCCGGCAATTGCTTCGACCAACTGGTTCCAGAAGTTTACCGATTATTTGCGTTCGGAATGTCATTTGGCGGACAACACGGTTCAAGCCTACGGACGCGACCTGCGACGATTGCTTGGATGGCTTGGCGAAACGCCTGTCAGTCGGTTGAAGCTGGTAGATTTGTCCGAGTTCATTAATTCGCTAACTACGGAAAAATTGGCACCGTCGTCCATATCGCGCATGATTGTGTCGACGCGCATGTTCTTCAAGTACCTGCAATTAGAAGGCGTGATTCGCGACAATCCATCTGAGTTGCTAGCTACACAGAAAATGTGGCAGAGAATTCCTCAAGTCCTGACTCCAGCCGCAGTCGATCGTTTTCTCGCGGCGCCGCAAGCTTGTGACTTGCTTGGCATTCGCGACCGCGCAATTCTCGAACTGTTGTACGCAACCGGTTGCCGAGTCTCAGAGGTCAGCGATTTGCTGCTGGCCAACGTTCATCTCGACGAAGCATTTTGTTTGGTCCAAGGCAAAGGTTCCAAGCAACGCATGGTTCCGTTGGGTCGACGCGCCATCGAAGCGATAATCTCGTATATCCAACAACAGCGATCAAGATTAGCGGGCTCGTTGGCGCTTGCCGAACTACCTTGGCTACTGCTATCGAAATCGGGGAAACGTTTGCGCCGGGAAGCGATCTGGGAGTTAGTAAAGCGGTATGCGCTGCGCGCGGACATCGACCCGAACAGCAGTCCGCATACTTTGCGGCACAGCTTCGCAACACACATGCTGGCCGGTGGCGCCGACCTCCGGCAAATTCAAGAGATGCTTGGCCATGCGAGTATTCAGACGACACAAATCTACACGCAAGTTGAAAGTTCACGATTGAAACGCATTCACGCCCAATTCCATCCGCGCGCCTAGTGCTCGGAGAGAGTAGAGCAATTGCCCTCAATTGCTTTGTCTTCCCCGCCTCACAGTCTCAATGTTATTCCTTTGGAATCAGGATTCCTATGGTCAGGAGTGCGCGGACAAACGATCGAGGACAATCGTTTTACTCTGCACGCGCGTGCTTCTTTGCCATCGTTGACAGCTCTTTGACAATCGATGCGTGCTTTGGATCGTTGATCAAGTTTTTCGTTTCATTGGGATCTGCCAGTTCATCGATCAGCATCGCACCGGATGTACTGCCTGACCACTCGGCGCGTCCGAACCGCAACTCCCAGATTCGCTGCGTTGCCGGCGACGCTGTAAGCTGGATACTCCCACTTTGAATTCACGTCGGCCAACAACGGAAGCAGGCTGTGGCCTTCAATGCCGCTGGGAGATGCGATCCCGCAGAGTTCACACAACGTCGGATAAATGTCGAGGGCTTGTACAGGTCCGGTTGCGGTCTTTCCTTTTTCTTTGGCCATAGGAGCTGAGACGATCAGTGGCACGCGCGTACCAAGCTCGTAGAGCGAACCGTGTTTGGCCCACTTGCCGAACTCGCCAAGGTGGTAACCGTGGTCGCCCCAAAATACGACGACTGTTTTTTCTCGCAGTTTGAGCCGATCGAGTTCACGCATCACTCTTCCGATGTTCCAATCGGTCCACGACACACTGGCGTAATAAGCTCGCAACATCATACGAGCTTCCTCTTCGGACGCGGGCCGATCGATGAACAAGTCGCTGTTGCGCGTTATCGAAACACCGGGAAATCCTTTGGGCGCCGCCGGGACCGCTGCAAAAGTTTTGGGCAGTTTTATTTTTGCGGCATCGTACATATCCAAGAATTTCTTCGGTGCAGTCGGCGGACTGTGTGGCTTGCTGAAGCCACATGCCAAAAAGAACGGTCGGTCCTGAAGCTGGTTCAGATAACGAATTGCCCGATCAGCGACGTTGTAGTCGCCGTGCGACTGACCGTCATCCTCAAGCGTGACAAAGCGATCGGAATTGGCAACTCGCTGTTTCGCATCCGGTCGTTTGCGAGGCGAGTTATCCGGGCGAGGCGGATCGCCACCCTGATCCCAGGCAAACGCATCGTCGATCCCACCATGGAAAATCTTGCCACATCGCAAACTTGCGTAGCCGTTGTTCTTGAAGTGCTGAGGCAACGAGACCCATTCTGGATGGGCAGCACGAAAATCGATCGTATTGTCGAGCACTCCCGTGGTCGTCGGATGTCGCCCGGTCAGCAACGAAGTTCGCGACGGATTGCACAGCGGATATTGGCAATACGCCCGATCAAATCGCACGCCCGATTGCGCCAGCGCATCGATATTTGGCGACTGAACCAACGGATGACCATAACACCCCAGCGCCGGGCGCATATCATCTGACATCAGAAACAGCACATTCAGCTTTTCCGCAGCACCGGCCCCAATCAAATTGGTAACACACCCGCAGATCAAAGCTGCGGAAATTATCAAGACGGCTCGCAGTCTCATGTTGGCTCCATAGTCGATAGTATTCAAAGTCCCTTGGCTGGATCGCACTTTTGGAATAGGTGCTACCACTCAAGATAAGCATCGGGCGAACAATGAGTGTCGCCTTTCGCTCCGCGAAAGTAGCATTACATCGTTCTTTCGCGGAGCGAAAGACGACAATAAAAAACCTGTCGATGCTAAGCTCATGAATTGCTCGATGGAACCATGGTTGACCAGCGAGTGAACCATCCGGTCGCGGATTCTCGTGGAAATACCTGCGAGTAAGTTAGTCAGTTATCGAAAGGAAATCGTAAACTGTGTCGCGACAAAATAGTAAGTCAGGCGATTCAAATCGTGGAAACTACTTTTCGAACGAGTGTCTCAGTCGATCACCAACACTGGTTTGGTGCAACTTGGTTCGGCGGTCCAAGAGACCCAGCGGTCACAATTGCGCGAGTCAACTGGAAAAATCTCCAGCGCATCCGTTTGTCGAAGCCGACTGCCAAGTTCGCGACGCAGCTCCCGATGCTGATCGTAGTCGAGCATGGCTGTGAAAACCGATTTCTGAATTCGACGCCCAAAGTTCAGCAGTACCCGAGCCACCCGCTCCCTTCGCCTGTCATCCGGAATGTCGTAAGCAATCACATAAGTAGCCATCTCGTTTTCTCGTTTACAAGTTCCCAACTCAAAATGTAACCGTTCACGGTACGAAATTGATAGTGCATTAATTTAGTTGATTTTCTATTGTTCGCGTATGGACAATAGAGACGAAACGATTCGGGAGCTTCGAGAGTTGGTCGCCGCACATGCGGCGCAGATCGAGAAGCTGACT
>SYJV01000318.1 GCA_005798335.1 Planctomycetaceae bacterium | reverse complement strand
GTAGCGATTGCCGTGGAGCGAAATCCTTGGGCCAAATTAGAGCCATCCATCAATTGCCGTAGCCGAAGATGTCACCACACAATTCGAAATGATTCGCCAGCACCCTCAAAGCACAGAGCAAAACGACTGTAAGCTCCGAACTAGTAGTATACAGACTCGCGAATTATTGAAAGTGGTTTGAGTCTGCTTTTCAAATTGGAACAATTCTGGAAAATAGTCGGGCTGTTGTCAAGATCCCTGCAGTTGTTTGCTAGTGGCCGGTCTTATGCAGACTCGGTGATGATCGGGGGCGGATTATGCAGAACCAGAATATACAGAATCGAAATATGCAGACGCAGGCGAACGATGTGGACACTGGTTCCAAAATGGGGGTTCCTGGTGTGGCCGTGGCTGGTGTGGCCATGCCGAAGTTGGTCGAAGAGGTGCGGCATAAGATGCGACTGCTACATCTGGCCAAAAGGATGGAGGAGGCGTATGTCGGTTGGATTGTTGACTATTTGAACTATTGCCGAAATTTGATGGGTGAGTGGGTGCATCCGAGCGAATTGGGTCATGCGGAGAATGAGAGCTACTTGACTCATTTGGCAGTGGATAGGCGAGTGGCTTCGAGTACGCAGAATCAGGCATTTTCTGCGATACTGTTTCTTTATACGAAAGTGCTCAAGCGAGAGGTCAAAATCGATGCGGTGCGAGCCAAACCTTCAGAACGTTTGCCGCTGGTGTTGTCCGTGGGTGAAGTGAGGCGAATTACCACTTCGACTTAGAGAAACTGCCGGCGCGGACTAATCCAGGCAATCTGGCTTAACGGAATTGAGGTTGCGCGTTAATTTCATCTGTCGTTAGGCCAAACGCTCGTTCCGTGAGAAAGTCGATTCTTCCGGTAGCAATATCGTACATAGCTCCCACAACTGCAACACGCCTTTCTTCGACCAAACGGCGGATCGCGCGACTTTCATTTACGATATGCTCGACCGTAGTCAGTACATTCTGGCGCGCGACAGCATCGACGAAAGCCGACTTTTCTTCAGCAGTCATGCCGTCAAGCCGCCGGCATAATTGCATGTCCACCGACAATTGGATGTCGTGAACGATTGGCTGAAGGTGATCGCAGCCGGTCGCACTAGCCGCTGACTCGCCGGAGCACGCTAAAGTAACTGCCGCCGTCACAGCTCCGCAACCGGTGTGCCCGAGGACGAGAATCAATTTCGCACCTGCGACGCTGCTGCCGTATTCTAAGCTGCCTAGGACTTTGGGGCTGGAGACATTTCCAGCCATGCGAACGCTGAAAATATCGCCTAGTCCCAAATCAAATATCAGTTCAGCGGGACTTCGTGAATCAATGCAACTGAGAACGACGGCCCAAGGGTGCTGACTCTTGGCTGTCGCTTCGACTTGTCGTCCTAGATCGCGTGTCAGTCGTCGTCCCGTTCGAAATCGCTCGTTCCCTTCACGTAGGATCGTCAGTACTTGAGCCGGAGAAACCGTATCCTGTAAGGCGCGCGTCGAGTAGTCGATGTACTGGATATCGTCGTAGAGGCGATACTTTTCACGAAAACCGCGCAAACTGACGTGGATACCGCGAATAGGAGCGGTGTTGTCCTTGAATTCTCGAATCATGCTGAGAATATCCGGATCGATGTAGTCGGTGCTGCTAGCGTCGAGCAAAAGTTGCGAGTCGCGCGGGGATTGATTGAAGACTTTGTCGAGGGCCGCGCGATTGAGAAAACTCACTTGGTTGGCAAATACGACGCGCGTCACGTCGCCACCAACGTGCCGCTCGACGATCCTGTGCATCGGACGCCTGAAGCTGCTGTTAAGGATGAAGGCGACGCTGACGGCCAAACCTACAGCAACCCCAATCGTTAAATCGGTAAGTACAATCGCGATGAGAGTCACGATGAACGGGATGAACCGGTACGGCCCGTCGCGCCACGATTGAAAAAACAGTAAGGGGCTGGCAAGCTTAACTCCGGTCACCAACAGAATCGCCGCGAGGCACGAAAGGGGAATTCGGTTCAATAGCGCCGGCATCAACAGAGCGCAAGCCAGCAAAAGTACACCGTGAAAGATGGCCGATACCTTCGTCGCCCCCCCGGCATTGATGTTTACGGAACTGCGAATGATCATGGACGTAATTGGAATACCTCCAATTAAGCCTGAGGTGACGTTGCCAATTCCCTGCGCCACCAGTTCGCGACTGGCCGGTGAATTGCGCTGTTGCGGATCGAGTTTGTCCACAGCTTCCAGGTTCAGCAGTGTTTCCAAGGAGGCAACGACCGCAATCGTGATCCCGACGGTGTAAACGGCCGGGTTGTTCCACTGTGAAAAATCTGGCACCTGCAAAAAGCCAGCGAACGCAGCCAAGTCTTTGGCCACAGGCATCTGAACCAAATGGCTTTCTTCGATCGCCCACGGCACTCCCAACCGCCGAAAGTATTCAGCGATCAGCACACCCATCACGACCATGACCAACGGTAATGGGAAATTTAGAGCCTTCAAGAATCGAACATTTTCCCAGATCACAAGTATGGTGATCGACAGCAGTCCAACGGTCATGGCCCCATAGTGAACCTCACCATTGAAAAGAGTAAGCAGCTCAGTTAGTGTATTGAGGCGATCGGGCTGCGAAAAAGCCATGTCCCCTTCTGGGTCGCTATCGTGCCCGAGCAGGTGAGGAACCTGCTTCAGGATTAAGATAACGCCGATCGCCGCTAACAGGCCCTGAATTACACTGGATGGTACAAACGTCGACAGGAAGCCTACCCGCAAAGCCCCCAACGCAATTTGAATGGCTCCGGCAACAACGACCGCCAAAAGAAACGTCTCGAATGCACCGAGACTGAGAATTTCCACTGACACGATGGCGGTCAATCCTACCGCCGGCCCGCTAACGCTGGTATGCGATCCGCTTAGCATTCCGACGAGAACTCCGCCAACGATGCCGGCAAGCACTCCCGAAAACAGTGGCGCTCCCGATGCCAGAGCAACTCCTAAACTCAAGGGTAGCGCTACCAGGAATACCACCAATCCCGCTGAAAGATCTTTCAGCAGTGTCGCACTAGAGAGTATCTTGATACGTTCCATGGTCAACACCTGTGCCAAACCTTTTTGCAAGCAGACGCGCCACTAAGTTCAGCGCTTGACTCGTTCATCGCACACCGCCCCAATTCTTAGGACCTAACGCTGCGGTTACGTCGTCGACTGTTGAACTACGGCAACGGATCGTGTGACTTTGGTTGTCGGTACTTCGGCGAGTTCTGTTCACGGCTTCACCTCGTCCGTAGTTTGCTCCGTATAGGTCGTATCGTTCGTCGGTTTGTCCAAGAACTTGAAAAGGACGCCATAAATGACCATCGCCGAAAGGACGCCGGTCAAGAAATCGGTGACGATCACCATAATCGCGGTGTAGGTCATCAGACCTGTGTGAAACCAGCTTTGAGCCCATATCTGCTTGATTTCAGTGGGCTTTACCATGTTGAAGGCGACCCACAGCAATATGCCACCAATGCAAGCCATCGGAACCAGTTCAAGATAGTTTGCAAGGAAGAATACCAGTGCCAGCTTCAAGACGCATTTCATCATCCCGGCCAGAGGCGTAACGGCACCCACCTTGATGTTGGTCGCTGTCCGCGCCAGAGCGCCCGACAACGGCATGCCGTTCAGCAACGGGACCAGCGTCTGGATCAGGCCCTGGCCCCAGAACTCTTTGTTCGGGTCATACGGAGTGCGCCGGTTATCGGCAAGTCGATCTCCCATCCGCGCCGCCAACAGGCTCTCAAATCCACACACGAATGCAAAGGCCAGCGAGTAGAAGGCCAGATCGCGAAGAACCGCAAGGTCCCACGATGGCAAACCCGGTGGTGTAACCATCAGGAAATTCGTGGGAATCTCGCCGTACTTTGTTCGGATTAGGGTCAGATCGTCATTCACGAACAACGTGGATGACAACCCCAATCCCAAGCCCAGCGCTATCAGTGGGGCCGGGATATATATGGACACGTTCAGCAGAGAGCGAATGATCACGAAAGTGAGCAAACCAAGAAACATGGCTGAACCATTTGCTTGATAAAGGTTCTCACCGATGATTCGCAGTTTGGACAGGACTCCGCCGCTGACTGCGGTCTTCAACCCCATGACCTCGCCGAACTGCGTCAGGGCAATAGTCACAGCAATACCGATACTGAAGCCTACCACAATGGAGTGCGGCACAAGATTGCCGACCTTGCCCCAACCAAGCAGCGCCACCAGCATCAGGATGGGTCCCGAGCATATGCAAATCAGCACCAGAAAACTGTGTCCGGCGTAGGGATCCTCAGGCGTGCGATAGTCCTGCATGATGCCGGCGATCACGGGGATGAGGGCGGCCACCGGTCCATACACATTGTATTTTGAGCCACCGAACAGCGCTCCAACCATTCCGGCAATGGCACCGGCCATAATACCATGTTCCGGCCTCAACCCCGACGCCATGGCAAAGCCCATCGCCATTGGAATTGCCATCATGGCCACAATTAGGCCCGCGCTGGTATCACGCACGGCCACCTGCAGCCAATTATCCCTCCGCATATCCTCGAAGCGAGCATCAAAAGGGTTGAGGAACTGTTTCAGCCGATCCCACATCGTTGTTCTGACCTTTCTAACCTCACGAAGAGGTGAAATGATTTGACGATCCAGTGATTTCACATTACCTATATGCCGCTCGCGACACCTGCGATTGGAATCCGCAGGCCGCGATCGGGTCTTTGCCTATTGTTGAATTTGAAACAAATCGATCGCACCATTGTGCTCTTACCCTTTACAACTCGCTAATTCGACGAGTATCCAACGAATCACTGGCTACCGGCAAAATCCGTTGCCATTGCTGGAAACTGTGCCAAAGTCAATTTCGCTACGCCTGAGTCGCCAATTGCGTTCGCAAAAACAAATAGTCCATTCGCATCAAGGACCGAAAGGATCGTCAATACATATCCAGAGTTAATTAGCGCTCTTCACTGGCCATCGACTAACGCACAAAATGGCCAGTCGTGTGTAACACCCAAGTGCCAGTGAAGAGAATCGTAGATACTCAAATTAGATAGATGCGGCGGCAGAAAACACATCGACAAATCGATTGTAAAACTCTGTGGCAAACAATCGAAAAGAGATTGGTCAAACTTCTGCCCGCTGGGCCTCACATCAACAATGCAAGGGTGCCAATAATCCGTTTGCCAGGCGATGGCCAACAAAGAAACTCGCGAATCGCGACTTCGAAATTCGTCGAACGACATCTCCACCGCAAACGCGAGGCGAAATCGATCGTTTGACCCTTGAATCTCGTGAGCTGGTTCGCCTTAATGCGGTCGAATCCAGCGTCGAAACGTTTTCTTCCAAGTCGATTCGTTCTTCGACGGGGTCCGATGTTTCGGTCTTGTGTTCCTCACAAACACAAAGATTGGCACTCGGGCCAGCCAAGAGGATCGAGATTAACAACTGCCAACACAAGGCAATACGAACCAAACCAAGGAAACTTCCCTGGGTATTCGATTGCCTATTGTTGCGAGAGCTCGGCATTGACTTCGAAAAACTTAACATACCGCCAATTCAACAGGATGGCTCAACGGTGCTCATTTAACTTGGGTACGATTCTAACTAGGTAATAACGCGTTGTGCAATGCTAGTTCCGGGGAAAATGTCCGCCGCCCCCATTTACCGGTCCGAATTCCAAATTGCATTACCCCAAACTTGTCCTGCTTGAACTGTGTAAGG
>SYJV01000317.1 GCA_005798335.1 Planctomycetaceae bacterium | reverse complement strand
CCGTCAAGCAGGACATGAAGATCGAAGTTCCACCCGAGGTTTTCGAGACTAAGAAGTGGCAATGTACGGTACGCTCAACCCATAATGTGGCCACTTTTATCAAGGAATTGGTGCTCGAATTGCCCGAAGGGGATCAGGTCGATTTCAAATCCGGTGGATTTATTCAGATTGAAGTACCGCCACACACCGTTAACTATAAAGACTTTGATGTTGAACCCCAGTTTCGCGATGATTGGGATAAGTTCAATGTTTGGCGGTATGTATCGGAAGTGACTGAACCCGTTTATCGTGCATATTCAATGGCAAACTACCCCGGTGAGAAGGGTATTATCATGTTGAATATCCGCATCGCTTCGCCTCCTCCCCGCGCTCCTGAAGGGACGCCTCCGGGTAAAGTCAGTTCATACACTTTCGGACTCAAACCAGGCGACAAAGTTACCATTTCCGGTCCATACGGCGAGTTCTTCATCAAGGATACGAAGAGCGAGATGGTGTATATCGGAGGTGGAGCCGGAATGGCGCCGCTGCGCAGCCACATTTTCGAACTGTTCCGAAACCGCAAGACCGATCGCAAGGTCTCGTATTGGTACGGTGGACGCAGTTTGCGAGAATTATTTTATATCGACCACTTCGAAAAAATCGAGAAAGAATTTCCGAACTTCAAATTTAATATTGCGCTATCTGAACCCAAACCAGAAGATAACTGGAAGGGCTATGTCGGATTTATTCATCAAGTGGTACTAGAGAATTATCTTAAAAATCACCCGGCTCCCGAGGATATTGAATATTATTTGTGCGGACCTCCCATGATGAACTCAGCCGTCTTTAAAATGCTGGACGATTTGGGAGTCCCTCAAACCAATATTGCTTATGACGATTTTGGTGGCTGATTTCGTGGGGTTGTTGTACTCGTTGGAATTACTGACCTTGTGGAACTCTTGGTACCAAAAAGTTACAGCAGCGAGAAAAGTACATTCAAAGCCAGATGACTCATTTGTTGTGACGTTAAGTTGAGAGGATTCGCGTAGGTATTCATTGATCGGCATTGCCGTATGAAAAACCTGGCTGTACGATTGTTTGCGGCCAAGATTTGGCCCAGGTCGATGGTTCTGTTGCTGCTATTAGCAGTTTTCTACTTTCTATTTCATAGGCCTGGCGCAACACCAACGACCGCAACGCCGCCCCATAGTCTCTTGCGCGGTGAGACGATGGGAACGACCTATTCCATTCGTTTTGTTTCCCAGGCAAACATCGAATTGAAAAGTGTCCATGCTGCGGTAGAAGCGGAATTGAAGCTCGTAAACCAACAAATGTCGACTTACATCCCTGACTCGGAGATTACTCGCTTCAACGATTCGTCCAGCTTGGACTGGTTCAGCGTTTCACCTGAGACCGCACAAGTTGTCGCGCTAGCGCAACTAATTTCCGAGGATTCTGCAGGAGCATTCGATGTTACCGTTGGGCCAATCGTTGATCTTTGGGGCTTTGGGCCCGTCAAACGCGCCGATCGGGTCCCGTCGGAGGAAGAAATTCAGAATGTGCTGACCGCCGTGGGATTCCGAAAGTTGTCGGTCATGCTCGACCCTCCCGCCCTGAAGAAATCTGTACCCAAGTTGCGAGTCGACCTGTCCGCAATCGCCAAAGGGCACGGATCCGATCGCGTCGGCAAGGTACTAAGGAGCTTCGGTATTCAAAATTTCTTTGTGGAAATCGGCGGAGAAATTATTACGGCCGGTAGACGGGCAGATGGGCGCGATTGGCAAGTAGGAATCGAGGCCCCGTTAGAACACGAGCGCGGACTGCAAACAGTCGTTGGGCTGACCGACGCAGGAATCGCCACCAGTGGTGACTATCGCAACTTCTTTGAAGCAGACGGCCAGAAGTTTTCGCACACTATCGATCCAGCGACTGGACGGCCGACTCGTCATGAGCTTGCTTCGGCATCGGTAATTGCGGATAATTGTGCCTTAGCGGACGCTATCGCCACTAGCATGATGGCGCTCGGACCGGAGAAGGGGTTGGAACTTGCCCAGCGGAAAAATTGGCAAGTTATGTTGATTTGCCGCGACAAAGATCAATTTACAATCAAGCGTACAACGGAGTTTGAACGACGATTCCCTGATCATTCCAGTAAGCCGTCGGAACAATGACGCAGTGATGGAAATTGGTGATAGCATGGCCTGGACAACGTTGGCAACAGTATTCGGTTTGGCATTTGGCATCATAGCGCTAGTCATGCTTGGACTGGCCGCTGGTTTAGTGCTGGGGCGCCGCGAATTGCGAGGATCCTGCGGTGGCTTGTCGACTCAAGCCGGCGCGGATGGCCAGTCAGCTTGCTCATTGTGCTCAGGCGCGAGCAATTGCCGCGACGCGATTAAGGCGCAAGTCGCTCGCGACCAGTGTTCTGATGACGATCAAGACGCTGAGCACTGCGACAAGGATTGCGTAGCGGAAGGCTGTACGCCAGACGAAATCGCAGCCTGTCGTCACCAGCCCTGATGGCGGCGCACATATGCTAATAAGGTATCAATCGCGGTTGATAAATAAGGCGAGCGGCAGAGGAGAGTCTACCGTAACCCGACGCGTGAGCGAGGTGATTTGCGTTGACTCCTCGCTCACGCTTCGGGTTACAATTGGTAACCTTGCATCTGCCGCTCGCCTAAAGGCTCTGTGATTAAATGGATGAAGCGACTTAAGCAAGAATTTCGCGAATGATCTTGCCGTGGACATCCGTCAAGCGAAAATCGCGGCCAGCATAACGGTAGGTTAGTCGCTCGTGGTCGAAGCCGAGCAAGTGTAGCATCGTGGCGTGGAGGTCGTGCGCGCTGACTGGGTTCTCTTGAGCTTGGAATCCGAAATCGTCAGTTGCACCGTATGTGGTCCCGCCTTTAATGCCACCACCAGCCAACCACACGCTAAATCCGTAATGGTTGTGATCGCGACCTTTCTTCGGATTGCCATCGCCTCCTAGTTCAACCGTTGGAGTCCTGCCGAACTCGCCGCCCCACAATACCAACGTTTCGTCAAGCATGCCACGCTGCTTCAAATCGGTCAGCAGAGCTGCGATGGGCTGGTCAAGCTGCCGTGCCAGACGCCGGTGGTTCTCCTCGATATTCTCGTGGTTATCCCATGGCTGGCCAGCACCATGCCAAAGTTGGACGTAGCGTACGCCGCGCTCCAATAGCCTCCGAGCGATCAATGTTTGCCGACCGTGCACTCCGTCACCGTAGAGTTCGTGGATGTGAGTCGGCTCGCCAGATATATCAAAGGCATCGTGAGCTTCCTGCTGCATGCGAAATGCAAGTTCGTACGATTGAATTCGCGCTTCCAGCCGATCGTCAGTTCGAGTTACCAAGTGTCGAGCATTCCACCGCTGCAGGAGATCCAACTGACGGCGCTGGTTGCTGCTGGAAATGTGCGGGTGCTCGATATTCTCGATCAAGCGACTGAGCTGTTGATGTTGGGAATCTACATACGTCCCCTGGAACGCGCCTGGAAGAAACGCAGATTGCCAGTTTTCGGTATCCTTGATAGGTAACCCACCCGGACACATTGCGACAAATCCCGGCAAGTTCTGGTTTTGCGTTCCGAGTCCGTACAGTACCCAAGCTCCCATGCTCGGCCTCGCTTGTACGGAATCCCCGCAGTTCATCAACATCAAAGACGGCTCGTGATTGGGTACCTGAGCGTACATCGATCGAATTACGGCAATCTGATCAACATGTTGAGCCGTCTTGGAAAAGATCTCACTGACTTCGATCCCCGATTCGCCGTAACGATCGAACTTAAATGGTGACGGAAACGCAGCTCCCGTTTTACGTTCGGTGGTCAGCGTATTTTCGACGCGCTGGCCAGCATACTTAGTCAGTGCTGGTTTTGGGTCAAACGTATCGACATGCGACGGACCGCCATTAAGAAAGAAATGGATGACTCGTTTGGCGCGGCCGGGAAAATGTGGCTGGCGTTCGGCCAGCGGACTCAATTGGTCGGCCGGCAGTGGCGCGATCGCAGCCGAATCATCTGCAATCACTCCCAGCAACCCTAGCGCGCCTACGCCCAGAGCGGAACGCGTCAGCAATTCGCGGCGGTTCCAATTCAAATTACCGTTTCGATTCTTTGAGCCAAGAGGTGGTAACATGCATCTTTCCTGGACCTTCTCGCCGGCTCTGCAATGCTGAGAGGGCCTTTAGCCCATCAAACTGACAACAACTGTAGGCCTACTAAATCGACATCTACAGTCATCATAAACTGAACGTCTTCAAGTTGCGAACCGTGGAGTGTTGGG
>SYJV01000316.1 GCA_005798335.1 Planctomycetaceae bacterium | reverse complement strand
GCTGGGCCAGATCCAAAACCTTGGGGAAGATTCAGGTTTGGTACATTTAATTCACCTATCCTTACAAAATAATCAGCAAACTGACTGCTTTTTTCGTTTGTGTAACCTGCATCAAGGCTTTGCGAGATGTTGCCTGCCGCATTCAGGTCGAGCTTTCCATCAAGATCCTCCACATAATAGGCTGCCATCATCTTGAGCAGTTTACCTTCTGGAGATGTCATCAGCGGCAGATTGAGATCCACCCACACGCTATCCGCCAGCCCATCAGCATCGTTATCCACATCCCAAGGACCGGCCACCAGCCAGCGTATCCAGTTGAGAAACTGACCCTTCGCTCCTGGCCAACTGTTTGAAAAGTTACTACCCAAATCGAGATTGAGCTGCGGCACCTTCTGTGATCCAGATACATAATCTCCACTATTACTTCCGGTAAAATTCGGGTTGACAGTGTAGATTTCTACTCCCTGCACTATTACATTAATGGACAGAGGGCGACCCGCGGCAAGCTGAATTCTTTCTAAAGTCCAAAGTAATTCTTCGAGTGTCGAGTAATCGAAGCTTGGCTTCCAATGAGCAACATAATTAATTAGCGCTGCGCGATGAAAACTTGGAATAATTGCTGCAGGAATGGATGCCCCAGAAGCACGCAAGGCCAAATAGAAATCATTGTAGTCGGCGGCGTCGTACGATTCGTTTGCAGACCCAGCAAGCGGTATCAGCCCAAGATCCCCAAGCCGTGGCTGCAATGGTACTGCTAATTTATCTAGCGGCTGTGGCGGCGGATTGTTAGAAAAAATGTATGGGGTAAAGTTTCCCGATTGAAGGATTTTGCGCCTACCGAACCTTGACGTATGCTGAGCCTTTAACTCATGCACCTGCTGAGTTCCGTCGAATCCCACGCCCAGACCGTGCCCATTCAGCGCAGCTCCGTTAACGAGCAAAGTATGCCCGCTAGTTAAGCCAGTAGTTGCCGAAACTGATGCGTGGCACAAATAAGATCCAGCCGGTGAACGATTGATCCAACCATTAATAGTAAACTCACCTCCGGCATATGACACGACTTTGTCCATGTCGGCTTCATTCAGATCAATAATTATTGAATATTGCTGAGCGAAATCAATCAAATCCTGTGAAGTCGGATTATTGGGATCGATCGAGACCGGTCCAATATACCTAATGATTCGAAACGACTCGCCTGCCAACGGGCCTTCCGCAAAAGTGACGATTCGCCCGGCAACAATATCGTGCACAAGAGACAAGTTGCTAGATACCCAGCGATATTTTAGAGAATTACTGTATTCCGGGAGAAATCTAGGTGTTTCGAGCACTAATGGAATTCGCAAGAATCGACCGCCAAGCACCATTGGGCGCTGGATGCCGCCGGGCGGAGGCTTGGTGTCATCGGGAGTTAGGGGCAAGGTGATACCGTTAGTCTGCTGAAATAGCAGTGCGTAATCGCGAACTCTAAAGGCGAAGGGTGGACTATAAAGATCCTCGAGCAACGAATGGCCGTAGAGTGCCGAACGCACGTCAGGTGTTCCCCGCAGCAATTGCTTGAGTGCTTCGTCGGTTAATCGTGGTGAAGGTGTTCCGCGATACTCGCGTCGCGCCAACTGCATACTGCCGGCTCGCGAACTGCCCGAATACGCCAAATATGTAATCGTTAGCATGCTAAATAACGTTAACATGCCGAGGACTACCAGCAGGATCAGGCCTGACCTACGTACTGTGGCTTGAGTTTTCATGACAAGCAGCTCCAACCAATTTGCGAATCGGGCGCAATCAAAACGAAAAGACTGTAATCTAAGGAATCTCTACCACACGCTCGATGACGTGCGTGGCACCTTTGACAATCGTCGCAGTCGTCGGCGCAATGAACGTTTGATTTCCTGGTAGGTTCAATACCGGTGCCACCGGTGCAAAATTCCAATCGGGCCCTTCTAAAACGACATTACGCGTCCAAACATTGTCTGGTGGCGTGACTCCAAAGATGTCTGGCGTCGGCTTGCCGTTAGCATCGGGATTATATGGCCCGTAACTCGCTTCACCATCTACGCCTACGACACGGTACCAGCGAAACACCGAATATCTTTGTTGCGATGGGCCAGTCACGTCGACGCGCGCGCCAACATGGCGGCTGAGCATTATCCAGTCACCGATTTGCAAATCATCTTTCACGCCGTCGGTTGCAATTAACTGCACTCGCCCACCATGGCCGCCGTCAAAATTGCCGGACAGCGGCAATACCCAAACAAGTCGTTCACCACCAGGTTTGTCGTCGGGAGTTGGATCGGTACCAGGAGTGCGCTCTGTGATGCCACTGGGACTGAATAATGTATCGCGGCGATGAATGACCACGATCGACATGGTGTAATGAGTCTCTACCGAATTGTCCGATTGTTCGGTGGGAGTTAGAGTCGCTAGCCAACTATACTCGGTTTTCGCTTGCGCTCGCGCAAATGGCAATGGGATGGCGGTAGTCGGTGCCTGATAAAACTGAATTCCTCGCACGGGAGACGCGTCAAGTTCCTTCTCGTCCGCAGAAATTACCATGTCATCCTGCGACTGGAATATTTGCTCGACCATCTTAGCATTAATCAATGATCCGAGGGTAAGTCGCAACATGCGCGGCTGATCGTCCCATGCTGCCGAATTAATTGGGGGATTGTTTATGGAATACGCGGGGTCAATCGTTGGGTTGTAGCTTTCCTGATAATAGGGAAACACCGAAGGTCGATACCAAGTGGATGTGCCAATTGCCAGTGCAGCGGGCATATCACGATCGGAGTAGAACATCGGATCGATACAGACTGCTTGTTTTCCCGTCGGTCGAAAATTGGGTGGTGAGGTCTTGCTCAACAAAGCCCCTACAGGAATAGACGCCGATTTGAAGACCGGTTGGAATCCGAATGGCAGTCGATCTTGATAACGTTGCCAACTTCCAGTGTGATACATCCCGCGCGTCATGAACTCGCGATACCAGCTTTCCCCCAGCGCTTGTGCAATCGAGGCGCGGTTGCTGTCGCCCGCTTGCCGGCCCGCTAGCGGAAGAATCGAAGCGATGCCTAGAATGCCAACGATCACAATGGCAATTGCAAACAGGACTTCCAGGATTGTCACACCTGTGCGATGGCGATCGCGGACGATTTGCATAGCATGGTCAAGCCGCAAGATTGTAGAACACCTTGTCCTCAAGTGTTCATGGGCCGGAATTATGGAATCGGGACCGAACCAGCCACACGTCCAAGGACTACGCCGCGCCATGAACACTTGAGGACAAGGTGTTCTACAATCTTGCGCTATACAATCTTGCGGCCGTAACATCAATCTGGGCACTAATGAAATAGCACGCATGGCCTTAGGTACCTCCACGGTTTAAGACAACTGTGGCGAATTGACGAGCTTGCGCGGTGCGAAATGGAATCGCAGCCGCTGGAGCCATGCCGCTGGGGATTGTTGGGGCAGTAACACTCGAAGAATAAATGGCGCCAGAATAGGGATTCAGTGACACCCAAAAATTCCCTGGGTCCATAATGTTCGCTTTGAAATCGTCACGTTCCGATTCAGCGCCAGGCGTAAACGGTGCCAGCAGACTATTGGGCAGTACCTGATCGGTCCGACCGATCATCAAGTGAAAGATGCCAGTCGGAAATACGCGCACAAAAGCGGACGCATTGTCCGTTGGGCGTGCTTGATAGTAAGCCAACTCGACCGTCCCTCGAGGTCCAAACACTATATAAACTTGGCCGTAGTCATCATTAACATATTTGCTGATACCTTGAATCGTATCGGTGCTAAACTCACGACCGGTTAAACCCGTACCGCTCATCGTAAGGTCGATACAGGTCCCGCGTGGCAGAATCACGCTGCCCGATAACGATTTGGAAGGTTTGCGATGAATGCGAAATCGGACCGATATTCCCGGGGTCCACATGGATTCAGCGATCTGCACGGAACCTGGTATTCCTGACAAGCTCGCAGTTGGAGGATTAGAGACGGGAATCAAAATGTTGCTGTTAGCCAAAAGCGTCGGATCGGTGGGAATAACGAATCCCTGTTGGCGGTCACCAAACTCAATCGAATCGCCTACCGAGACAAGTCCAGATGGCTTTCCAGTCGAAGTGTCCCATAGGCTGGCGGCCTGAGCCAGTGGTATCTGAATACCCGTTACTATGCTGCCGTTTCCCACCAAAGTCCCAGTCGAACCTGCCCAATCGCCTTCATACGGCGGAAAAACTTCGCCCGTGGAAAGTCGGATACATGTATTCTGTCCAATGCGTACATCGGCTGCGATGCCGCCGAGGCCATCGTATCGCAATCGTTCCAAGATCAACGCTGTGCGCCTGCCGGATGCCATTGCTTTGGCTCGTACGGATTCGGCGTATCCCTGAACGATGCGCGCCGTTTGGCTCAATTTTTGATCGTGCAACAGCTCGCGAACAAATGGCAACGTAACGGAGGCAAGGATGACGATGACCCCCATCACCACTAGCAATTCGACCAGTGTGTATCCAAAGTGCTTATTGAACGATGTAGAGTTGTGGTTTGATATCGACATTTCGATCTGATCCAAGAGGCTCGCAGTTATTCCGTTAAATTATGATTATGGATATTATCCGCTGAACCATCGGTCGATCCGTCACCATCCTGATCCAACAGTGCTCCGAGCCCCTGCTTAACCAAGTTTCCGTTATTGTCGTAGGCCTCCACATAGGGATCTGGAAAGAAATATGGAATTGGCGGTGCCTTATGTGCGGGTGAGTCGGTAAAACCTCGCCATGTTTGCGTTGCGTAAATAATTGGACTCGAAGATCCTTCGAACTTAATATCGAAAATACCATCTGGGCCACTCGATATTACCAGCGGTACCAGAGTCCAAGGCTTGTCGGCTACCGAAGAGATGTTCCAGCGCCAATCGGTATGTAGCGGGTCCATCGCATCGGGTGCACCGTATATATTGTAGGGGCTTTCGAAACTGGAGGGCCAGCGTATCCACCAAATCGGATTTCCCCAGGCATCGAGAAATTCAAGATGACCATCGTCATCGGTATCTCCAACTTCCGATGGACGAAAGTACTCAAGCGCCGAACCTCCCTGGAAATTTGACGCAGCAATGATGTAGTACAACCATTCCGCGCTATTAATCGAACCGCTATATCCTGTCGGCACGATGGAAGCAACGGGCCCCTTATACGGATTGCTCGTCAATGAGCCTAATCCGGCACGCTGGCGCAGATTATTGTATTGCCCTGGTACTTCACGAGGTAACATCGAGAGCTCCGCCAGCGACGGCGGATATGGCAGATCGTTGGCGTAGTTAGGAGGAGTCTCGCCATTGTCAAAAGTAAAAGCAGCAATCTTATAAATCGTAGGCGGGTATTCAATGTCGCTCATACGGTCCGGCATTTCCATGCGCATCAAATCGCGCAAGACGATCATTCTCAATCTTGCGCCTTCTCGCGGACCAAGCGCTACCTGACCACGCATCGCTAACTGTGGTCTGAGCCAATCCTGCTGGACATGGATCTTAGGCGCTCGGTAACGATATTCCTCCCAACGTTGCATGATGACTTCATGTAGTTTCTGAATCGTTCCGCGAGTGCGGGCCACGTAAGCATCGCGCTGGGCACCGGCGAGCACAAACAGAACCATGCTGGTCATAATTCCGATGATGGCAATGACCGTCAACAGTTCCACCAAAGTGAAACTCGGCCTTCGCAGGCGATCGGTAGTCGTCAAACGGATAATCATGGGCGGTGCCCTTACTGCTCCAGCCTATCGTAGGAAGGTACAACAATTGCCGAACTAATTGGGCAATGTATCCTCGAAAATACCTTCTGAAAAATTCGCTGTATTATCTAATTGATAATTTGCGGGATCTCCATCTTCGTAACGCGACAGGCTGCCCTCCGTGGCCGTCGTTGTACTGCCACTCGTCACAAATTTCACATCTCCACCCGATGGATAACGGTAATAGATAACCCCGTTAGAGGCGCCTGCCACACCGCCATATCCATCGTCGAGCCCTGCGGAAATGATTTGGAACTTTCGGTCCTCCATAAACCGAAAATGCAGGTTCGGCTGACTCTTGGCGACTGCTGGATTGACTTTATCGGAGCGATAAGGCCTCGCAACGCCAGCGACCGCCGAGGACGTAAAGTGGTTATAAAACACACCCGAACCCGTGTTGATCGTATAAGTCGAACTTTCAAAGTAGATATAAGGAGCCATGCGCCCCGCAGGATGATACACTGGGATCGCATCGGCTCCAGAAAGCGACAACTCGCCTTCATCTGTCGACGCCCCCGAATCATTGAGAGATAGCTGACTCTGCTTGAAATCATAAAATGGTTTATTGCGGTCGAGATTATAAATATAGCTGGCTACTTGGGGTCTGGGATCGGTATCGTTCAATGGGCCACCTGGACCGGTCAAAGGATGGATCGCGTCGTCGCTGAATCCTCCCAAGAAAAACACCAAAGCCTCACCTGGATCCATCACGCCCGTCGGTGCTCCCGTCGAACAATTCGCCGCGTTACCCAATGCAGTAAACTCGCTGGCAGCAATCTGCGGAAATGCTTTGCGCAGGTGTTGCTGGATTCTGGCCATGCTGGATCCATCGGGTGGATAAGAGCCAAATTTAGTCTTGTATTGCTCGACGGCGTCGGTCAAAGTTTGCACTTCCATCGCGATGGCAGCTCGCTTGACAGCTCGCATGCCAATCATGACGGCGGGAACGGTGATGCCCACCAGTACGCCAATGATGGCGATTACCACGAGCATTTCCACTAGAGTAAATCCCGACCGAGTCTTTCGGACATAAGCAGCCATCGAACTACCTCCCACACAACCATTCCCGGTTGATACTGAATTTCGAAACGCTTTTCCACGGCTGACGTGGTACTCAATAAGTCAGGTCAAGCATGCATCATGGTGCCACGCACCTTTAAATTCAAAGAAGCGCGCCACCCATGCGTAAAGTCCAATCATTCGAACATCAATTCTCTCAGCGGAACCCGGTTCGGCGTGGATGCACGTTCCTCGCTTACGCGTCGGGTTACTAGACCGAATCGTACTCCGTCAAGAGAGTTGTGAAATCATGGAGACCAACGGCATGAAAAGACTAATGACGATAAAACCGACCGCGACACCAAGAAAAACAATCAATAAGGGCTCGATAAGACGAGTGAGACCTTCGGTCATTACGTTAACTTCGTCGTCGTAAGTATCGGCGACTTTGTAAAGCATCGTATCCAATTCGCCGGTCTCTTCGCCGACGTCCACCATATTGACCACCAATTCGTCGATTACGCGGGCTCTCATTTTCATGAAATAGAATATCAAGCAACCGACGGCTCCCAGCGCGCACACTCCACCGCCGACTTGCAGCAATGTTTGCATAGCCCCGGCGGAGCCCTTACCACTGGCCGTTCGTCCGGCGGTTAGCGCGACCGACAATATCATGACTCCAGGGAACGAACCCATCAGCACCCAATAAAAGGCCGCGACAGGATGGAACCCAGGGGTCGAATTCTCGCGCATCGGTTTGCTGATCACTTCACCTTCGCGAATCGCGTCGGTCACTTTGGTAAAGATTCTCTCAAAAAGAGCATTCCCAGCGGTTTCGCGAGTGATATTGAGCGCTTCAAGAATTGGAACGCCGCTAGAAACCAAAGTTCCCAACGTCCGTGTCGTACGGGCGAGAATGTTCAATTCTATTAACTTGCCAAAAACAGGCACCTTCAGCAGGTACATGTCAAAGCCCATTCTCCCATGTTTGAATTTGCGAACCAGTTTGGAAATTAGCCAATAGCAGAACGGAATGACCAGCAGTAGGAACCAATAGTTCACGATGTAATCGCTCATCGCGATCAACAGAATCGTGGGTGGCGGCAACTTCATCCCCATCTCATCGAATAGTTTCTTAAAGGTGGGTACGATAAACGTCATAATCAACGCCAAAATACCGCACGCGATGATCACGACCGCGATCGGATAGATCAACGCACCCTTTACCTTGCGTTTTAACGCTTCGGCAGCTTCCAAAAAATCGGCCAAGCGTTTGAGAATGGTTTCGAGTGCACCACCTGCTTCGCCGGCTTTGATCATATTGACGTAAAGGCGGCTGAAAACCTTGGGGCATTTGCTCATTGCTTCCGACAGAGTCGAGCCGGTCTCGATCTCGTCGCAAACGTCCATCAATGCATTCTTTAGCTTACCCGGTTTGTTATTGCTTTCGAGAATCTTCAAACTGCGCAAGATTGGAAGTCCCGCATCCTGGAGGATCGAGAGCTGGCGAGTGAAGGCGCAGATATGCTTGGTCTTAGCTCCGCCCAGGGCAAAGGGGCGTTTCTTTTTGTGGGCAGCGGACTTGGCGGCGGCCCCATTCTTCATTTGGATTTTGGTTACGAAGTAACCCATCTGACGAATTGTCGTTTGGGCTTCCTCTTCGTTGGCGGCCTCGATCACGTCTTTGATCGTTTGACCGGTCGCATCCATCGCCTCGAATTGATAAGTAGGCATGGCGTTCTCGTCCCTGCGGGAAAAGGTTGGGGAACTCCCAACGTAATTAAACAAGCACTTGCGATAAAGAATTCTCAGGCCAGTGAATTAACTATTCTCAGCCTGCCGAAGTCTGTCAAATTTTTGCACGATATTGAAACATCTCACGCCCCCTCAGTTGGTTAGGCGAGCAAGTTCGCACACATACAAGTCCGACGTGCGAGCGAGTGCGAGCGAACCTACGTGCGTGACAGGATTGACGCACTCGCTGGCGCTTCGGGCTTGTATTCGCTAACCATCCACTACGGTTTCTCGCACGATTTCATCTGCGGTAGTTATGCCTTCGTAAACGAAATTGACGCCATAGCTTCGCAGAGAAATCATCCCGTAGCTGACCGCCTTGTCACGCAATTCATCGGTCGTCACATTCTTGAGCACGGCTTCCCGAAGGTCGTCGTTCATGACCATCAGTTCGAACAAGCCCACACGGCCCTTATAGCCAGTATTGTTGCAGGTTGCGCAACCTTTGCCGTGAAAGAACTTGTGTTTGTGGGCTTCTTCGGGATCGATTGCCAGGTCGATTAGTAGGTCTTTATCGGGTACGGCTGGTTCTCGACATTTGGCGCATATGCGGCGAACCAAACGCTGCGCCAAAATGGCTTCGACGCAGGCCGTGATCAAAAAGGTGGGAATCCCCATGTCTTTCAACCGAGTAATCGTGCTGGGCGCGTCGTTGGTGTGCAACGTACTAAACACTAAATGCCCGGTAAGCGATGCTTGAATAGCGATTTCCGCCGTCTCTAGATCGCGGATCTCACCCACCAAAATGATATCGGGATCTTGACGCAAAATGGCTCGCAGACATGCGGCAAAAGTAACGCCGATATCGTGGTCAATTGGGATTTGCACGATGCCATCGATATCGTATTCGACCGGATCTTCGGTGGTTATGATTTTATCTTCGATATCGTTCAGTTCACTGAGCGCCGAATACAGCGTCGTGGTCTTTCCGGAACCCGTGGGACCTGTCACCAGAATAATTCCATTGGGTCGATCGATGATGCGACGAAAATCCTTCAATGTCTTTTCATCCATACCGACGTTGCCAAGACTGAGCGATACCACTGAGCGGTCGAGAATTCGCATAACCACGCTCTCACCAAACATGGTCGGCAGAACGCTGACTCGCAAGTCCACGGGATGGCCGCCGATCATCAGTTCGATTCGACCGTCTTGCGGCAGTCGGCGTTCGGCAATATCGAGGTTGGCCATGACTTTGATACGCGTGGTAATCGCAAACGCCAAATGCCTTGGGGGCGGAACCATCTCGAACAACACACCTTCGGCTTTGATGCGGATGCGGAACTCGTCTTCAAACGGTTCGAAGTGAATGTCGCTGGCGTGGTCTTTGATGGCCAGCAACATCACCATGTTCAGCAGCTTGCGCACCGGCACACTGTCGGCCAGTGCTTCGGCATCGCTCAGATTGAATGCACCATCCTTGAGCATCGACGTGGATTTTTGTAGCAGTTCTTCGTTGTCGGCCAGGTCCGAAACAATGCGTTCAAATGTTTCCAAATCGGAGGAATAGTACTTGTTGATCGCCGCTTGAATATCGCGTTCGGTCGCGATTACCATGCGCACGTCGTGTCCCAAAAAAGTTCGCAACTCGTCCTGAATTCTCAAGTTTTGTGGGTCGCATGTCGCCACGGTCATCGACGAGCCATCGAACTGTACCGGAATAACGCGATACATTTGCGCCATCGTTTCGGTCATCATGCGCAACAACTCTGGGGCAAATTGCAGTTCGCCAAGCTGAACGACCTGCATATTGAGCTGCTCGGCGAGCGCCTGGGAAATTTGCTCGTCGGTAACTAAACCCATATCTTCGGCGATTCTGCCAAGCAAAGCGCCCGGCCGCTGCTGTTGCTCTTCCAGCAGTTGCACCAATTGCTCGTCAGTAATAAAACCTAAATCGACCAATACTTGACCGATGCGTCGAGCCGACATGGATTGCCTCTTGAGATGTTTAGCGAGATTAGATTACTTGAGTTGAGCGCAGGTCCGGTAGTCGATTTTTCGATGTAATCGAGGTCCATCTCGGTGGCGTCTCAGTGACCTCCACCCTCTTCATCGTCGACTTCGGGTCCAGTATCGATGCCGCGTTTCGCGTTCACAATTCGCTTGGCCAGGTCGTCGGGACGATGACTCTTGTTCAGCACGTCTTCGACCGTGCATTTGCCGTCGCGCCAAACATTGAACAACGCATCGTCCATCAACTGCATGCCGAATTTTGCCCCGGTCTGAATCGCTGAATTGATACGGAAAGTCTTATTCTCGCGGATCAAGTTAGCGATACCCGGAGTGACCACAAGCACTTCGTAAACTGCAATGCGACCGCCGCCGATCTTGGGCAACAGCGCTTGAGCGACTACGCCAATTAACGCGGTGCTGAGCTGTGTTCGAATCTGATCTTGCAGGTTGCCCGGGAACGCATCGATAATGCGGTTGACCGTACCTTGAGCGCTGTTGGTGTGCAATGTCCCGAAAACAACGTGACCGGTTTCGGCAGCGCTAATCGCCGCCTGCATCGTTTCCAAGTCACGCAACTCGCCCACCAGAATCACGTCGGGATCTTGTCGCAGCGCGCGACGTATAGCTTCTGAAAACGTAGGTACGTCCACACCGACTTCGCGCTGATTGACTGTTGATTTCTTGTGGTCGTGATAGAACTCGATCGGATCTTCGATAGTGATGATGTGGTGATCGTGCGTTTCGTTCAAAAAGTTGATTAAGCTAGCCAGAGTTGTACTTTTGCCTGAACCCGTAGGACCAGTGACTAACACCAATCCACGCGGACGCTGAACCATCGCCAAGACCGCGTCGTTCAACCCAAGCTGCTCAGGTGTTAGCTTATCATTCGGAATTTGCCGCAATACCATCGAGACATTGCCGCGCTGCTTAAAAATCGAGACACGAAATCGAGCTAACTCGCCGAACGCGAAGCCAAAGTCCGAACCGCCGCGCTCTTGCAGTTCGCGCTGGCAACGCTCCGGCGCGATACTCTTCATCAGCGCCATCGCATCGTCGGGCTCGAGCACTTTGGTTTCCAACCTTCGCATACGACCATGCAGTCGAAAGACCGGAGGTTGGCCTACGACAATGTGGATATCACTCGCATTTTGCTTAACTGCTGCTTGCAACAGCTTGTCGATCAGAACAGTTGCCATGTTTTTGAATAATCCTGCCCGTTAAATTGGATCGATCCTCGAAATCCACCATATTGGTGACTTACTTTGTAACCGGAGCATTTTGAAATTCGTTGAACACGATCTTTAATGCTGCATCGTCTTGCTCAGTCTTTTTGGCAGAACGATAAACTTCTTCCATCGTACTGACTCCCTTAAGAACTTTGCGCACTCCATCGCAATAAAGGGTGGTCATTCCCTGGCGGACGGCTTCACGACAAATGTCGAACGTTGAGGCATTAGCAAACATCAGTTCACGAACCTTGCTGTTGACAACCATCAATTCGTAAATTCCGATGCGCCCCTTGAACCCCTTCTTTTGGCAGTAACTACATCCTTTGCCACGCGCAAACGCCGCCTTCTCGGAAATCTCAATCGGAATACCCGCATCTGCCAAAACCGCTTCGCTCAACTTAACGTTTTGTTTACATCGTTTGCAAATAACGCGAACTAGCCGCTGGCCCAACACGGCAATAACGCTGCTGGCCACCAGATAACCGGGTACTCCCATGTCCACCATGCGCGTAACGGCGCTTGGCGCATCGTTCGTGTGTAGCGTACTGAAAACTAAGTGTCCAGTAAGTGAGGCTTGGATTCCCATGCTCGCCGTTTCAGTATCTCGCATTTCCCCCACAAGGATGATATTGGGAGCTTGGCGTAGCATGGCGCGAATAATGCGCGCAAAGTCGAGTCCGATATTATGTCGCACTTCGACCTGATTGATGCCCGGTAGGTAGTATTCAACCGGGTCCTCCGCTGTAATGATCTTTCGGTCCGGTCGGTTGAGGGAGTTGAGCGCTGCGTACAGGGTGGTCGTTTTCCCCGATCCTGTCGGGCCAGTGACCAACATAATTCCGTTTGGGCGTTTGATCATCTGAGTAAAGATTCGAAAGTCCCGCTCACCCAGCCCCAATTGGCGGATACCAACTTTGATGTTGTCCTTGTCGAGCAATCGCATCACGCACGACTGCCCGTGGTTGGTAGGTATTACGCTGACACGCAGGTCGAGCTCCTTTTCGCCTACTGTCACCTTAATACGTCCGTCCTGAGGTCGGCGGCGCTCTGCAATGTCCATCTTCGCGAGAATCTTGATACGCGAAAGTATTGCTCCTAGCAGCCTCCTTGGGGGGCTATCGCGCTCCACCAAGATTCCGTCGATGCGGTAACGGATGCGCACGCGATCCTCAAAGGGTTCCACGTGAATATCGGAAGCTCGCAATTGAACCGCCTCGGAAATCATCAAACCCACTAGCCGTACGACGGGAGCACTGTTTTCGTCGGACAACTGCGAATCGCTTGTATTGGCGTCTTCCTCAGTTGCAGTAAAGTCGATCTGGGTATCGGTAAACTCTTGCAGAACCGAGTCGGCGGATTCACCCTCAGTTTGACCGTAGTAACGATTGATAGCTTCTGTAATGGCTTCTCGGGGTGCTAGTGCGGTATCGATTTTCTTGTTAAGGATGAAGCGCAACTTTTCGATCGTCTCCAAGTCCGTGGGGTCGCACATTAGAATCTTTAATGTATCGTCGTCGTGCTGCATCGGCAGAATGTGGTTCTCGCGAGCGACAGATTCCGGAACGAGCTGAATTACGCTGTCATCGATGCGCGTGAACATGAGGTCTACATAATCCAGTTTGTAGAACTCGGCCATCGTTCGATAAACTTCTTCCGAGGTGCAATACCCCAGAATTACTAAGCAGTCACCAACCTTCTTATCTTGCTCGCGCGCCATCGAAGTCGCTTCGGAGAGTTGGTCTAAGCCGACTTTACCGTTCTTCATAAGGATATCGGTGTAGTCGCGCATTGGTTGGTTCATGTAAGTTTGCTCCACGCAGGGTTGGATTAGATGCAAATCCGCCAAAAAACTACCCGACCATTCTTGCTGGCATCATGGAAACGATCCACGCTGCGATCTATCATCTTGCTACGCTTGGCCGCATTTTCAAGATTAGGTATCACGACTCGTCGAGAAAAGACCTTATCACCATTATCTTGACTGGTCGGGCTGCTGGATGTCAATCAACGAGAGCAAGGCAATCGACCTAAAATTAGGATGGTTTTTGATTGCAGCGAGCTGCCGGAGAACGTGCTGCAAGGCGAAACCGCGAGGAAACACTGAGCACTGATGACAGGGGAGTGTCCAGGAACGGCAGTCGAAGCGCTATTCGGCTGGCAAGTCTTTGGTTCTCCCTTCTCGCCAATCACGTCCCTGATCCTGATGGTGCTACTGCCCATTCCCGCATCTGACGGATTACCGAGCGAGTAAATAATGTGGAATGATGTTTTTTACCCTCGTCGCTCGAACCAAAAACAGCCGCAGCCATATTTTTGAGATATTGCGAATTCAGGACTTGGATTGTCAACCAACCCACTACGCCAATCGTCTGGCAACATCGACCACTGTCTCAAATGTAGTTCGCACATCGCGTTTTCAATCATTCGTGGATCGTAGATGCGGTGCGCGTTGAACTGGATGCGCGGCCTGCCAACAGGCACGACAATGATCAGTGCTCCGCCGGGGGCAAGCACGCGTTGCAGTTCCGCCATGGCTTGATGATCGCCTACCGGATCGAGAGGATCTCCGTAGCGTCCCAGGCCAATATGTTCGATCGTGTGCATACATGAGAGCGAATCGATACTGAGAGATGGAAACGGCAGGTGGCACAGATCGGCTTGTCCACAGACTAAATTGGGCAAGCAAATATCTGCTGGACGATAATCATAGAATTCCACCGGAATAAACGCAGACAATACAGTAGAAAAATATGTATAGGAGCTGATATCGATATGTTTGGATGGACGTACGGCAGCGACTACGCGCGCCGCCCAAGCAGTGTGGTAGACATAATGCGCGTCGAATGGCAGTTGAGCCGTCTGATCGTCTAGCCGCGGCCAAGCGTCTTTCCAGTTTACGGCCAACTCCGGGCGCTTCAGCGAGTTCTCTCGACGAAACCAGCGGAATTGTTTGTAGAACCGCAGTCGCCCGGCCGCCTTGTGTATCAATTTCATCATAGCTTGCCAAATGAGCTGTCGATCATGCTGTATTTCCAGGCCCGAAGCTAGCGCTGGTAGTTAGCACCACATTTTTCCGAACGGCGCACGATCGAAAGAGGCTGTACGTCAGTTGGCAAACCGCATGCCAGCCGACATAGTCGGCTGCAATTACAGGCCTTTCGTAAAACGACGCGCGTTCTCGCACAATTTACGTGCGTCTTCGAGCGTAGGAGCTTCGGCAATCAAGCGAATGATGGGCTCGGTGTTGCTGGGGCGCACCAGCAACCATCGATCCTCCCAATCCCAACGCAGTCCATCTTGGCGACTGATATTGGGAGCCTCGATGGCTAGTCCAAGTCGTTCGATATATTTAGGAATCAGGCTGCCGGCGAGTTGAATTTTGTCTTTGTACATGGCCAGTGACGGCATTTGGCTGGCAAGCGCACTGATCGGTTGCTTGGTGGAAGCCATCAAATCAAGAACCAATGCCATGCCGACGAAACTGTCGCGCACATAACCTACGCGCGGATCGATCGGTCCGCCGTTGCCTTCACCGCCAAACACCGCGTGATGCTCCATCATCTTCTCGACAACATTGGCCTCACCAACAGGCGACAGATACATCGCCACTTTATGTTTCTTAGCCAGAAATTTCGCATAGCTACTGCTCGCACAGTTAGTGACGATGATCCCCGAATTCTTGGGCAAGAATTGCATCAAGCAAAAAGCGAGCGTCATTTCCTCGCCAACGAAGTTTCCTTTTTCATCGATAATAGATAGTCGGTCAGCATCGGGGTCTTGGCAAAAACCAACATTGAACGAACCATTGGCAACTGCCTCACAGACTTTGCCCAAGTTATCGGCAATTGGTTCAGGCACATGCTCGAACTGGCCATCAGGTTGCTCGCCCAAGACGGTTACTTCGCACCCGAGACTCTCCAACAACAGGCGTCCCAACGCGCTTCCTGCACCATGATTGGAATCCAGCAGGACGCGAAACTTGCGTTGCTGGATCGCTTTCACGTTGACAGTGGCCAGTATTTTATCCTTGTGTGCTGTATGTGGATCGTCCAGCTTGCGAACTTTCCCCAATTCTTGGACGGCGTTCCAGCGAGTTCTTCCGGCGCGATAACTCTTTAGTACATCGTCGCCTTTGGCTTTCTTCAAAACGCGACCGTCGCTGCCAAAGAGTTTCAAGCCGTTGTATTCAATCGGATTGTGGCTGGCAGAAATCTGAATGCCGCCAGCGGCTCTTTGCACGCGCACCTGAACACCAACCGTGGGAGTTGCGGCCGTGCCAATGTCGATGACTTCATGTCCGTGTCCAATCAAAGTGGAAGTCACCGCCAGTGCAATCATTTCGCCGGACGAACGTCCGTCGCGAGAGAGAATCACCTTGCCTTCGGGCATCGTCGAAGCATAAGCCGACACGTAGTTAATTGCGACCAGTGGCGTGAACTGTTTGGGGACCAATCCTCGCAAGCCACTGACGCTGATGATGGGCTCGTTCACTAGATACCTTTCTCTGACAAATGTTGCTCTCGATCACAGACTCGGCGATTCTACCGCGCAAAGCCAGATGTTGCGGTGTAACGAATGGCATTTTGAGGTTCAACCAAAAAAATTGCCATGGCCTCAATTTCGGGTAGTCGTTCCGCTAACTCGCAACCAACCTGCACCCCCAATACGCTCAGCGCGGTCGCAGCCGCGTCAGCATCCATGGCCGTAGACGCGATCGCACTGAAGCTCATTGGTCCCTCGACGCCTATCCCTGATTTAGGGTCCAGTATGTGACTTCGCCGCCTCCCCTGAACAATGGTGTACTGCCAGAGATCACCGGAGGTCGCGATCGCAGCGTTCGCAACTTGGAGTATGCGCATCGGGGGACCATCCTTACTGAATGAAGCGATACCTATTCTCCATCCGCTTCTATTTGGTGGTGCATCTCCGCATCGCAAATCACCGCCAGCATTGACCATGCATGATTTCAGCCCATGTTGCTGCAAGATATCAAAAGCGCGATCCACTATATAACCCTTGGCGATCGCGCCGAGGTCGAGCGAAACTCCGGTGCGATTACAGGCGACCGAGCGATCGTTTGCGTTCAGCCGAAGGTGTCGCCAGCCGCTACTTGCGAGCGCATCGGCGATGGCTGCGTCGGATGGCAGCGTTCCTTTGCGGCGATGCTGCCGCCACAGTCTCGTGAGCATCCCGACGCTGGGATCTAAAGCGCCCGACGTCACCTGATGCCACCGATCTGATGCTTCGAGAACGGTCCACAGTTCCGCGGAAACTCTTATTGGCGAACCTTGTGCCATGGTCCTGTTTAACTGGGATAGCTCGCTCTCATCGTCATAATCGCTGAGGACAGTTACCAATCGCGTAATTTCAGATCGAGCTTCGGCGAACGCTCTTTCAACAATTGAAGATTGCGAAGAAAAAGCAGCCAAAGTGACGGTCGTGCCCATCGCCGGAATTACTTGTTCATAACCCTGCACGGAATCAGCAAGAACGTCACAACGTTCAGTCACAGCGAGCGACCAAACAGCGCCAAGGCAAACTGCTAACTGAGTGAGCTGCGTTGGGTAATTGCGATTCATAGGCAGTAACTTTGCGAGCGGGACTTGCAAAATGCACCGAGATAAGTCATTGTATTCGTCGTGTCGCAATTCCATAACTTCTCGATGCTTGGTTTATCTCCATGCTTTCCGGCAGTCATTCCGATGGTCAATCACAAGCCTGTTTTCTCAGTTGTATTGCACTACTGTTGGTAATCAGTGCCGCGCCATTGCGAGCCACTGATCATCCATCGCCGATAGTCGTGCACGATTCGGTGGCCTCCAAACCTGAGGAGATGAAGCCGTACACCGAAATAATAGAACATACCGATGCAACGTTTGGTATGGTGCCCATTCCTGGCGGCAAGTTTCGCATGGGCAGTCCTGAATCGGAGCCTGATCGGAACGAGGATGAATCGCCTCAACGAGAACTCGATATTTCGCCATTTTGGATGTCCAAGTGCGAGATCACGTGGGACGTCTACGATGTGTGGATGTCCGATCTCGATGTTTTTCGCCGAACGGTTTCCAAAATCGAAGCCACGCCGCGCGATAAACTTGCCGATGCTTTTCAGCTCAGCCAGCCGACTAAGCCTTACACCGATATGACGTTTGGAATGGGGAGTCGAGGTTTTCCGGCAATTTGCATGACGCAGCATTCGGTGCGCACGTTCTGTAATTGGCTGACTGCGAAAACCGGGCGATACTACCGACTGCCCACAGAAGCGGAATGGGAATACGCCTGTCGAGCAGGAACCAGAACTGCATATTCATTTGGCGACGACACGAGTCAACTTGGCGAGTACGCTTGGTACGCTGAGAACACGGACGGCGTCTACAAGAAAGTCGGGCGCAAAAAGCCAAATCCTTGGGGTCTTTACGACATGCACGGGAATGTGTCAGAGTGGGTGCTGGACCAATATCGCGAGACGGGCTACCTGCCAGTAGAGGGCGCTGCGATCAAAGATCCGCTCGATATTCCCTTAACGCTTTACCCCAGAGCCGTCCGTGGCGGAGGATTTGATCACTCGGCCGATCAACTGCGCAGTTCCTCGCGCATGGGCTCGACGGAAGATTGGATCGCGCAAGATCCACAAGTCCCAGTCAGTATATGGTACCTTACCGATGCGCTGAATGTTGGCTTCCGTATCGTCCGCCCACTGAAAGAACATAGCGACGACGAAAAGCTGGCGAAATGGGATAAATCGGAGCCGGTACAAGTTGAACGCGCCAAACCGAAAGAAGATACTGAGCATTCAGACAAGTAGTTTTTTCGACAAGATAAAATCGTTAACTTTCCTGAGGTTGAACATGTCCACCGAATCCAAACCGAGCGACGTATCCCGACGAGGCTTTATCAAGGAGACCAGCGCTGCCGCTGCTGCCACCAGTATTTTTGCCAACAATATTCCTCGCGTGCATGCGGCTGAGGACAATACCATCCAAGTCGCCTTAGTTGGATGCGGAGGGCGCGGTACTGGCGCTGCTAAGAACGCACTGTCGGTCAAAAACGGCCCGATGAAGTTGGTGGCCATGGCGGACGTATTCGATTTCAAACTCAGCAGCAGTTATCGCGATATCTCGGGCGAGTTCGCGGATAAGGTCGATGTTCCCGAGGAGCGAAGATTCCTGGGATTTGATGGATTCAAGAAAGCCATGGACTGTCTCAAGCCAGGTGATATCGCCATCATGGCGACGCCGCCGGCGTTCCGTTGGGTACAGTTCAAATATGCCATCGAAAAGGGCTTGAACGCTTTCATGGAAAAGCCCGTAACCGTTGATGGCCCGACCAGTAAACGCATGTTGGAGCTGGGCGAGAAATCGGTCGCCAAAAACATGAAGGTCGGCATTGGCCTGATGTGTCGACATTGCGTTGCTCGGCAAGAGCTGCACGATCGCATCAAGAACGGTGAGATCGGCGATATTATCCTGATGCGAGCCTACCGAATGGCTGGCCCAACAGGTTCGGCAGCAACTGGCAAGAAGCCCGACAACATGAGTGAATTGATGTATCAAATTAATCGCTTTCACGCATTCCTTTGGGCCAGCGGCGGCGGTTTCAGCGATTTTCTTATCCACAATATCGATGAATCTTGCTGGATGAAGGACGCCTGGCCCATCGAAGCCAAAGGTTCTGGCGGACGGCACTATCGCGGCGAAGACGTCGACCAGAATTTCGACACTTACTCCGTGGAATATAAATTCGAAGACGGTTCCGAGTTACTATTGAACGGACGCATCATTCCTGGCTGCCACAAAGAGTTTGCTAGTTATGCCCACGGGAGCAAGGGATCAGCAGTCATATCCACCGCCGGCCACCATCCCGCCAAGTGCCGCATCTTCAAGGGTCAAAGTATGACCAACAAGAATATTATTTGGCAGTATCCACCCGACGAACCCAATCCCTATCAACTGGAATGGGATCATTTGGTCGCAGCGATACGGGACGACAAACCGTACAACGAAGTCGAACGCGGTGTCAAAGCCAGCTTGGTCACTTCCATGGGTCGCATGGCCTGTCACACTGGCCAGTTAGTAACCTACGATGACATGCTGAACTGCGAACACGAATTCGCTCCGCAGCTTGAAAGCCTTACGTTCGATAGCCCCGCACCATTGCAATTAGTCAATGGAAAATATCCAGTTCCCGAACCCGGACTCAAAGCAACTCGCGAGTTCTAAATGGAGGAGCGTTCGGATCGACGTTTTGTGGAGCGCTAGCGCCTCTTTTGGTGCGCTAAACTAAATTGGACACTCGGGCATGTCTGACACCAGCCCGAGTGTTACTCAACCGTATTCGGGCACGGCGGGCGCGCATGGCAAGAAAGCCACGATTTCGTCGACTTTTCGACGTTGATGTATTGTGATCGGCGGATTGTTTGGCTCCGATCTCATCGATGGTTTCGGCCACAGAATAAACACGGACGCACACTGAAGGGAATGATCACGGGTTTTCTTCGAGTCACAGATCTTTGCTCAAACGAACCTGTCCCACGGCAAGCGCGGTTATACTGGTAAGCAATGCAACTTATTCCGTGTCTATTCAGTGTATTTCTGTGGCTCCACGGGCATGTCTGATACCAGCCCGAGTGTCATGCGCGGTGTAGACGCGACGAAATGATAGTGATCGGCGGATTGTTTGGCTCCGTTTGCTGCGCGGCTGCGGCTGTATCGCGTTCTTAGGCGAAACATCGAGATGCCTTTGTGAACGCAGTACAGATCAAGTATCCCAGTGTGCGTCCTAAATCTCCACCAAGAAAATCTCGGCAATCATGATGGATACCGAAGCGAATATCGACCTGCGATTTCGAATTGCCTGCGATCAGTTTGCTGACTTGAGTGTTTCTGTGCAAGCTGCATTGGACAAACTGGCGGAAATCGCGATCTCGCTGCATTGTTGGCAAGGCGATGACGTCTGTGGCTTTGAAGGATTGGGGCAGGATATAGGAGGTGGTTTAGCAGTTACTGGTAATTATCCAGGACGAGCGCGCACACCCGAGGAATTGCGGCGAGACCTGGAAACGGCGATGTCGTTGATTCCCGGTCGCCATCGACTAAATCTGCATGCGTCGTATGGTGAATTCGAAGGCCGCCGGATCGATCGCAACGAAATTGACATCGAACATTATCAAGGATGGATCGACTGGGCCCGCTCGCAGGGTCTCGGACTAGACTTCAACCCGACTTACTTTGCACATCCCAAAGCGGCGGACGGATTCACGCTCGCTCATCAGGACGCATCGATACGTAGGTTCTGGATCGAGCATGGGATCGCCTGCCGGCGGATTGGAGCCGCGTTCGGTAAATCGATTGGCTCGCCTTGTGTTACGAATGTGTGGATCCCCGACGGCATGAAAGACACTCCCGTCGATCGAGTTGGACCTCGCGTACGATTGGCAGAATCTCTGGATGCAATTTTTGCGGAACCAATAGATCCCAACCATAACTTAGATGCCGTGGAGTGCAAACTTTTCGGCTTAGGTTCGGAGAGTTATGTCGTGGGTTCGCACGAATTCTACTTGGGCTACGCGATTACGCGGCAGAAGGTGCTGTGCTTGGATGCGGGACATTTCCATCCGACGGAGACGATTTCTGACAAGATTTCGTCCGTAATGCAATTCGTCCCACGGCTGTTGCTCCATGTCAGCCGTGGCATTCGCTGGGATAGCGACCATGTGGTCATTTTGAATGATGACCTGTTGGCGATTGCTGGCGAATTGGTTCGAGGCGATTACTTGTCAAGAACTCATCTTGGGCTCGACTATTTCGATGCGAGCATCAATCGTGTGGCTGCGTGGGTCATTGGCGCGAGAAACTTGCAGAGAGCTTTGCTGGTCGCGCTTTTGAGTCCGTTTGAAATGCTGCGACACGCGGAACGCCAATCCGATTACACTGCTCGTTTGGCAATCCAAGAGGAAATGAAATCGATGCCCGTCGGAGTCGTGTGGGATTACTTTTGCCTACAACATAATGTGCCACCAGGCTTGAAGTGGCTGGACAAGATACGAAACTACGAAAGAAGCGTTTTAACGAACCGCGCAAGGTAAGGCATCATGAAACTGGTTGCGTAAAACCGCGTTTGCCGAGACAACCAACGCGAAATGAGTGTATGGTCATATGGGAGCGAATATGGCGGATGAAATTGTTGGCGACGAATACGAACGCCGTCCTGTGCCGGAAACAGCTCTGAAGGGACCCACGTCGTTTTGGGGAATGTATGCGGGTGAGCATACCGCTGGCACGGAGTTCATGATTGGGCCGTTGTTTGTGGCTTGGGGTGCCACGGCGTTTGACTTAATCGTGGGCTTGCTGGTAGGAAACTTGTTAGCGGTTTTGACTTGGCGCTTTGTCACTGCCGAGATCGCCACGCAGCAACGGCTGACGCTGTACTATAAGCTCGAAAAAATTTGTGGCCGCTGGCTAGTGTCCTTCTACAACCTGGCGAACGGAGTTTTGTTCTGCTTTCTCGCCGGCGCGATGGTCACAGTAAGCGCCACGGCGATCGGCGTTCCGCTTGGCGATGCAATTCGGATGCCGACTTTCGATGATGTCCTGCCGACGGGCTTGGTTTGGATTTCCACCTGTGTGGTGCTGGGTGTGCTTATGACAGTCGTCGCGATTCGTGGCTATGCCTTTGTTGCTCGCGTTGGACATGTGGCGTCACCTTGGATGATGTTGGTCTTTGTTGCCTGCGGGATCACAGTTCTGGCAAAGCTCGACACGTGGAATCTGTACGCGCTACTGGAACCTCCGGCTGGAACCAAGAAAGCGATTGGTTTTTGGGGTGTCGTGTGCTTTTCTTGGTTCTGTAACGCAGCGATGCATTTGGGGATGTCTGATTTGTCGATCCTGCGTTATGCTCGCAAGCCAAGTTACGGCTGGGCATCTGCGGCGGGGATGTTCTTCGGGCACTATGTCGCTTGGATTTGTGCAGCACTGTTGCTGGTGTATTGGGTTCGCAACTTTGGAGCCAATCCAGCGAAAGGGGTGCCACCGGGAACAATGGTGTACGATGCAGTGGGCTGGTCAGGTATCGTGTGCGTAATCGTGGCCGGCTGGACCACTGCGAATCCAACGATTTATCGAGCGGGCTTGGCATTCCAAGGCATGTTTCCCAGCATTTCGCGGACTACCGGAACGTTAATCGCCGGAGCTGTATGTACCGTTGCCAGCATTTTCCCCGCCTTCGCCATGAAGCTGCTCGACTTCGTCGGCATATACGGCACGATATTAGCGCCCGTGGGTGCAATCATCTTCGTGGACCATTTTTGGGCGCATCGGTTAGGATTGATTTCGGACTATGCGGAGCAAACGAATGCCAAGTTCAACACTGCGGCGCTGCTGGCTTGGATCATACCAGTATTGGTCGGTTTATCGTGTTACCAACTGTTAAATGTGCAATCGTTCGTTCTGCCGCTACCGTGCTGGATTGCCAGTGGAATATTGTACGTCCTGTTTAGCAAACTGATGAATCGAGTTTCAGCTAAGGTGGTGGTAGCATGAACCATTGGGCCAAGCCAGTCTCCATCTTGTCGTTGGTGATGACAATCCTGCCACCTGTTCTATTGCTGCTGAAGATCGTTGACGAGAATACGATGAAAGCCGCCATGCTGTTGGCGACGGTTGGTTGGTTTGCCGCCTCACCGTATTGGCTTCGTGAAAGTTGATGCAGCGATATGCAACGAGTTCCCGAATTTGCGATCTTGTGACTGCATGATTTTGCTAGCTATTCGTTCGCAAGGACATTCCTATTAAAGTAAACTCGAGACCCGATACCGGCAAATTTTGGCCGTGCTTCGCCTATACGCGTTCACCCCAAAGAGTCGCGATCAACTTTCTGGGGCCGCCAGCGTTTCGATGTTCGCACAGGTAGATACCTTGCCAAGTTCCCAGCCTCAGTTCACCCGTTCGGACTGGAATGGTCAGGGAAGAACCAAGCATGGCAGCCTTTACGTGTGCGGGCATATC
>SYJV01000315.1 GCA_005798335.1 Planctomycetaceae bacterium | reverse complement strand
GATCGCACAGCGCCTTCGCTGTTTGAACCTGTGCATGGAACAGCTCCCGACATTGCCGGCTTGGGCATCGCCAACCCGATCGGTCAAATTTGGTCCGCTGCAATGATGCTCGAACATTTGGGATATCCCCAAGCCCACGATACACTGCTGCGAGCCATTGAGAACGTAACCGAGCAAGGACCGCGAACGCCGGATATGGGAGGCAACGCCACAACTCAAGATGTCGGCAAGGCAATTGCGGATTGCTGCGCCACGATCTAGTTGGACAGTGCCACTAATGGCAACCGGAAGCGGCCTTTACAGCTTCAAATTTAGCAGCGGACATGCCAAAATGACTTTCGAACATGGGATTCGCGCATCGGGCGCAAATGTCGTACGTTATCGTAAATTGCAATTAGCTTAATTACAAAAGTCAGAGCCATTGGAGCTAAGGAATAGCCGAGAAATAAGTGTCAGGTACCTTTTGTGCGCAGCACCCGAAGGGCGAGTTTCTCGCAAAAGGTACCTGACACGTACCTGACACTTATTTCTCGAGCGATACTAACACCTTCCGGCCGACACAACTGACTATGTTCAAATCATCTGACATCAGGAGCGATCGTTCATGAAAAAAATTGCTTTGAAGTTGTTGGTGCTGACTTCGATGGCGGTGCTATCGCAATGCGTTGTTTCGGCGCAAGACGCCGTCGAAGCTGGCCGTTTTCATGTTGAGCATCCAACGCTATTGAACTTGGGTTTCGAATGGACGATCCAAGGCGACGCGAACCGCAATGCCACTGTCACTGTTCAGTTCCGCGAAGTGGGGCAAACTGCTTGGCGAGATGGTTTACCATTGGTGCGCATTGGCGGCGAAAACGTCTATCGCCGCCGCGAGAATTTGGATTATACGGTGCCCGACGGTTTCGCGGGCTCGATTTTGAATCTGGGCGCCGATACACAGTATGAATGTCGTTTCGAAATGAAGGACCCCGACGGTGTAACTGGACAAGGCAATAAGACTGTTCAAGTAAAAACTCGCAAAGAGCCGCAGCCGTATGTGGGCGGGCGAGTCTTGCACGTGTATCCACCAGATTATTTCGGTCCGCGACAAGAGCCGAGCTTTACGGGCATTCTGCAAGCGTACTATGGCGCGGGGTTGGGCGATTGGTCGGTAGTCTGGGAGCGCCGTGCAAAGCCAGGCGATACGATCTTGGTTCATTCCGGATTGTATCGTCCCGAACGATTGAACTATGTCGACCCCATGATGACGCCTTTCGACGGCTCGATGTCTCTGACACTCAAGGGTACCGCTGCCAAGCCGATTACCATCAAGTCAGCCGGAGACGGGGAAGCAATTTTCGATGGCGCGGGCAATCATCGTTTGTTTGACGTGATGGCGTCGCAGCATCACATTTTTGATGGACTGACGTTTCGCAATACCGATGTAGCCATCTTTGCTGGCCAGAAGGAAGTCACCGGCGCGGTAGCGTTGACGGTCAAGAACTGCCGCTTTGAACAAGTCGGATTTGGTGTCTGGACCGAGTATGCGGGGTCAAGCGACTTCTATATTGCCGACAATTTATTTCTCGGACGCGACGATCGATTTCGCTTGATCGGCTGGGGTGGACGCCAGCGAGCGCCGGACTATCCGAGTTGGGCAGAACCGCCCTACGGTTCGCATTTGCTGACCAGTTACTATGCCGTGAAGGTTTATGGCCCTGGCCATGTGATCGCTCATAACTCGATCGCGTATTTTCATGATGCCATCGCAATATCTACTTACGGAACACCCGAAACCGATCCCGATCGGCGCGCGTCGGCGATCGATATCTACAACAATGATATGCATATGCTGAACGATGATTTCGTCGAGACCGACGGCGGAGTGCACAACATTCGCGTGTTCAACAATCGTGGCGTCAATGCTGCTCGTGGCGGCTACAGCGCCCAACCGATGTTTGGAGGACCAGCTTACTTCGTTCGCAACATTCTCTACCATGTCCCTTCAGGAACGGCATTCAAGTTTTCGGCCAAAGCGGCCGGATTGTTCGTCTACCACAATACGATTATCAGCGAAAACAACATCGGCGATCCCGCCGCAAATATGCACTTTCGCAACAACCTGTACCTAGGACGCGATGTGCCCGGCCGAGGCGTACTGCGATTGGCCAATGCGACAGACGCCTACAGCTCTGATTACAACGGCTATCGTCCCAATCATGGCGTGACCAACCAATTTGCGATTCTAGGGCCTAAACGGGGACAGCGATTATACGAACCTACGGAATCGGATTGGAAGTCTTTTTCGGCGCTAACGGCGCTCAGTCAACAGACTGGCCAAGAATCGCACAGTGTCATGATCGATTACGACATTTTCGAGAGCTTGCGAAAGCCAGATCCAACTAATGAGTTTGCTGTTTATCACGCGATGGACCTGAATTTCAAACTGAAACTAAACAGCCCTGCTGTAGATAGCGGAGTTGCCATTCCCACGGTGAACGACACCTACAGCGGACGAGGGCCCGATTTAGGAGCTCTTGAGATCGGTCAAGCAACACCGCACTACGGTCCGCGCTGGTTAACTTGGCAGCCCTTTTATCGCTAGAATTGCGAGCTCGCGCTGGGAATCGTCGTGTGACGTCTGCCCGACCAACCGTTCATATCCCAACTTTTTTAAAAGAGACTCATCATGCTACTGCATCGTCCCTGGCCTGCCGGTTGCACATTCGCGGGAATCGCGCTAGCGATTTGTTTCGCGCAAGCAATTCTCAGCGGCTCGTCACTTGCCCAAGACGCCGACGGAAAATTGCGTGTGGTTGTCTTTGGCGCGCATCCCGATGACGCTGAATTCAAAGCGGCGGGAACAGCGATCTTGTGGGCCAAACTGGGGCATAAGGTCAAACTGGTGTCTGTCACCAATGGCGATATTGGGCACTGGCAGATGGCCGGTGGGCCCTTGGCTCAGCGACGTAAGTCCGAAGTCGAAGCGGCCGCGAAAGTCATGGGGACCGAAGTCGAAGTACTGGATCTGCACGACGGTGAATTACTGCCTACGCTTGAAAATCGTCGAACAATCACAAGAGTGATTCGTCAATGGCAAGCCGATGTCGTGATTTCACACCGGCCATGGGACTACCATCCCGACCATCGTTACGTGGGCGTGCTGGTACAAGACGCTGCGTTCATGGTGACAGTTCCATACTTTTGTCCCGATGTGCCATTCCTGACAAAGAATCCCTTGTTCTTGTATTCCAGCGATCGATTCGAAAAGCCGTATCCGTTTCGAGCAGACATCGCGGTTTCGTTGGACGAGGTGTTCGATAAAAAGTTAGCTGCGATTCATCATCTGGCATCGCAGATCTACGAAGGTGGTGCATCGGGCAGCGAAGACTACATACGCGACATTCCACCAGCTCGCGACGACGCCGGCCGTCGCGTTTGGTTACGCAGCAAATGGGAGGCTCGTCAATCCGGTGAGGCCAACCGATATCGCAGCTCGCTGCAAAAATGGTACGGCGCTGCGCAGGGCGAGAAAGTAAAGTACGCTGAAGCCTTCGAGATCTGCGAATATGGCCGACAACCGTCAGATGCTGAGATTCGACAACTGTTCCCGTTCTTTCCCAAAACTTGAAACGGCGAGCGGCGAAGCATTAGCTGGTAAAACCTTAGGGTGATCGCTTTCAATCCAAGCTGCGTACCATCTGATTTGCGAATCTTGGTCGTCCTGATTTTTATGACAACGCCAGAACATACACTCGTGGGGATTCACCTGGCTCTGGCGTTAGGAACATACCGCGTCGGTGGCTGGCCGGCAATTGGCATGGCAGGCTTAGGGCCTGTGTAAAAATAACTTTTACAAGTTGCTATTGGTCGAATTCAGTCGGATATGTGATAACGAAAGCATCATGGATGCAAAAGTTATCGCAGGAATTCGTCGCAAGTATAAGTTGTTGGCTCCAGAACTGCAT
>SYJV01000314.1 GCA_005798335.1 Planctomycetaceae bacterium | reverse complement strand
TGCTACTATTCACTCGCGTGCGCTTCGGGCTTGTATTCCACTAAAAAGTGGCGCTGTCTAAACCGAGATAACTAGAGATAACTAAATAATTGGAGAACTTCAATGTCCCATTCGAATCGTCGAGAGTTTATTCAACACAGCACACTGGCCGGTATTGCGATGTCGACTGCTGTGACTTGTCAGGCAGCCACGAAGGAGAAATATCGAGTTGGGATTATTGGCTGTACTGGCAAAGGAGATTACGGACACGGGCTCGATAAAGTCTGGGCTGGCGTGGCACGGACGGAAGTTGTGGCTGTGGCAGATGAAAACCAGGCGGGATTGGAAGCCGCAAAAAAGACGACCGGAGCCAAACGCGGGTACGACGATTATCGAGAGATGTTGGCCAAAGAGGAACTCGACATTGTCGCCGTAGCGCCGCGCATGGACCTACATCGCGACATGGTCTTGGCGTGTGCCGAACATGGCCGTCACGTTTATATGGAAAAGCCATTTGTGCAAGACCTCGAACAGGCCGACGATGTGGTCCGGGCTTGTGAAAAGAAACGGCTAAAACTGTCAATTGCTCACACCAATCGCTTTTCGCCCATTCGCCTGATGTGTAAGAAGCTTGTCGAAGATGGCGAAATCGGAGAGATACTGGAGATTCGCAGTCGTGGCAAAGAGGATTCTCGGCGCGGTGGCGGTGAGGACTTGTGGGTACTCGGTACGCACATGTTTGACATGATGCGGACCTTCGTGGGCGATGTGGCTTCCTGTTACGCGGTGGTCAAAGAGAAAGGACATCGAGTAACCAAGGCCGACGTTCAGAATCATCCCGCCATTGGACCGCTGGCAGGCGACTGGGTTCAAGCGACCTATGAATTCGAGAAAAACGGCGTAGTGGGTTACTTCGGTTCCCGGCGAAATGCCGCAGCGAATCCCACGCGGTTCGGCATGCAGATATTCGGCACCAAGGGTGTCATTGAAATGCAATCGGGTTTCTTAAAGCCAGCGTACATTCTCAAAGACCCAACTTGGTCCCCGGGTCAGACGAATAGCCATTGGATTCCCATTTCCTCGGCTGGGATTGGCAAGCCCGAACCTCGATCGGATGTGAACAGCTACGGACACGAGGCAGGCATATTGGACTTGATCGAAGCCATCGAGACAGATCGCCAGCCGATCAGCAGCGTCTACGACGCTCGCGCATCGGTGGAAATGGTTGTCAGTTGTTTTGAGTCGCATCGCGTAGGAAAACCCGTGGAGTTCCCTCTTCGCAACCGCAAAAACCCGCTGGGCATGCTGGCGTAATGGGGACTGTCAAGCATTAAGGGCGCGTTCATCAGTAAGTTACCGATTTGACATCGTCCAAAATGCGAAATCCGAAATCCGAAACAAATTCCAAATCCAAAACCCAAAACATGTGCAAAATCGCCAGGCCTCACGAGTGTTTTGATATTCGAGCTTTGGATTTGTTTCGGATTTCGGATTTGGTGCTTCGGATTTCCATGGTGGCTGTTTCGGTAAGTTATGGATGAGCGCGCCCTAAGGGCGACAAAAAATGGTCGGGCGGGAATGATATCGAGTACTCGACACGCAACCTGCTTAAGAATGCAAAATACTCATAAAAGGTGGTAGTGTGAATCCGTCGTTTCGAAGATTCGTTGATTCAAATCGCCGTCAATGGATTCAAGCGGGCGCGTTCAATGTCCTGGGTCTGTCGCTTCCAAGCTGGATGGCGCTCCAAGCGCAAACTGGCAATTTAAGGAAATCCAAGGCTAGCAGTGTTCTGCTATTAGTCGAACATGGCGGCATGTCCCACGTCGATACGTGGGACCCGAAACCGGAAGCGCCCGCCGAACATCGTACTCCGTTCGATCTCGTTCCCACGCAGACGCCAGGCGTGTACTTCACAAAACTGCTTTCAAGGACTGCCCGCATTTCCGATAAGCTGGCAGTCATTCGTAGCATGCGGCATATCAAACGTGTCAACGACCATCCGGGTGGAATGCAATTCATGCTGTCTGGCGAAGCACCTGGGGGACCGGTGGAAATGCCGGATATGGGCAGTGTCGCATCGTATCTGTTAGGAACGAAAGGGAAACATCTGCCTGCGTACGTTCAGTTGCCAGCCACTTCAGAAATGGCACATATGACGCGCGTCGGATTCCTGCCACGTCAGCATGGCGTTTTCAAGGCAATCGCGCACGATGCTTCGGACCCGGATTGGCATATGGAGTGCCTCCAGCGAAACCCAGAGTTTACCGAATCGCGTTGGAACGATCGACGCCAGTTATTGGCATCGGTGAATCGCAACCGGGCCTTAGCGGCAGATCGCGAGGCTTCCGCTCTGGATGAATTCCATGCCGAGGCGGCGAATATGCTGTTCAGCCCCCACGCGGCCCGCGCATTCAATCTCGCCACAGAATCGGCTGACACTCGCGAGCAATATGGCCCCGGCCATCGTGGAGCCTGCTATCTCCTGGGGCGCAAGTTGATTGAAGCCGGTGTGCGCTTCGTCACCATCGACGTTCGGTGGCCTCTAACCCCGGAGACGCCGAAAGGAATCGATTTGAATTGGGATCACCACGATTTCATTTACGCCAAGGACACTTGCGAACTTCCCGGTGCTGGAGGCGGTGGCGCTGGGCGATACGGAATTGGGCATTGGGTCATGGCCGGAAGTCTTGATCGAGCTTTCTCGGCGCTGATTACCGACCTCGATCAACGCGGACTTCTTGACCAAACACTGGTATGCCTCCTCACCGAGTTTGGCCGCACTCCGAAGGTCAACCCGCAACAAGGACGCGATCACTGGCCCGATGCCTATTCCATCGTCATGGCCGGCGCGGGAATTCGCGGCGGGCAAGTAATCGGCGCAACGGACCAGCAGGGCGCGTTTGTTCGAGAGAGTCCGCATTCGCCGGAAGACGTGGCGGCCACGATCTATGATTCGCTCGGCATCGATCTAGGAAAACCGCTCTACACTCCGGATCAACGTCCTATCTATCTGGCACATCAAGGCAAACCGATAAAAACTCTGTTCTGAGTATTGATCATTTCATTAACTTCGGAAAGCACAATTCCGTGCGCCAGCAATCGTTGGTCAGCAATGGTAACCGTCGGTAGCACGAGAAAGTCAAGTCGTGAACGTCACCCGGTTGATGAAAATGCTTGACTCGTTTTCGGTGGGATTCAACGTGGTTTATAAGTTGCAACTTAACCTCTTCCCAGTGACGTCAACTGTGCCTGTGACCTATTGCAACTGCAAACTTTACCACTTCGGGGAAGAGAAAAGGGGACGGGGGTTGTTTGTCGGGTGTTGAACCCGTATGTTATGGGTTTTGCACTTTGGATCGCATGTATGCCTCGACAGAAACGTGTTGACGAAGCCGGATACATTTATCATGCACTCAATCGTGGCAATGCTCGATGTACGATCTTTCATAAGCCCGAGGACTATGACGCCTTTCTCCGAATCCTAGCGGAAGGGCTTGAGAGATATCAAGTCGAACTCTTCTCGTTTACGCTTATGCCAAAACACTGGCATTTTGTCTTGCGGCCCGGCCGGGATCATGAGATGGGAAAGCTGTTGCGATGGATTACCGCAACGCATTCGCTTCGGTATCACGCGCATTACCATACTCGCGGCTATGGTCACATTTACCAATCGCGTTACAAAAGCTTTCC
>SYJV01000313.1 GCA_005798335.1 Planctomycetaceae bacterium | reverse complement strand
GGTCATTGGTCAACTTATGTCAAAAAAGATGTGGGGTATAACAAGGCTTCCAGCTTGTCAACCTGTAGCGGAGTTTCGCCATTGCTTGCACAAGATATTGACAAGCTGGAAGCTTATCCCACGTTCGTTGAACGGTATTGGCTCTAAAACAGTCGCTCGGTTACCGAAAGATGGCACCTTCACCGAACATTTTGCTCGATGCGAAACTCGAATCGATCGTCCGAATCTGAGAAATCGGACATTAAAATGAATTTGGCGCGCGGATTGCACTTACGTTGCACGCATCCAATAGGAGGATACAAAATGTCAACAGTAATGAAGAACACCCAGAAAAGTGCTCGTAAATTGGCTCGCGTTGAGCTGATGTCCCGATTAGTCGAAGTTCGCAACTCGTGGACTCGCGGTGAATGCAAGGTTCGTAAGCAAATTGCATTGTCGATGCAAAATCAATTGCTTCATCGATTGTCCACGAAGTCGGCGTCTCGGTAATTTGGTTTCGGGTGTCGCAACCTGATACCTTTGTTGCAGTTTTGATTCGCCTAGCGTATCACTGAAACAAAATCAACAAACGGGACGGGGCTATCGAGTAGCAGCTCGTTTGTGTCAGGGTGAGACAAATCTCGGAAGCGAATCAGTTTCCCTCGCCCGTCACTGGCGAGCAGGGATCCGTCGGGCTGGAAGCGAAATGCGGTGATGCCGATAGGCAAAGTAGTTAGCTTGCGTGGCATTGATTCGATGATTTCATAAATACTTGAGGGTTGCTTAAGCGTCGCTACGAAAACTCGTCCTTGGCGCACATCGAATGCGCCCCACCAGTCGTTCGCCAGGTTGCCTTGGGAAAAGGTCATCAACGTATGAACTTGTCCAGTGGCTGCATCCAATTTGTAAATAAAACCATCTGGCAGAGGATTGCCATCGATTGGCGTCTCCAACCCGCTCCAGTAGAGATCGCCGTTGGAATCAGTGCGAACCTGCCGCGCCAGGTAACCACCGTGGTGAAGAATTCGTTCGCCTCCAGGCGTCAACTCCATAATTGACCGATCTAAGCCGCTGCAAAACACGGTTCTTCCATCGCGCAGCTGCGTGATACTCCGAATCTTGGGAATGCGTCCGTCCGGTTGTGTCAAGCTGCGTTCAAAAAATGCGGAAACGTCGGTCGAACGAGCTTGCAGAATTCGCCCTGGCCAAGACTGACCGTCGGCCAGGAAGAAATCCTGCCCCAAAGACGCTTGGCACAGACCCACCGCCACAATCGTTACAGCTCCAACACGCATTACCAAACCGCGCATCACTGGGTAACCTTTCATCAATTTCCAAAGTTCCTAGAACCATTACAACTCAATATCAAACGTACCTCGAAAACTCACTGCGGGTACCGAAATCTGATAAGGATTGCAATAGAATCTCGTGGTGGTACGAGTCAGGAACTGCCGGAAGAAGAGCGGGCAGTAACGCAATTCTGAGTTAGGTACTTCCCACCTTGCAAAGCGACTATTGCATTTCTGCCGCTTCAGATGAGTTGTCGCTCACCATGCGTTGGCGGAGCGAGTGCAATCCCCGTTTGAGTAATCCAGCGACGGCCATCTCGCTTTTTTGCATTGCTTGGGAAATCAGTTTCAAGGACTTTCCCTCAACGTAACGCAATCGAATCGCCTCGCGCTGTGTTTCTGGCAACTCGAGCAAGCAGTTTGCCAAATAGACAGCCGCTTCATCGCGCATCACGCGCTGGCTGGGCGATGTCGTCTCCGATGGCAACAGTTCGGTGATGCGCTGATCGCTGTTGTTGGGGCTCCCTGAAACTTCGCGGCCAGCCGCCCGTTTTTGGGTAAACAAGTGATTTTGATGGGCGGTCGAAACATTGTTCCGCAGTATATTGCGCAGCCAACCCAGCAATTCTTCGATCTGCTGGCCCCGAAACGAAGGCAGGTCGCGTTGAGCCTCCATGAAAGTAGTTTGCACGATATCTGCAGGGTCTAACCGGCCGCGCAATCGATCATCCAAGTAGCGCTGCGCAAGCACCGTCAAATACGCGCGATAATTTTCCAGCAGTTCCCCCAGCGAATCGGTATTGCCACCTATCGATTCGTGTAGCAGTTGCTGGTGACGCGAGCGATCCACCGTAGTTGTTCCGACCATTAGGCGCCGCAGTGAATAATTGATTCCACGATTTTTCCATCGTAATCGAATTGAGCGGATTTAGCATCGGCTGAATGATAACGCGAAGGCATGTGAAATCGACAAAGCAGCGTCTATTGTTACACCGGTGGCGTGGCATAATTTTGGGAACATTCGCTATCTTTGGATCACCAAAGGCTGACCATGCACATTGTATCGATTGGCCGGTCACGCTTTTCTGCGAACATTGTTGCAAATTCGCAACGTCCCAAAATACGAGCTAAGTTGTCTTAGTTGGACAGAGCCATTACGGCAGAAACTCTACGGCGATTGAAACCCGAAGCGTTAGCCGGGGAACATGAGATGGCCCGAGAGATTTCGCCTAAGCATCGGGCGAACAATGAGTGTCGCCTTTCGCTCCGCGAAAGTAGCGTTACATCATTCTTTCGCGGAGCGAAAGACGACAATAAAAAACGTGTCGATGCTAACTGTCCGTTCGTTCAGGCTCCATTTTGTTGCAAGCAAGAGATTCTAGTATGTTCCGTACAGCTTGTTCATCGATCGCTCGCGTAACTGTCGTGGCGATGCTGCCCAGCGTCTTAGCTTTGACCCTCGGTCGTGTCGCGCAGTGCTCCGAATTCGAAGGCTTCACGGAACCTTATCGTACGATCGATATTGCTGCGGATGAGACAGGTATCGTGGAAGAAATACTCGTGCGCGAGGGAGAAACCGTTATCGAAGGACAAACGCTCGCACGTTTGAACAGCGAGATTCATTTGGCGATGCTCGCGATCGCTGACCAAAACATGAAAGCCGAAGGACGCGTGTCCGCAGCTCGCGCCGAAATTCATTTGCGACGCAATCGTCTGGAGAAACTTGAAAAGATCAAGTCGGAAGGTTTTGCACGTCAGGAGGAAGTCGATCGCGCGCGCGTAGAGGCTTCTGTGGCGGACGCGAACCTACAAGCCGTGATGGAAGACATCGCCGCCAAAAAGCTAGAGTACGAGAAAATTCAAACGCAAATTCGTCGCCGGTCGATTGCGGCTCCCATCTCTGGAATCATCACCGCAGTTAGAAAGGATCGAGGTGAGTTTGTAGCTCCCAACACTCCTGAAATTGCTACGATCGTCCAAATCGACAAACTGCTCGCTAACTTTACCTTGTTGGGGTCTCAGTCGGTAACGTTGAAAGTTGGACAGCCGATCGAAGTGAGTTTTCATGATGAAACTACAGCTCCTGGAATTGTCGAGTACATCGCGCCGGTGAATGACGCGGAAAGCGGAACTACGCTCGTCAAGATCTGTATCGACAATACCCATCAGGCACGACGCAGCGGTGAACGATGCCGCATTCGCGTGGCGGAATGATGCCCACATGCAAACTGTTACGACAACGCATGAGCAAGCTTTCGATTCGCCAATCCTAAATGGCTCACCGTGCAGACTGAAAACTTCTAGGGATTGCACGTCGATAGATGCCGTTTTCGGTTGCCATTCGGTCCGCGAACTCATCCGGCAATTGCTTGAATATCAAGCAGAGTTCACCACAGCCGCGGCCTTCTACTTTCACAAAGAAATAGGAGCTGATGATTCGGCAACCGAACGAATTCTGCCCAGCGAATGCGACACATCCTGCGACGGTTTTTTGCGGACTCTAGCTGCGGCCAGTCTGAGCAGTCAGCGCACTCAAACCACCGAAGTCCGTCGATTGGCATCACCGACGCGTACGGCAGTTGCGGTTCAGGTCGCAACCGATAGGCAGTCAAGTGATACGCTGGGACTGCTATTCAACGGTGCTCCTTGCGAGCGAGAGCTTAGACAGTTCGTCGAATTGCTGTCGGCTCGAGTTTCGTTATGGCATCAATTGTCCCGTCTGCGGGAATTGGATTCCTTCGTAACTGATGCATCTGCGATCATCGAGTTGTTAGAGATCGTCGTCGCCTCAGCAAACAAAAAACATGCCGGTATCGCATTAGTCGCCGCGTTGCAAGCGTATCTAAAATGTGCCATTGTGGTGCTTGGGCTAAAATCAACGGAATCCCAATCATGTCGCTTGGTCGCAATCTCTGGAAACGCGCAGTTTCATGCGCAGTCTGAACTTACCCAATCCTACGAAGCGGCATTCAGCGAAGCGATTCAACGGGATCAAGTTGTGTGCTGGTCAACGGCAAATGAACAAAACATTGCGCCGGAGTTGGCGAGAGTTTGCTCGTCGACTGGCTCTCTGTTAGGCAGATGTTTACCACTGCACACGTCGACCGGACAAGTGGTCGGCGCGCTATTGTTGCTGGACTCAACTGACTCTTCGACCTCATCCAATCCATCCGATTCCACGAGATTTCTGCTAGCTGCCGAGCGACCGATCGCCACCGCGCTCTGGCAGACCGGACGACGTCTACCATTTCACCCGCGCCTGCTGGTTGAGCAGTGGAGCAAAGCGGCAAATTCTGCTAGAGCACGAACTGTGTTGGCCACGGCGTGCCTTGCATGCGTATTGTTGGTGTTGCCTCTATCGCATCGAATCCATTGTCGGTGCCAGATCGAGCCTGTGATCAGTCGTTTTGTTGCAGCTCCCTTTGAAGGAACTCTCGAAAAGACGTTGGTCAAACCCGGCCAGATCGTCAAATGCGGCGATATCCTTGCCCGCATTGATGGTCGCGAAATCCATTGGAAGCGAGCCGCATTGTTGGCCGACCTAAATCAAGCTACCAAGAAACGCGATGCTGCACAGGTCGCACACAACTACACTGAGCAACAAATATCCCAGTTAGAGACCCAGCGTTTGACGACAGAAATCGAGTTGCTCGATCATCGTGCCGAGAACTTGGAGATCACCAGTCCAGTCGATGGAATTATCGCCAGTGGTGATTTGGAACGCGTTGAAGGCGTGCCATTGAGCCTTGGACAAACTCTGTTCGAGATCGCTCCTTTGGAGAAAATGATCGTCGAAATCTCCATTCCCGATACCGAGATTCAACGAGTTGCGTCCGGTAAGCTTGTGCAGTTTCGCTTAGACGCTTTTTCGAGCGAAACATGGCAGGCGCAAATCGCTCGAATTCATCCTCGAGCGGAAATTCGCGATGAGGAAAACGTGTTCATCGCAGAAGCGGAGTTCGATAACCGCGATGGCAAATTACGTCCTGGGATGAAGGGACGCGCGCGCATCGCTGGCGATCGCCATTCGATCGCCTGGATCTTGTTTCATCAGCCTTATGAGTTTCTCCTCAAGCGACTCTCCTGGTGAACGATATGGAACCAGCGATTGACAGGTCAGTACTCGAGGCAGGCTCCATCGTGTTGGAGCTGAATAAGCATCTCACATTTTCCACTCGGGGATCCGGTGACAGTGCCTATTACCTCGTGGAAGACACGTTGAATTCGCGGTTCTTTCGCTTGGGACCGCTCGAGTATTGTTTCGTTACTCTCCTGGATGGTCGCCAGTCGATGCATGCAGCGTATCGACGCTTGTCCTCGCTGGTACCGCATCACTCGCTGACCGAAACCGATGTTATCGCGCTGTGTCAATGGTTGGTGGAAATGGATTTAGCACACACTTCACAGTCGCGCGACGGCGGCGTATTGGCGGCGCGTGTCGATAAATCGCAGCGTAAAAAGTTCTTGGCTAATTTGAATCCACTGTCTTTTCGATTTTCTTGCTCCGTTCCTCATCGATGGTTTGAGCGACTGGCCCATTTGTTCAAATGGATGTTCACTTGGCAGTCCTTGTTCGCTCTAACGATGATCGCGCTGATTGCCGGCTATCGAGTGTTGCTCGAATGGGAGCGCTTTACGAGTGCCACGCAGGGCATCTTTGCACCCACCAACTGGATTTGGCTGGCGGTTTGCGGGATCGCATTAAAAGTAATTCACGAACTGGCTCACGGTTTGTCGTGCCATGTAATGGGGGGCCGAGTTCGTGGAGCAGGGATCATCGTGTTGCTGTTCGCTCCGTTGCCCTATGTGGACGTTACGTCGAGTTGGCGATTCCCGTCGACGGCGAAACGCATGATGGTGGCCGGTGCCGGTATGATCGCCGAGCTGTGGATTGCGGCCATGGCCGCAATCGTATGGTCAGTCCTCGAACCTGGCTGGCTTTCTCATTTATGCCATAACGCCGTCTGCCTTGCAAGTTTCACGACGCTCGTCTTCAACGCTAACCCCCTAATGAAGTTCGATGGCTACTATCTGCTTTCCGACGCATGTGGAATTACTAACCTCTACTCCCACGGTCAGCGGTGTGTAAATGTGGCTTTGAAGTACTGGTTGCTAGGTATTCGATCCACAGTGATCAAATTTTCAAGTCAGACTTCGATGCTCATCGCGTTGTATGGTTGGTTGTCTTTGCTTTGGCGAGCGTCGGTCGCGGTGACATTGACTATTGCGGCCACGACGTTGTTTGGCGAAGCCAGTCTCGTGATGGCTGTGCTAGCTGTCGGCACTTGGCTGGTCGCTCCGCCAATAATTTGGCTGCGCAGCGTGATCAAAACTCATTCGTTACAGCGATCGACCGTTGCGCGCGGCGCGATTACGTTAGCTGGCATGATGGTCTCGCTGGTTACGATCTTGGCCTGGGTACCTTGGCCGGGAGCCAAGCGAGCACCGGCCGTCGTTGAATATTCGCCCCTGACGTTGATCCGCGCTAGCACAAACGGATTCGTGCGAGCGATACACGTCCAGCGCGATCAAATGGTCAATCAGGGTGAACTCTTGTTGGTAATGGAGAACCAGGAATTGGCCGCCGAGAAGAAGAAGCTGGAATTGGAAATTCGGGCATCTGAGATCCGCGAAAGACGGTTCGAGCAGAAAGGCGAGCTGGCAGCGAAACAGGCCGAAGCAAAGACTCGAGAAGCCAAAACGGTAAAGTTGGCTGAAATAAATCGGCAGTTTGATGCGTTGCATGTCCGTGCGCCCGAATCGGGGCGGGTCGTCAATCGCACTTTGCATCAGTTGCTGGGAAAGTACATTGAGCAGGGAGACGAACTTGCCTGTATTGGCGTCGAGTCGAAGAAAGAACTCCGCGCTTCGGTCGCGCAAGACGACTATCGTGTTTTCGCGTCGCGCGTAGGGCAATCTGTGACGCTGGACATTCCAGGTTTGTGGCTGGAAAAGTGTTTACTGGAAAAGATTATTCCTCGCGCCGAAATGGGCTCGGTTCCTACCGCGCTAACGACCGTTCACGGCGGCCCCATTCCCGTCAAACAAGTTAAAGATGCCAAGTCGAATCTCAAACAAGAGCTGCTCGAACCTCGTTTGGAAGCGATTGCGATGCTGGATAACGAACAAAGTTCTAGACTGTTTTGTGGCCAACGTGTAACAATCGTCTATCGACCATGCAATGACTCCATTGGAGCACATTTATACGGCATCGTGCGCAAGTCGCTTGAAAACGTCAGTTCACAATAGTCTGCACATATTCGGTGATGTTCTGCGAAGATTGTACCGCATTCTTTGAACGCCAACTGCGAGTTTCTGACTACCGCATTACCGCACGGCGATCGAAAATAAATCGCAGTGCCCAGCGACATACGAAACGACGATCAGTCGTGTGCCGTCCGGGTGCCAACGCGCGAAATCGTCGCGCCCTTCCTTGTTCGTTATCCGCCGTACATCGGAGCCGTCAGTTTTCATCGTGTAGATCTCGTAATCGCGATCACGATTACTGGTGAATGCAATACGTTTTCCATCCGGTGAAAAAGTAGGATGCGCATCGACACCGGGACTGCTGGTCAACCGCTGTTGTGCAGTACCATCAGCGTTCATAATGTAAATTTCGAAATCATCGTCTCGGCGCGAACCGAACACTATCCGGCTGCCATCTGGAGAGAACTTAGGCCACAGGTCTCCATAGCGAGCTGCTTCCTCCGTCAATCGCGAAACGGCCCCCGCTGACTTTGGTTCGACTTTCATAGTGATCGAACCTGTGAGTTGCGATAAATCGACGCAGACGACTGGACCAGCGTCTACGGTAAAGGCCACTCGCCGGCCATCGGGAGTAAGCGTCGGCCACAAACCAAACGCGCCAGGCTCGAGCGTCACCGTCGTAGAGCGGACCGTATCCTTGACGATCACGCGCCCGCGCTGTCCATCAGTGGTTACGTATACAAATGCATACACCGAACCGTCCGCGGAAACCGTCAATTCGCGATCCGGATTTGAATCGGGCTGAAACAGTTCTGTCGAGCCGTCTTTCAGTTTCAACCGCATCAAACGAGAAAAGCCTTCGTCGGTGACCGTGGAATAAACGATGTGCTGGCCGTCGGGCAAAACAACTGGGTCACGCTTGATCCGTCCGTCAAACGTTAATTGAACGCGTTCTTGGTCGCAACCGCTGGTGCAGATTGGATTGAGTAACATACCGGTGGCGAAGATAGCAGACGCACAGTATCGCAGAACGCGCAGCGGGTCAAAACAATTCATGGATCACTTCCGCACCCGGCACAAACTTCGACTGCTCACGAGTCGCCAGATCGATTCCGGCTCGATCAAGGATGGTTGCACCTACCATGGCCGCATCGATTGGTTTGGTGATCGGATGTCCGCCGATGCTGTCGGTGGCACCGATGACCCGCCCACCGGCGATTCCGGCTCCTGCCCACAGAGTACTGCAGGTCGCCCAATGGTCGCGTCCGCCAGTAGCATTGATTTTGGGCGTTCTTCCCATCTCACCAGTCGCCAGCACCAACGTTTGGCTCAACAGTCCACGTTGGTCCAAATCGTCCAGCAACGCCGATAGTGCGTGATCGAGAATTGGTCCCAAATAGTCGACCATTAATCCGAACGAGTTGTAATGAGTATCCCAACCGGTGTTTGTCCCTTCATCAACCGAGTCAACTCCTAAACTCCAGTTGACCTGTATATAGGGTGTTCCGGCTTCGATCAATCGACGACCCAGCAGCAGGCTTTGTCCGAAACTACTGCGACCGTAACGTTCGCGTTCCCTAGTCGGCTCCAAACTCAAGTCGAACGCCTTGAGCGAATCGGGCGATGTCAACAATCGATAGGCACTGTCGTATTGATCATTCCATTGTTCGTAGGCGCCGTCCGCGCGTCGTTTGAGTCGATCCAATTCACCGCGCAGCGTGCGACGATCTTCCAGTCGCGTCAGCGAGAGGCCGTCGATCAGTTTCAACCCTCGCAATTCCGTAGCACCCTCGGCAGAACAGGAAGCCATAAATGGGTCATAGCTGGCTCCTAGATTTCCGCCACCGCGTCCGGTTTGAGTCAGTAAAAACGCTCCGTGCGAAGGCCCTTTGGGAGGTACAATCGAGACGAAGGCTGGCAACTGTCGCTCGCTTCGGCGCTGCTTGGCAACGATAGACCCGAAGTTTGGCTGACCCATCGGTACGATCGAGCCGGTCAGCGGTCCCAATCCATGATTGCCAGAGAATACGGTCGAACGAATCACTGCGAGTTGGTGGCTACGGTCGGCCAATCGCGGAAAGAGTTCGCTGAACATCACGCCTGGGCTGCGTGTTGAGATTGACGAAAATGGGCCACGAAATTCTGAAGGTGCTTTTGGCTTGGGGTCAAAAGTATCCAATTGACTCGGCCCACCCCAAAGCCAAATGACCATGACGGACTTGGCATGCGAAGAGTTTGCAGCGCACGCGTTACCAACTCCCGTTAGACCCCAAGCGGCAGGCAGAGAAGCCGCCATCCGCACGAACGCTCGCCGGTTATCGCCGCCGCACGTCCGCGTCCGAAAGCCGCCAATTTCTATCATGCCCATTCTTTCTTAAGATTCCTCACTATTGGATTGCACATAGCCACTCTCCGCCAGCTTGCGTCTTATTAATTCGATCAATTCACGTAATTCCTCCGGTGACAAGCCTGCTAAACGATCTTCGACGGGCAAGCCTCGCAAGCGTTCCTCGTTGGTCAACCCCTTCAGCCGCTCCTCGGTTGTAAAGCGCTCCACGAATGTCAATCCTTCGACGCGTTCGGCTGGCGTCAGTAAGCTCAAGTGATCTCGCGCGAAGTCGCGGCGGAAATCGACAATGGTGTAGGGCATGCTCAATCTCTCCAAGTTACAATTCGCAAACAACGATTCAATATGCCGCTGGTATCTCGCGTGTTTGGGCGATAATGTTCCGCCAAAAATTGCACCATTTTCCCGCGAAGTTCCTCGAAGAAGGTGATTAACAACCTTCCTAAAAACTCCACTCAATCGGTCCTAACATCGTCTCCTCGTTCCAGCTTCCATCTGGCTGATTCTATCAACTTGCGCAGCTCGTCCGGTGCTAGACCTTCTAAACGCTCGTCAGCGGGCAAGCCCTTTAACCGGTCCTCCGTTGGCAAACCCTTTACCCGTTCCTCCGGCAGCAAACCTTTTACCCGTTCCTCCGGTTGCAAGCCCTTCAGCCGTTCCTCCGGTTGCAAGCCCTTTAGTCGTTCCTCCGGTGGCAGACCCTTCAGCCGTTCCTCCGGCGGTAGACCCTTTAGTCGCTCCTCCGGTAGCAGACCCTTTAGTCGTTCCTCCGGCGGCAAACCCTTTACCCGTTCCTCCGGCAGCAAACCCTTTACCCGTTCCTCCGGCAGCAAACCTTCGACGCGTTCGGCAGGTGTCAGCAGGCTCAAGTGATCTCGCGCGAAGTCACGGCGGAAATCGACGATGGTGTAGGGCATGCTCAATCCCTCCAAGTTATAACTTTCAAACAAACGATTCAGAATGCCGCTGGTATCTCGCGTCTTTGGGCGATAATACTCCGCCCCAAATTGAACCTTTTCCGGAACCGCGCTGAACAAGTGCCACAGACTATTATGCTCTTCCAACGGAATTTCGTTCAAGACGATCACGCGGATTTTGTCCGTTCCGCGAACGACTTCATGAACGCCATTCGAAAGGCGCTGAAGCTCAAGTTCGCGATTCAGTTTTCTTGGGAACCTGGCGCAGACCGCCAAAAGCCGAAATCGGTCCTCGGGCACAAGCGGCTCGTTCGGCGCAGCCAATTGTTTTCGATAGTTGACAAAATGGCCAGTCAGTTCCTTCAAAGTCCAATCGTCGAGCGACTCGTGAAAAGACTTGAATGTCAGTAAGTTGTAATCCGTTAGCGGTTCCAAGCCATCCGGCAGCCGACCTTCGAACTTGCCTGGGACGCGCCGCAAAATAACCACGTCGAGCAGTTGCCGCCGCATCGACAGTTCCTTCTCCAGCTCCACTTCCCACGGCGACCCTGCCAGCAAGTCTCCCAATGCGATACCGAACAATCGATGCCACTGAATTCGCTCAGCCGGCGTGGTTGATTCCAGTGACTCGTCATCGTTCATAGCGCTGGCTTGAAGTAGTTTGCCCGCGAGGTTGCTCGAAGAGCGCGATCGGAAGCCCGGTCATTTCAACAAATTCGTTTGATGCGGAAACGTTGATGCTAACTAAGGTGCTGGTGGAACAAGTTTCATTTCGCGACGGATTCGATGGCTACCAATTGCTGCGCTTGAGACATTTTGCGAATGTCCTCTGTGATTCGCATCGAGCAGTATTTGGGGCCGCACATGCTGCAAAAGTGGGCGCTCTTGAACGTTTCTTGCGGTAATGTTTCGTCGTGGTAGGCTCGGGCGGTTTCAGGGTCAAGCGACAATCGAAACTGTTCGTTCCAATCGAATGCGAATCGCGCTCGGCTGAGAGCGTCGTCGCGATCCTGAACGCCTGGTCGCTGGCGAGCCAAGTCGGCAGAGTGGGCGGCGATCTTATATGCGATGACACCTTGTTTGACGTCTTCGCGATTCGGCAAGCCTAAATGCTCCTTGGGGGTCACGTAGCATAACATGGCCGCACCGCTCCAGCCGGCCAGTGCCGCGCCGATTGCGCTGGTGATATGGTCATAACCCGGCGCGATATCGGTAACCAAAGGTCCCAGCACGTAGAACGGCGCACCGTGGCAAATTTCGATTTGTTTTTTGATATTCATGTCGATTTGGTGCATGGGGATGTGCCCTGGCCCTTCGACCATGCACTGCGTCCCATTTTCCAAGCTGCGCGCGACCAGTTTTCCGAGCACATCCAACTCTGCGAATTGAGCGGCGTCACTGGCATCAGCAATTGAGCCAGGGCGCAGGCCATCTCCCAAGCTCCACGTCACGTCGTACTGCCGCATGATGTCACACAAGTCATCGAAATGATCATACAGCGGATTCTGTTTTCGATGCACCATCATCCACTTAGCAATCAACGATCCACCTCTGCTGACGATTCCAGTAACACGATTGACGGTCAAGTGCAGATGTTCCATGAGCACTCCACAGTGGATGGTCATGTAATCTACGCCTTGCTTAGCCTGGTGCTCGACCATGTCGAGAAAATGTTGAGGCCGCATGTCTTCGATGTTGCCACCGAGTTCCTCTAACATTTGATATATCGGAACAGTGCCAATGGGGACGGGCGAAGCGTCGACGATGTTTTGGCGAATCCGGTCGATGTCTTTGCCGGTCGAGAGGTCCATCACGGTATCCGCGCCGTAATGCACCGCTGTATGGAGTTTATCCAGTTCCTCATCTCGATTGCTGGTGACAGCGCTGTTGCCGATGT
>SYJV01000036.1 GCA_005798335.1 Planctomycetaceae bacterium | reverse complement strand
GAACGCAAGATGCCTGCGACCATTGGGAACTAGGACCTAGGTTTTCCGTTCGGGGGAATTCGAGGGAAACGGGCTGTTGACAGTTTTCCCTGCACCCGCCAAAATGGGCGGTTCGCGGCATCCGCCCCCTTCGTCTAGTGGCCTAGGACACCGGGTTCTCAGTCCGGTAACAGGGGTTCGACTCCCCTACGGGGTATTGATCTATCTACGCTTACCTAGGAAAAAGCCACGTTTTCCAGGGTTTTGACTTGCCGTCAAGTTGGAAGCTCGTGATATGGCCAGATTGGAATTGATGGCGGCAGTGGTGACGGTAATTTTTCACAGGCCGCATTTTGCGGTCGTCTGTTATCTGCGTAAGTAGTGCTTTTCGGCCGTGGCCGAATCATGACCTAGCCATTCGTTGATCACGTATTAGGGAACTGTTCGGCTAGCTCAGTTCAACGGGTAGAACGCAATTGATGGCACGTAGCCGTGAATTAGGCGCAGGGTAACCTCGGGCGCGGACTTGAGCGCAGTTAATAGGTAGGGGCATTCTCGATAGCCTGTCTTGGGTGAATGAATACAAATGACGTTTCGGGACCAATCCACGTCGGTTTGTTTTAGGGCAAGAAGTTCGCATCGTCTCAACCCCTGAACGCGCATCAGCAAGAACATCAGCCGCCACCTCGTCGTAGGGTACGCCTCTAGCTATTAGGCGAGCGGCAGATAGTTTCTTACCAATACAAGCCCGAAGCGCAAGTGAGTGTATGCCAGGATTGACGCACTCGCTTGCGTATCGGGCTTGTATTCGCTTAGGCCTTGGTAAATTCCCATCTGCCGCTCGCCTTAGCGAGCGACCAGCGCATGGCCCATCAGATCGAGCTACGTATCCAAGCCCAAAGCGCGGCGGAACATGCGAGACAGCAGGCCAATCGGGCGAAATGATCGAGCAGCCCATCTTGCTCAATCTCCATTTCGCCATTTGTTGCTTGGTATTAGAATATTGACTTAAGGAGATTCGCAATGATTCTTTCGGATTCATCAGATCTTTTGTCGGCAGTTCGGGACCAATCCCAGCGGTTTCGCTCTGAAATTGACGGCGTAATGGTTGCGCGTATCGACTCTGAAGTCTCCGAAAAGATTGAGCAAGCGATGCAAGCGACCATCAATACGCAACACACCTTGCTTGCCAGTGATGATGAGCTTCGCCGTCGCTTCATTTTGGGTTCGATTACCGACTCAGAATACCGAGCCCAGGATGCTGCCATTGTTTATTTTTCTAAAGTGTGGTTAGCAACCGCGAAGTACTTTGCAGAAGCAATTCATCGGGAGCACTTGGCGCTTGCCCCACAGCTTCGTGCGCATTTCGAGAACTGCATTAAGGAAATGGTCGCCTTGCTTGAAGATCGCAAGGCAACAGTTCGCACGATGACTCCTGAACTAGTTGCCATGCAAGAAGAGGCTTTAAAGGAACATCGGGATGGCAAGACTGAGCAGTTCCTTTCGTTCGAAGAATAGGACAACCCGCCAGTTCCGTGAACAGTACGCCAATCTGCCAACGACGATTCAAGAGATGGTTCGGGCAATTGTTCCACTCTTCCATGCCAATCCGGACCACCCTTCCTTGAGAAACACCTATTGCATGACGGTACTGGTCAGCATCTTCCTAGAACATTTTCCATTTCAATCACCCGCTCCTATCGAGCGCTCTACGTCATCGAAGATGGGATAAACATCTGGTATTGGATCGGCACACATGCAGATTACGACCAGTTCATCAGTTGACTCTGTAAATAAAAAAAGCCCGGATCGCTCCGAGCTTTCATTGGCCACCGTTTTGCCGTGGCTCCCCTCACTAGCATGCTGCATCCACCTGCCCGATCTACGCTTATCCAGGAAATGCCATTTTTTCCGGGGTTTTCTTTTTTTGAGTGATATGGGTGCCTTAAAAAGGCGCACTTTATTCATTGTCACCCATCAACATGCCGCCCAGTCCGCCGATTGAATTGAGTACAGAGCCTTGCTCCTTGGAAGTGCTGGCTCCCTGCGAAAATCGGCGCGCCAATCGAGCAAATGGCAAGCTTTGTAACCAAATGGGACCTGGCCCAGTTAGCGTTGCAAACACCAAGCCTTCGCCGCCGACCATAGCGCTCTTGATGCTGCCGTTGAACTGAATGTCGTAGGTTACACTTGGTCCCAAGGCAACGATACAACCGGTATCGACACGCAACATTTCGCCAGCAACCAGCTCGCGATGCATCATGGTTCCGCAAGCGTGAATGATGGCTACTCCATCGCCACGCAAACGCTGCATTATGAAGCCTTCGCCGCCAAGCAGTCCCACGCCCAGTTTCTTTTGAAAGGCGATCGATATTTCGACACCCTTGGCACCGCACAAGAAAGAGTCTCGCTGGCAAATAATTTCTCCACCGAGTTTGTCCAGGTGCAACGCCTCGATTCGGCCCGGATAAGGTGCCCCGAAGGCTACTTGCTCACGTCGGCTGGCCTGATTGGTGAAGACGGTCATGAAAAGCGATTCACCAGTCAAGACTCGTTTCCCGGCCGAAAGCATCTTGTTCCAAAATCCCGCGCCGCGCTGATTGGGGTCCCCGAACACGGTTTCCATTTGAATCCCGGCGCTCATGTACATCATGGCGCCCGCTTCGGCGATCACTGCCTCCCGCGGATCAAGCGTGATTTCACAATACTGCATATCGTCACCAAAGATCTCGTAGTCGATTTCATCAGCGATGCGCGACGTACCGGAGAGCGGCAGAATCGGTGGCGGTTCGTTCGATTTCGGAAACGCAGCCGTAAAAATATCGCCACAACTCTGACAGCGAACTTGTTTGCCAAGATGTTCTGAGGGCAATCGATATTGCTTGTGACAATTGGGGCAAGAAATCGTTTCCATGGTTTGCCTGCCTAATTCAAGGATGGTGGAATGGCAGCGGACTTGGACCGTCCCAGAACGACAATCTGTCGAACATAATCCGCGCCGGATGCTATCGTCAGAATGACGGCGATCCACACCAGCAACTGAGTCGTCCAGTACAACCAAGCGACGTTTGGATTGCCGAGCAGCAGCAGCGAAGCGACTACGGCCGAACATTGGGCCAGCATCTTCCATTTACCCAGCCAGCGAGCCGAGAAATCGCCTCCCTTACCTTCGACCATACTTCTCAAGCTGGTGACCAACAACTCCCTACCAATGATCACTGTCACCATCCATGGTCGAATGCAGCTTTCCGGATACGCAACTAACGCGATCATGGACGCAGAGATAATGATCTTGTCCACAAATGGGTCAAGCACCCGTCCCAATTTGGTAATCTGGTTAAATCTTCGCGCCCAATAACCGTCCACGAAATCGGTGCTCGCCGCGAATATGAATATCCACATTGCCTCAAAAAAAGCTTGAAACTCGATCAATACACCCACCGCAACTGCCAAAACCAATCGAAGTGTGGACAAGAAATTCGGGACATTTACAATTCGGTTGCTGGGGTCCACGGATGAATTCGAGCTGGACGAGTTCATAGAGAGTTTGATCCTAGCGCGGATTGCCTACTGCCGCCGCGATGAGGTCATAATCGCGGTGCCCCACAATCTCGACGGGCACGATATGGCCGGGCGCTAACGGAGTTCGTTTTCGTCCCGTTACGTATACGACGGCGTCCACGTCCGGAGCGTCCGCAAACGAACGACCCAGCCAAACGTTTTTTGTGCCGTCAATTTCCTTGTCGATGATGACTTCGACGGCGCTTCCCACTTGACTTTGACACCAGTCGAATGCAATCGTCTGCTGTACTCCCATCAATCGCTCGCGACGCTGCTGTTTAATGTCGTCGGAAAGATGTTCGGGCAAACGTGCCGCTGGCGTGTCCGGCTCGAGTGAATAAGTGAACACTCCCAATCGCTCGAAGCGAAATTCTTCAATAAAGCTGGCCAGTTCGTCAACATCTGCGTTCGTCTCGCCAGGAAAACCTGCGATGAATGTAGTCCGCAGGACCAACGAATCGATCCGCTGACGCAACGATGCAATCAATTCACGCGTTTGCGATGGAGTTACTCGCCGCGCCATCCGCTTGAGCATGCTGTCGCTGATGTGTTGCAGCGGCATGTCGATGTAGGGCAGGATCTTCTTGGACTGGGCAATAACGTTGATCAATTCGTCGTCGATGTACATCGGGTAAAAATACATCAAGCGAATCCACATGAGCCCTTCAATTTGCTCAAGTTCGCGCAGCAAGCCTGCCAATGCCGGTTGGCCGTAGATATCCATTCCATAGTAAGTAGTATCTTGTGCTACGATGATTAATTCTCGCACACCGCTGTCCGCCAACTGCCGAGCTTCCGCAAGAACTTGATCGCGCGGCTTGCTGGCGTGTTTGCCCCGCATCTTTGGGATCGCGCAAAATGTACATAGTCGATCACAACCTTCGGAGATCTTTAAGTACGCAAAGTGCTTGGGCGTAATTCGCAATCGGTTGCTGTCGTCCAGTGCACGAATGGGCGCGGGGCGAAATATAGAGCGCTGCTCGTCCAGCCCATCGACGAGATTGCTGGCCAATCGAGTAATGTCATCTCGACCAAATACGCCCACTAACGAATCGATCTCCGGGCGCTGCAGGAGAAGATTCTCTTTTTCTCGCTCCGCTAAACAACCAGCGACAATGACACCTCGGATCTTTCCTTGACGCTTGAGCTCAAGCATCTGGTCGATGGCTTGAAAGGACTCCTTGCGCGCGTTATCGATAAAGCCGCAAGTGTTGATTACTACGAAGTCTGCTGAGTCGTGGTCTTCAACCAACTGGAATCCGTCATCGCGGAGCCGTCCGAGCATCCGTTCGCTGTCAACCAAGTTCTTAGGACATCCCAAGCTGACAAACGAGTATTTTCCACGAATACTGCCATGAGGTAATTCGTCGATATTGACTGAAGTTGTTGGCTGAGGTTCGACGATGGGCAAATTTTTTTGGAGCATTCGTATCGCTTAGTACTTTTGTACTTCTCTAGTTCCATTGCCTGATTGAAGACCTTATTGTAGCGACTGAATCGGGATCTGAGTTACCAGTTCGCACAACTTTGCAGAATCAAAAGTGATTCAGCCGAACGTGCCGGATCGGCGACCAATTGAATTTGTACAAAGGTTGAATTTGTACAACGATTGAGATTGGTAGTGGGCAATCGATATAATAAAGAACAAGAAACTTAGCCGAGTTTGTAGGCCGTATTTTATCCGATCAGTGACCAGTTCAAACTGGATTTCGATAATGACCACCGAATTCGCAAATACACAGCCTGCGTTTCGCTCAGTAGCTCCACAGTTTACAGTTCCAGACGTGGTTGCAGCTTCCAATTACTATTGCGACGTTCTTGGGTTCGAACATCTCGGTTATTTTGGCAGTCCGCCAGTTTTCGCGATGGTCGGTCGAGGCCCCGTCGAGTTCTACTTCAACCAAGATCGTGATTCATCAGGTCCGACACGAAATCGCAGCAACGTCGGCTATGATGCGTATATCCATGTGGACAGTGTTGATCAGCTATCCATTCAATTGCGCGAAAGCGGTGCCAAGATCATTGAGGGTCCAGTAACCCGCGTTTACTTAATGCGCGAAGTAGTTATCGAGGACTGTCATGGGCTGCGTATAGCGTTCGGGCAGGATATCTCGCAAGGTTAAGATCGACAGCACAGCCCGAGTGCCGGAGAGCAGCCCTACCGCGAGATTCCAGGCGTTGCGGCGGGTGTTATGAAGGCCGGTTTCTGCTCTCAGAGTTACGCTTGGCCTTAATTTGCCGGCTGGCGGTTAGCAAAGCTTCTCTCTCGGAAGCAGTCAACGACGCATCACCATGGCGATAGAGCTTGCGAAGAATATTATCGACGTCCAAACTTTCGTCGCGCTTCGGTTGCTCGACAAATTTACCGAATTCGTCGACAGGGTCGATTCCCGCATGTGCGGCCTGCACCGATCGTGCTTTGGCATTGGACGGCTCAAGTTGCGAACTGGAATCGAACAGTGCGGCTCCTAGCTGCCGATCCAATTGGTTAAGGTCATCGATATCGCTGGCCAGCGAATGCTCCCATCGGCTGACCAGATACAAATACGCTGCCGGCACAAATACGAGAGCTCCGCCTGCCAACTGACGCGGTGTGAAAAAATCGAGAGCCAGAATTGTCATGCCGATTCCAACGAGAATTGAAGCCAAGTGGGAATTAAGATTTCCTAGGCCGCGATACGCTCCGGAAATTGCCAGTTTGCGATTGGCGATCTTCCACCATCCGAACGCAAAGGCTCGCATGTCAAACGGCGCTGATGGAAGTAAATGCAATACAAACAGGAATAGGTTTACCCACAGGATTTGCGAGGCCCAACCTCTGCTGTCCCAGCCTCCATGAAAGTTAAATGCCTCGGCAATCGAAGTCGATGGATGAGAAATCGCCGCATGGACGGTGAATCCCAACAGCGCCAGCAGCAGTGTCGCGGCCTGTCCGGCAACTGAATAGGTCAGCAAAACCGGGCCTTCTAATCGTTCGTAATCCGTCGACAGATTACCGGTCGGCCCCACTACTGTTTCCAAGTCATTGCCATGAATACCGATCGCCAGAATCTGCACTGCCAATCGGACCAACAAACTTACGATCCAGATTATCGGGAGAGTTACTGCGGCATAATTCAAATCTGCCAGTTGCGGCTGGTCAGGAATCAATGTCGCCGATGCAACCAGTCCGAGCGAACACAACAGAACACTAACAAACAATGACAAATGAATCTCGACTTGCCCAAGTCCCCACGACAATGGAACTTGGAGTGTCCACGAAATCGACTTGGAAATGGCTTTCGTGAATCCAGCCATATGATTAAGGCCCTAGCAAATCGGTCGATCGCAATTTAATCCACACAGCACTGCAAAATTCAATCCCTCGTGCTTCCAGGCGAATGTGCTTAGGCGAGCGGCAGATGGGAATTTACCAATACAAGCCCGAAGCGCAAGCGAGTGAGAGCCTGGATTGACT
>SYJV01000312.1 GCA_005798335.1 Planctomycetaceae bacterium | reverse complement strand
GTCGGGTTACGGTAGACTCTCCTCTGCCGCTCGCCTTAGTGCCACAAGTGGAGATAAACATTCCCCACGTTTGTTGAACGGTATTGGGTTTAACGGAAAACCTACGTCACGAAATCAGCGTGAAAAAATCTCGAGGTCAACCCCAAGTTTTCAACAGACTGGGCCCATGCTCACAGTGTCTTTTTCAATAGCAGTCCCTGTTTCCGCATCGCCGATACGAGCGACTTCAGTGTAGGATTCTCGCTGCGGAGTCTCTCCGCCGCAGACTCCGCTTGCTGAGGACCACGGTCCGGCCCGAGCGCCTCGCGCAAATCCGCGAGCAACTTCGCGGCTTCGTCGTAGTTTTTCGTTGAGCGCTGTTTGACCAGCGTTGCCGCCTGAGCGATGGCCTGTTGCGGATCGGCGGCAAGTTTTTCCAAGTGTTTTCGACGAGCCTTTTCCTTGGCCTGTGCTTTCAGTTGCTTTCGATGCTGGTGAATGATCTCTGCCGCTGCGTGTAAATCGCGGAGCGTCCGCGTGGGTTTGCTAGTCGGCCAAGCAATCGCCCCCGATTCGTCACGAACGCGAGCGAGCGTTTCGGCGCGCACCTTCGCCACGTCTCCCGTCAATAACTGCGTCGCGAGTTCTTCTAGTTCGTCCTTGGAGCGCTGCTGAATCCAATTCTTCACTTGAGCGTCGTGACTCAAACCGCCTTCCACTAGCGGCAACGAGACTTCCGCCGCCGCTTGCAATAGATCCTCCCCGACTTCGTAAAAACTTGCCATCGCTAACACACAGGGCGGCAAGCTTTTCAATCCTGCCGGCACCGGTGGCTCAAGCTTTTCTTCATCGCTGTTACAAACCAACCACATGACATACAGCGGCCGCAAATCGCCTTGCAGCAACAGCTCGCGAACGGGCGCAATTTCCGCCAACTCCTGCACATCACAGTCTAGATAGTCATACGTACCGGCATCCGCTTCCGGTTGAATCTCCAGAACGCCGCCGCGTCCTTTTTTGTCGGGATACCAATCAACTCCGCACTCCGGCAGGAACGCTTTCCACGTCTGCGGCTCGCACGGCAACCCCATCGGCAGCCGGAACATCAACTTCCGAATGCCAAAGTTGGCGTAGTGCAGATGCACGTCATAACCACGCTGCAACATCTCCTGGGCATTACCGCGGAAGTCTCCGTAGTGATATTCGTTCGTAAATTCCCACTTAGAAATCTCCGCCCGCGACGACTGCCGCCGCATGTACTCCAACTGCTCGTCATCCAACGGCCGATCCAAGGCTAAGAAATGGACGAATTGATGTTCACTCATTATTGTCTGTGTACCATAACGACAAGGTGTAGTTCGCTGCATTGCGCTGCGTTGGTTCGCGTTATTGCGAGCAAACCGATATTCGAACCGCGCGTAACCATACACCACGAGATACTGAGTCACATTCGACGCTTCCAATCGAGATATGCCGCCAAAAACAGATGCCCATCTGGAAACGGTTTCAACAACAGTACCGATCGCGCCTCGATCCGGTGGCGTTCACCGTTGCGTTCACAAACCAAATCCAACCCAAATTCGTCGTTCTTGGGCCATTCCATATCGACGACGTTAACGACTTCGCCCAGCACTTTCGCCTTAAACGGAAACGCCAATTCGTCCCCAATCACCGTCAACAAGCCCAAGTGCTGTTCATACTCGTCATATGCATCGACCGTCGCCTCCTCCAGAGCTTCGAGAACCGCCTGGTTGTCAAGCCCCTGAGTCCAGTCAATTTCGACAGTCTTTGTACTAACTGATCTAGCCTTAGAAGATTTTGCCATGCCCTATTACTCCTTAGATTACCGTACGCGACACTCCAGCCCTCGCGCATTGTAGCCCGGTCGCGCCGCGCAAACTTCAATTGTCAACATAACCGCCACCAATATCCGTTCTTCGCGCGTTTCACCGCCACCGACCGTAACGCCGCGAGCTGCCTCCAATCCGTCGGTAATTTCTTCTCGGTCAGTTTCAGTTTTGCGAGAATTCTCCGATCTCCGTCTCCGAGCTCATGACTCACCGCCGCTCACTGGTCGACCCGTCCCGCGAACAATCCCAAGCCAAAGTGCGAAGCGTAGCCGAGCGAGACTGGCCCGAAAACCGGCTCGGCGAATGTCAATCGCAACGCGTAACCAACATCCACCGGTGGCGAATCTCCACTGCGTTGTCGGCGACGAACGAAGTGCCGCAGCGCGGTTGACTCTTTTGGCAAGACATCAATTTGTTCCGCGTGAATAAAGCCGCGCGATTCCAGTTCCGCGTTGACTTGTCCGAGCAACGAGTTCTTACCACGCGGCTTCAAAAAACGAGGTGGAACAAACGGAGTGATGCTCGTCCAGCTTTGCGATCCTTCGCGCGGCCCGATCAGTTTTTCAATTTCACCCGCCAGCGGTTCAGGAAGCCGTCGCAGCATCTCCAAGTCACCGCTGCCAGCCACAGCAAGTTGCAAGTTCCCGACACCCCCTTTGGTCCAAGTCCGCCGCAACGTCCGAATCCCCCGCTGCGCCGCGTCTCCCAAACCCATCGGTGCGTAAACGACGATGTGATCCAATCGGCCATCGTTATCCAAATCCAACGGCAACATATGAGCATGACGGTGGCCGTCGCACAGCGGTCGTCCGTCTTCAACTTTGCCAGTGAGCTCCGGGCAATGCACTCGCTGCCCCTTGGCAACTCGGCCGACGATGGCGCGATGAAACAACTCGGCCTGAGGTAGCGTCCGAGTCACCGATGGCAATGCCGATTGACCATCGTGATTCATCGTTCATCCTTCACCAATAGGCCATAACCACGATACCGTCCTGCTCCGAGCGCTAACGGGCCTGGAATCGATCGCTTGAACTGCAATCGTACATGCAGCATCGTGCCATGAAGCTTTTCCGGGCGTACAAAAGTACGAGCCGGTTCCACTCCGGCAAGGAATCCGAATGGCTGCCAATCGAGTTCGTCGATTTCGGCAATGATTCCGGCGTTGGCCAGAGCTTTGCGAAGCAGCTTCTCCGTCTTGGCTGCATTTCGGTCGTCGTAGCCGTCGAGAATCACCGGCGTGACGCTGGTCCAGGTTGTAGCAGCTCCGGTGTATTGGTCGCGGACCCAGTCCTTGCCGAGCTGAACATTCAACACACCGATTTCGTTGCCTTCCCATTTCAGTGCATGGCCCAGAAGTCGGCGACGAATGAAGTCGATGCGATCCTGACATGCTGGCGGTGCCACGACCATGACTCGACGAATCGATTCCACGCGATGCAGGTGCGAGTTGATCGTCGGCAACGGCAGATATTGAAACCGGTGGCTGGAGTTCTCGCTTCGGTTCGGTTGGCCATCGGAGCCGTGGCCATGCACGAAAGCGAGGAAGTCGGGCCAACCGGCTGGCTGGCAAACTTCGGCAACCGCGTGCCGAATCCACGCCGCCACATCACGAGTCCGCCGCGCGGTGTTGAACGCTCGATTGCTGGATGCATCTGGTTTCAAAATCGTGAAGACGCAATACGGTCGCAGTTCCGGGTCGGTCGAACGACGATAATGACGCACTGCAAACTCTCGCAGTGGCGGCACCGGTTTGAAACCTTCGTCAGTGAGCCGATTCAGAAAGTCCTCGTGCTTTCGCATCAGGTCATCGAGCGTTCCTGACTTGGGAACTCGCAGAGCCACACCGCCAGACTGAGCCACTTGCCAGCGTTCACCGGAAAGCTGCTGCGCCTCGGCTTCCGGGATCACGTCCGCATTCGCCGCGACCATGTCGATCCCCCAACCAAGATGCGTGATGCTGCGAGCTGCCGACCTGAGAACATCCACGTTCCGTGGATCAGCATTCGACGACCGAAACAGGTAATGAACCGCTTTGCCGTCGAGATGCGTGGGCAGGACGACTTTTTCAGTCCGCTTCGGACCTTTGTCCGTTTCGCCGCGTTTCCACGACGGCACGAGCAGATCAGCCGTGTTGTCGGGAACGTAGAACTGCGTCGGAACTTCCGAAGCGACGCCCGCACAGGCGACGATTTCGGGACTTCGCAATTCCTGAAGCCAGCGCAATGCAGCAACGGGGCTCGCGATTCGCTCTCGTTCGTTCGATCGTGCGGCGGCTGCGGCAACCAACGCTTGAAACAATCGCAGCGGCGATGGCGGCCATTCCGGTTCGTCACCGTCGCAGCGTCCGTGAACCAGTGGTTGCAGAAACCGAATGGTGAAACGGAGGTAATCAGGCATTGTCGCCACCTTCGGCCGCAACAGCCTTTTTGCCCTTCTTGCCCTTAGTCTTGGTATCCCCTTCGCCTTTCACGTCGGCTTTGGCTTTCTCTTTGTCGAACGGGACTGTCTTGCTTTCGCCCACGCCGAACGCCTTCGCGGCTTCCGTGGCGAACTCCAATGCAGCCGCGTGCGTGATCTTGCATGGTTTGCGTTCACCGGACGGATAGACCTCAACGAATTCGGCGGGCTTGTCAGGGTTCAGCACCAGAATGCAGCCCTGCCGCAAATAGCCGGACGGATTGTGAGTGAACGCCACGAGGCTCAGGCCAAGGATGTATCGACGAAGTTCGAGCGTCTTGGCAGAATCCTTGCCCGCGTGAAGCAAGCGGACCGCAGCCAGTCCGAGAGTTGCGGTCCTCAGAATGCCGCCGTCGGCGATGACGCCGCCGTGCGAACCGGTCGCGGGAACGTGAATGAAGCCGCGTTCGGAATAGGCATCCTTCGTTGCCTTGTCAGTGGGCTCGTCCAGCAATTGGTCGTTGACGTATTCCGTTGCTGGATTGAACTGGGCAGAACGTGTGAGCTTGCGGACATTGTATGCGCGGATCGTGGATGCAATGACACGAGGCAGTTTGGCTTGCGTGTCACGCGAGTCCCAGACCCCAAACACAAGCGAGGTCGGAGCCAGCTTCGCGAGGTCTGTGGCATTGCCTTTCAATACGCTGCGAAACGCAGCCTGCAATCCCGCATGAAGCGACGAGCAACGAACCAGCGCATCGCCCGCGCGATGCCCCGCTTCAAGAATGCTGACGTTCTTTTCTCCGGCGGTCACCACGATCTGCGGAACGAGATGCTTGTAATCCTCTTCGCCGAAGATTGGTTCGATGCGGTTGGCCTGCGAACCGACGCTGTCAATCAACGCAACGTTTCTGCCACTTGCGTCAGTATCGATGTTGTAGCCTCCGGCAAATCCGTCTCCGGAAGCGTACGTCGCTGGAAACAGCACTCCGTCTTCGCCTTCCACGGGCATCATCGGTTGCTTGAGCACAATGGCTGCGGGGCCATCGTCCTTCAGGTATGAATCGAATTGTGTGAGCTTTGTCATTGTTGGTCTCCATAATTTGAAAGGGGAACTGAGGAACGAAACGCTTTGTGCTTTTTCTGGCCGGTCCGGAACCAGTTCTCGAATCGAAACTTCTGTGCGTCCGGTAGCTGAAGCTCGCCAGTTGCGGCCGGGAGCAACAAATTCGTCGTGATCGGGACGGTCCACAGCGAATAGTCGTAAATTCGCTTCTGGCTCGTGCGGGACGGCCTCGCGACCTGGATTCCGATCAGACACAGAAGTTCAACCGCAGGATGCGCCGTGCTCGTTACTCCAAGATCGTTAGCCGAAAAACCAACGTCGAGTGAATGGGCATTGGGTGAGCGGCGAGCGTCAAAATAGAACGGCTCTTTCTTCTTGCCTGGATCGTCGGGGTTGGTAACGACCATGCCCAGATTGAGGATTTCGGCGGATTGCAAGAGCGAGTTCCGGATCGCGTGTTGCATCGCTCTGGCAATACCAAAGCTCTCCATCGTCCCAGCCCAGACCTTCAAGTCGCGAGCTCCGGTTTGATCGAATACCCACCAGTCGATGTCGAACTCGCGAAACGGTGTCCCAACTCGAATCGGCGACGAATAGGGATCTTCGGGGTCAAGATGAACCAGCGTTGCGGTTGCAATCGCCTTGATGAACTCGTCCAGCGTGTGCGGGCCGCACGCCACATTAAACTTCCGACCGTCTGGCTCAAACCAGCCTTCTGCGTTGGGCCAAAGGCGGTCTGCAAGTTCCAGCAATCCGCAGCAGGCGAAGAACTGGCCGGGGTTTGTCGGATCAACATTGACGGAGAAACTTGAAGTCACGGGTTTCATTCGTTGATCTCTCCTTCTGGGTTTGGATTGGCGCTGGCGGACCAGTCGGCGGCTCGCAGCAGCGATTCCAGATATGCGAGCCCCCACCGGCCGTAGCGCCTTTGCAGGCGCCCGAAACGTTGCGGAACAGTCATCGCCAGTTCGTCGCTCGCTTGCTGTTGCTGATTCGGATCGAAGACTTCATCTGAAAGGAAATGCGGTCGAGCGCGGCCGTGGTGGGCGGCGATCAGGTGCAGCACGAGTTCTCGTTCGTCCTCGGTGATTCCGAGTTCCTGAGCGGCGGGCAGTTCATTCAGCGAGCCGAACTCATGGCGGTATTTCTCTTCGAGCCGTGTGCCCGACCTGCGTCCCGACTTCGCCCACCAGACGTTGGGCGCGTTTCGGTTTCCGAGCATCGACTGAAACATCAGGCGTTTCTTGCCGTCGTCGTGAAAACGAGCGGCGATTTTCAGGCAGTTGTTGAGCGAATCGCCAAGCGACAAGCCGCTGAGAATTTCTCTCAAACGTTTTTCGACGTCCGAGACGTGACCAGCGAGAAGAACCGGTTTTCTGGATTTCACTTCGCCCGTGTTTCGGCGAGCGAACCATCGCAAGACGTTTGGATCGTCATCCTCGTCCTCTGCGGAAAGCGCTAGGCTGAAGACTTCATGAAAGTCTGACGGAACGGTATCTTCGTCGGTTGAACGGCAACGTTCAGTGGTTTGGGACACGTCGTCAGCGGTTTCCGATCCGCCGTCGAGCATCCCCGCTAAATTCAATCCGCCGCTGCGCGGATCGAGAACGACCGTCATTCCGTTGATGCGTTCCTTGTTGTCCTTCGTCGTGAAGAAATCGAGCGTGATCTCTTCGACCTCGCCATCGTCGTCGACGAGCCACGCGTGATGATCCGGATGACGCTTGCCGATCGACTCCAGATGTTTGATGGCGCGATAGCTGGGTTCGCGCAACAGCTCACGAGCGAGTAGTGGGTACGCGAGTAACAACTCGGCGCGGACGGTATTGCTCACGGACTTGTCATCCAGCAAGCGCACGTCATCACGCCACGCCAGATGCGTCTCGGGCAACTCTTCATCCGTCAGTCCGTGCAAATAGGGTTCGACGGGTGGTCGTCCCGGGAGCTTTCCCGTGATCGAGGTCAGCGCCCAGGCATCGAACAACATGTCGGACGCTGGGAGGATAGTAGGAGTCGGCGCGAAGGCGGCAGCGCGGGCGGCGGTGGAAAGTTCGCCGAGCGATTTTGGACTCACGCTCCCTTTCTGTTTCAGTTCGCGAAGAAGTTCGAGCGTGCGCTGTCGAGGAGTCGTTAGCGGGTGCTTGTCGTCCCAGTCACCAGGACCGGGATGAAAGACGTGAACTTCACAGCCGTCGTACCTCCCAAACCGGTTCACTCGGCCGAACCGCTGTGCCATACTTTCAAAGGTGGTGAGGTCGCAGATCAGATGGTCGGCCGAAATGTTGACGCCGACTTCTCCCGCGCTGGTGCAAACAAGGTACACTGTTCCCGGCGTTGCGTCGTCCGGTGGCGTGGGCAGAAAACGAGCAAACGTTTTGTCCTCGGCCAACTCATCGCGTTCCTTGCCACGCATGGTGCCGGTGAGCGTTCGGATGTTGTCTCGCGGAACTCTTGCTTTCGCCAATGACGATTGAATTTCCAGCACCGTCTCCACGCTTTGCGCAAAGATCAGGACAGCCAGTTCTTTGCCGTTGAACGACAGTGCCTTTTCGATCAGTTCCTTCGAGGGTTTCTTGGCTTCCTTGAGTACCGCAAGTTGGAGACGTTTTGTCGCGTTCATTCGCTGATCGACGATGTCGTTCGCGTAGTCATCGTCGTCCAGCGTGAACGGGTCTTGCGATTTGGTAGTCGCTGTTAGTTCCATGACTCTGAGTTTTGGCCATGGCGTGGATGGTTCATGTTCCTTTTGCTGAGCCGCAATGGTTTCTATCAGCCTCTGAAATGCCGGTTCGAGGTGAGCTTCGTCGTGGATCAGCAGCGCATCCTGTCCGAGAAACCCGGCGTGCAACGGGCGTTTGTTGCGACTAATTCCATAGCCGCTGAAAAGCAACCGGCTGCCGATCATATCGACTGTTCCGCAAATGACCGATGGCATGGACGGGTCTTCGCACCAGTCGCCGTTGTCTGCGAACTGGCCGCGTAGTGTGCTGATGCGCAATTGCTTGAAACGGTCCCTGAATGCCGACAGCTCCGGATTGTCTTTGATTGCCCGCTGGTAGTGCTCGACTTCGTCAGTCGTTTGGTCAACAACCGTTCGTCGATTGACCACATAGATCAACCTTCGAGACACGTTCTTCCCATTTGCCAACGCGATGAGCCACACCGCGATGACACTCGTTTTGCCCAGACCTGTCGGCAAACAACAGGCCGAGGGAACATGCCCTTTGGCAAAGTACTCGCGGTAGAGCCGTTCCTGCCACGGGAACGGCGGATGGCGGGTGAGCGCATGAAAGACGCGAGTGAAGTCCATCATTGGGCTCCTTTCTGAGTCAACGGAGCATAACAGCACGCGTCGTGCAACAAGCCGCGAGCGGTCGGATCGGGATGCTCGGCAACCAGGCGCAGGATGCCCAGTGCCTTGAGGTAATTGGCCAGCGGAGCAGGTGAGCAGCCTTTGAGTTGATGCAGGTGCAGCGTCATTTCGATCCCTTTCGTTTGGGACGCGGTCTTGAACGGGGTGTTCTCATGTCAATTGAGTCAGCGTTCGGGGTGACGGGTTCGCGTCGCTGTGTTGCTGTTCTCGCCTCGGAGAGGCGAGCCACTTTGGTTTCGTCAGCCGTATCGACGGGAATCCGTTCCAGTTCGGCTTCGATTTCGGCGATGGTGGGGAAGCTACTTTGCAAGGACTCGGGGAGAGCGTTCACGAGTTTGGTTTGCCACTCGGCCACGCCGATCGGTTTCGCGATGTCTCGCAGGGCGTATTCGGCCGTGATGCGGTCGCGCGTCTTGCACAGGACGAGGCCAATGGACGGGCCGTCGTCGGGGTGGCGCATCTGCGAGTCCACCGCCGACAGATAGAAGTTCATCTTCCCGGCGTCTTCGGGCGTGAACTTCTTCATCTTCAAGTCGATGACGACGAAGCACCGCAGCTTGAGGTGATAGAACAGCAGGTCGATGTAGAAGTCGTCTTCGCCGACAGGGAGAGGCACTTGTCGTCCGACGAACGCAAACCCGGCTCCCATCTCCAGCAGGAATTTCTGGATGTGATCGACCAGTCCCGATTCCAGGTCACGTTCGATGGCCTCGTCATGCAATGTGAGGAAGTCGAAAAGATACGGGTCTTTCAAAGCCTGCTGGGCCAAGTCCGATTGCGGCACAGGAAGCGCTCCCGCGAAGTTACTGACCGCCTTCCCCAGGCGTGAGTAAAGATCGCTTTCGATCTGCACCGTGAGAATCGCTCGGCTCCAGCCGTGTGCCAGGGTTTTGGCGGCGTACCAGAGGCGTTGGGCGGGGTCTTTGAGCTTTTCAATGATCAGGATGTTGTGGCCCCAAGGAATTTCTGCCACAGATTGTGGCAGAATTGGAAGCTCGAATTCTGTCACAGCTTGTGACGGTATTGGCCCGACGATTTCTCGCACAGCTTGTACGAGTTTCGGCTCGTGTGCCAATTCTCGCGCAGGTTGCGCGAGAATTGAACTTGTAGGCCGATATGCCAGGAAAAACGCCCGCATTCGCCAGACGTTGCCCGGTGAAAAACCGCCAATTCCCGGAAACGACGTTTGGATATCCGCCGCCAGTCGATCGACGACACTCTTACCCCAGCCTTCTCGTTCCTGCCGCTCGACGATCTGGCGACCGATGTCCCAGTAAAGCGCGATCAGTTCGCGGTTGACCGAGAGCATCGCCTTGGTTTGCGACCGTCGGACGCGAGACTTCAGCGATTCAAGAAACTCGACGTATTCCGCGGGCAGACCGAGTTGAAGTTCGTCAATCGACTGCTTGCGACGAGTCATGAACGCACCTCGTCTTCGTCGTCTTGTTGCTCGGCGGGCTCCGTGAAGTCGAGGAGTTGTTGCAAGCGGCGTTGGATGGCAAGTTCCGTGATTTCGCGGTGATGCGACCAAGAAAGTGAGGGAACCAAGCTTTTCAGTTGAGGTGACTGAAATTGTCGCCACACTGTGGCGACTTTTGTGATGTCACCAGGATCTTGTAATTGTCGCCTCGCTGTGGCGACTTTTTTCCTTGAGTCAGGACCGTTCCTCCGCGAAATACTATCGCAATCATGCTCAGTTGTTTTGAGCATGTTGCAATGCCAGCGGTCAACCTCGCGGCAGGCCAGGAAGAACTGCCGCATGCGAAACAGATTATTTCTCAGCAGCCCTTTCATGTCTGGAAACGCGGCACGCAGATCTTCCGAAAGTTGTTCAACGACAACATCTCCCCAGTGCGCCGCTTCTTGCTGCTGAACAATGACCCGACCGATTTCCAGGTACAGACAGACCAATTCGCGATTCACCGATTGCAGTGCTCGATGCCTCGATTCCGCAATGCGCTGAGTCATCTCGGCCAGGACGTTTGCATAGTCGGCGGGCTTCGATCCGCTCACCTGAACCTCTGACGCTCTCTGTCTTCGCAAGGGCTCACGCTGTTGTACAGGTGCGGTTGTTTTCTTTTGACGCGTCATCAGTTTGCCTCACTTTCACTTCAAAACTGCTTGAGTGAAATCATTTATCCAATCCAGCGTGCTTTTTTTGGTCCGGCGTACTTTCCACAATCCTGAGTGACACTATTGCAAGTTACCCTCTAATGGGCTTACTGGCAACTTGGGGCCAGAGGATGCGTGCGACCGACTGTATTCATAAATTGTCATTTTTCGATTATTCTGTTGTCTTACTCAACATCTATCCGATCAGGGACGCGAATAATGTCGAACTACGGCACCGGGTTACCAATGGATCGAAACGCAGTCGCGAGTCTGCCGCGGCTGGGGTTGCAGTTGTTCGCCGTAATGATGGTGGTGGCGCCTGCAGTGGCTACCGATGCGGACAAAATGCTTTTTTCGAAAAGAAGTGCGGCCGCTGCTGCTTGAGCAGTGTGGTGAATGCCACAACCGGGACAATGCGGAAGGCAAGCTGCGCATCGATTCGCTGGGCAGCTTGCTGCGCGGTGGCTCGCGAGGACCGGCGGTTGTTCCGGGTAAGCCTGAGGTGAGCTTGTTGATCCGCGCGGTGCGTCATGATGACCAGTTGCAGATGCCGCCGGAAAAAAAACTCGCCACTGTCCATTTGGCGATCTTGGCCAAATGGGTTGCCGATGGCGCGGTATGGCCCAATGCTGGGCCCGAAAATCTCGATGCGAAAAATGAGGCTCAGTCGAACGATGTTTCTAACTTCAGCGAACAGCAACGGCGTTATTGGTCGTTCCAACCTGTTGCGCGGCCGGCTCTTCCAGAGCTAAATCGACATTTCGTCAATGGTGAATCTTGGGTACGCAATCCAATCGATGCATTTGTTCTGGACAAGTTGGCAAGATCACAACTCCAGCCGGCACCGGAGGCGGACAAGCAAACTCTAGTGCGCAGGATCTTTGTCGATTTAATTGGCATTCCGCCAACTGCCGAGGAAGCGCAGGCGTTTGTTCTGGATGAGGCTCCCGATGCGCTGGATCGATTGGTTGAACGGTTGTTGGCTTCGCCCAGATATGGCGAACGCTGGGGACGACATTGGTTAGATATGGCTCGAAATGCCGATTCCAATGGGTTGGATGAGAATATTGCGTACGCCAACGCATTTCACTATCGCGATTATGTCATCGCTTCGTTCAATCTAGACAGACCCTACGATCGATTCGTGCGAGAACAGATCGCCGGGGATCTGCTTCAGCCGGATGAAACTCCCAACAACGACACTGCTCGCATCGCAGCGACCGGGTTTCTGTGCGTCGGCGCAAAGATGTTGGCAGAAGACGACCCGATGAAGATGCAAATGGACATTATCGACGAGCAAGTCGATACAATTGGTCGAACCGTAATGGGTTTGACGTTGGGTTGCGCTCGCTGCCACGACCACAAATATGATCCGATTTCGACGTCGGATTATTACTCGCTGGCGGGCATCTTCAAGAGCACCAAGACGATGGACACGTTTACCGTAGTCGCTCGCTGGCATGAACGTCCTTTGGGAACGCGTGAAGAAGTTGCCAAGATCGAGCAGCTTCGCAAGAAAATCGATGGACTTGTCGAAGCTGAGGAGCAAGTCCGCAAGCGTGCTATTGGTGAACTACGGTCGGATGCAAAGCGACATTTTGGCGATTATTTGCTGGCGGCCGGGAACTACCACCGACTTGAGAAGATTCGCACCAATTCAGCGACAATCGGTGGCTCGGCAATTCTATCGAACTTATCCAACGTAATCGTGCGCGAAGCGGAGAATTTCGATCGAGGTACAGTCGAAGTGGACCGAAACCAATACGGCAAGGATATCGGTGTGCTGCTGAGCGGCGACAAGCCAAGTTTCGCAGAGTATGACTTTGAAGTTGCGGCGGCGGGAAAGTATCGTTTTGAGGTGCGTTACGCTGCCGCCAATCGACGAGCTTGCATAATGACGATCAATGGTTTGCCCGTTGGCAAAGAAGTCGCCACCGACGTGACAGGTTCGTGGACCCCAGAATCCCAGCGTTGGTTTAGCGAGATTTTTGTCTCACTGAAGCGAGGAAAAAATACCTTGCGCATTCAGCGGGAACAGACGTTGCCACACATTGACAAATGGTTGCTGGCTCCCGCCCCAGAAGCCGACGCCGTGGGCACGGCACTCATCACACCCGATTTTGTGCCAGTGGCTACCTATGTGCGTCAGTGGAACCAATATCTGAGCAAGATCGATGGCAAATCGGATCGGCCATTCGAGAGAGAGTACGCGAGAATTGTCAAAGCTGAGAATCACGAGCAAGACTTGCGGCAGTTTGCGCAGGAACTGCAGCGGCTTGCGAACGCGCGCGATGATTCTGCCAACACTGCCAAGCCTGTTTCCAAAGATTCCGTTTTAGAGTCTGTAGAAGCTTGGCAAAACGCGGACAATGGTCCGTTACGTGTATTCACTTTGATCGAGAAACACTTTTCGAATACCACAACCACCGAGCTGAAAACGATCGACGAGCAACGCGAACCGCTTGAGGAGAATCTGCCCAAGCTACCCTCGGCAATGGCTGTCGAAGATGGCCAACCGGAGAACATACGCATTCATTTTCGAGGCAGCCACCTCACGCAAGGCGCCGTCGTTCCTCGGCGTTTTCCCAAGGTATTTGAGGGTGAATCGCCACCAATTGGCAATGATCGCAGCGGAAGAATGGAATTGGCTCACTGGTTAACGTCGCCGGAGAATCCGTTGACTGCCAGGGTGTTCGTCAATCGACTATGGCATTGGCATTTTGGCGCGGGGATCGTGCGTTCGCCGGATAACTTCGGCTTGTTGGGCGAGCAACCGACGCATTCGGAACCGCTCGATTGGTTGGCGGACGAATTGATGCGTGGAGAATGGTCCACCAAGCGAATGCACCGGTTGATTTTGTCGTCGTCATTGGCGCGTATGAGTTCGCAGAAATCGGATCGCTCACTGGCGATCGACCCGGAAAATCGACTGTGGTGGCGAGTTCCTCGCAAGAGACTGGAGGCGGAAGCGATTCGTGATTCCTTACTGGCGGTCTCCGGTCGATTGGACTTGGCGATGGGCGGCTCGCTGCTACCGACGGAAAATCACAAGTATGTATCGAACACCGGTGGCGCGCTTGACGAGGCCGCGTTTCACAACGGTCGGCGATCGGTATACTTACCGGCCATTCGGAGCGAAGTCTACGAAGTTCTTCAAGCGTTTGATTTTGCCGATCCCGCGGTTGTTAGTGGGGCTCGCCAATCGACGACTGTAGCACCGCAGGCTTTGTTCATGATGAACAGCGAGCTGGTCGCAGAATGTTCCAAGTCAATGGCTGAGCGCATTTTGGCGGATACGTCTCAAGATCCTCGGGCGCGAGTGCGTGGGTTGTACATGTCCGCTTTTTCTCGATATCCGACGGACCAGGAAACTGAGAATGCACTAAACTATGTGCAGTATTATGCCACTCGCTGGCAAGCCGCTCATCCAGAGGAAAGTGATGAAGCGGTATTGCGAGCATGGCAGAGCTTATGCCGGTCAATTCTCGCGGCCAACGAGTTCGTATTTTCGATGTAGAGTATTACGACGACTTTTCGAGACAGGAAAGCCCGACATGAGCCATTACCATTCACGCAGTCGCTTCTTCGCTGGCCGTCAGGCGATGTCGCGCAGGGAGATGTTGAGCACGTCAAGCGCAGGTTTCGGCGGTTTGGCGCTGGCGGGATTGTTGGGGCAGGAAAGTATCGCAGGGCCGCTGTCTCCCAAGGCACCGCATTATCCGGCAAAGGCCAAGAGCATCCTCTTTCTATTTATGCACGGCGGACCTTCGCAGGTCGACACGTTCGATTATAAGCCGCAATTGATGCGCGATCATGGCAAGCCTTTGCCGTTTCCCAAGCCGCGCGTGGTGTCAGGGAAGACTGAGAATCTGCTAAAGTCGCCTTGGAAATTTCGCCAACATGGACAGTCCGGTGCTTGGGTCAGCGAGTTGTTTCCTCATGTCGCTGGTTGCGTCGATGATTTGTGTATTGTCAACTCGATGCATTGTTCCAATTCATGACATGGCGCGGCCTTGCTGGAACTACACACCGGCAGCGACACGTTCGTGCGCCCGAGTATGGGTTCGTGGATCACTTATGGTTTGGGGACCGAAAATCAGGATTTGCCTGGCTTCATCACGATTTGCCCAACCACTTCGCACGGCGGCGCCAACGCGTTTGGTTCTGCATTCTTACCAGCGGATTACCAAGGCACGCCAATAGGCAACGTAGGCATCCCGGCGGATCGGGCAGAGATTCCCTTTATCGAGAACGCTGAGAGCTTAAGCCCCGTTTTGCAGCGCGTAGAACTGGATTATTTGCAATCGATGAATCGCGAGCATTTGGAAAAATTCGGCCACGAAGACCAACTTGAGGCACGTATCAATTCGTTTGAGCTGGCGTTTCGCATGCAGTCGGCTGCTCCGCAATTGCAGGATATCAGCGACGAGAGCCAGGCAACCTTGCAAGCTTATGGCCTGAACGATCCTGACACCAAGAATTTTGGACGACAATGTTTGATGGCGCGTCGGTTTATTGAGCGAGGAGTGCGGTTCGTGCAGTGTTCTCACAGTTACAAGTGGGATCAACATGGTGAGTTAAGAAATGGCCATTCGAAAAATGCGAAAGAGGTCGATCAGCCGATATCCGCGCTGCTGAAAGATCTCAAGCAACGCGGATTGTTGAACGAAACACTGGTACTGTGGGGCGGCGAGTTTGGCCGCACACCGGTCGCTCAGGGTGACGACGGGCGAGATCACAATCCTCATGGCTATACAATGTGGATGTCTGGGGGAGGAGTCAAGCCCGGTATTACTTACGGCGCGAGCGACGAATACGGCTACTTTGCTGCTGAAAATAAAGTACACGTGCACGATTTGCATGCAACGATATTGCATTTGCTTGGGTTTGACCATCTGCGGCTAACGTATCCCTTTGCTGGCAGAGATTTTCGGCTGACCGACATTCATGGTCGCGTTGTCACCGATCTGTTGGCTTAAGTTGTCGTCGTCCAAATGAAGATTCGCGTTGTGTTGACGCTACCCTGGCTGGGCCCTTGCCATTCTGCGTCGGTGGCCTACCATCTGCTGATGCTTGGTGCAATTTGAGCATGGTTTTGGCTCTCTAGCGCCAATACTGTTTTAGCGAACATGGGATGATTTCCCGGCCTGTCCAAGATTGGTAGCGACGCGCCATCGCTTGCACGCGGTATTGAAAAGCTGGAGGCATATTCCACGTTCAGCGAATCTTTGCGTACTTGCCTAGAGGATTATCAGCAAACACATGGGTCAGCAATATATTTTTACAATGGAGTCCATGACCAAGAAGCACGGCCAAAAGGAAGTGCTCAAGGACATTTGGCTGTCGTTCTATCCAGGCGCCAAGATCGGCGTGCTAGGGGCCAACGGTGCTGGCAAAAGTACGCTGCTGCGGATCATGTCGGGCGCTGACAAGGACTTCGATGGCGAAGCTAAACTGACGCCGGGATACGTCGCTGGCTATTTGTCGCAAGAACCTCGGTTGAACTTGGAAAAGGACGTGCAGGGAAACGTCGAAGAAGCAGTCGCGACCAGGCGAGCTGTGCTGGATCGGTACAACGAGATCTCGATGAAATTGGGCGATGTCACCGATGACAAACAGATGCAAAAGCTGTGCGACGAGATGGCTAGATTGCAAGACATTATCGACAGTAACAACTTGTGGGAAATTGACCGACAGGTGGAAATGGCGATGACGGTCATGAATTTGCCGGCTCCAGACGCGGATGTCAGTAAACTGTCGGGCGGTGAACGTCGCCGCGTAGCACTT
>SYJV01000311.1 GCA_005798335.1 Planctomycetaceae bacterium | reverse complement strand
GGGATAAGCTTCCAGCTTGTCAATATCTTGCAGCGGAGTTTCACCATTGCTTGCATAAGATATTGACAAGCTGGAAGCTTATCCCACGTTCGTTGAACGGTATTGGGCTTAAGCCTACGACGAATTGCGGTTGGGGATGGCGCGATGTTACTCGCTCCCGAGATCTTTCAGGGACTACCCAGGAGCGAGCATCAACGCGGTATTTGAATAGCAGGCGGAGATTGCTACTGGATCGGGACTCGATAACTCAACGCGCCGATGGCTTTTCCGGCTGCCACCGATTTATAATGCGGATGACAGATCGCACATTTGGCCATCACGACCGGAACGGGTGTCATGGCGCGTAGAAATTGTTTGCCGCCAGCCTGCTCAACCTGTTCGACAAAAGACTCGCCAGATTTGATCTTCTCGACCGCTTTCTTTTCGAAAGCGTCCTTGGCAACATTCTCCGAATCGTACGGATCGCCGGTTACGTCCAGCAGCCGAACACGATGCCAACCCTTTTTGTCGATAGCATCAAATAGCGCAATCGCGGCGGAACCAGCAGGAAAATCATTCTCGCCATGCACATACTTTTCGGTAATCAAAACGACGGCAGTCTTGTAGACATCATCCAGCATCTTGACTGTCTGGCGCGTTCGATCCACTGCGGCCTTGTCAGCCGCAGGATCCGCAGCCACCAACCACGCCGCAGTAGCCATTCCTGCAAATGCCAAAAACACCGAACAAACTCTTGTTAGTCGCATTGCAACTCTCCTTTCGAAAAACGAACCTTTTTCGCCAGCCTACATCCGGCTGATCCAGATTCCACAATAGTGTAGCGCGGCTTAAGCGGATGTACATATCCGATTTATGTTAGTTTGCGCAGTTTTAGTTGACTTTTTGGGCACTACCTCCCATGTCGTCATCGTGAAGAAAGCTATACTTCGACAATTCCGGGAGATGTTATTTGCCACACATTCTAGGTTTGAACGTCTTCGAATCTGTCGCCAGCCAAGAAATTTTGTGCCTCCATAGCAGTCGCGATCAAACCAAGCCCAGTTCGAGCGTCACCATGAATTCTGAAGAGTTCTTGCAGCACTATCATTTGGATTGCAATCCGTTTGTCGAAGAGGATGCACAGACCGATGCCGTATTCAAGCAACGGGGTGTAACTGCGATGTTTCATCCGGCCTGGCAGAAGGTGCTGGGCAGTCCGACGGAACCCTCCACTTCGATCGTGTTTGGTCCGAAAGGTTCTGGCAAAACCGCGATGCGGCTGCAATTGGAATCGCATATCCGCGACCATAATCGAGACAACCCGGAGACACGAGTTTTCACAATCGCTTACAACGATTTTAACGGTCCAATCGGGCACATCCAGTCGAAACTCGGCAGTTGGAAGGGACGACGCCCCGAGAAGGTGCTTCGAGAATTTGGAACGCAGGATCACATGGATGCAATCCTCAGCCAAGGTGTAACTCAACTGGTCGACTTGATCCTGCAGACTGGGTCCGGCTCAGCATCGGCGGACAATTTAATTCGCCAGGATGTCGTCGATCGCCTTGCCAAGAATCAGCGCCATGATCTGTTATTATTGACCGCGTGCTATGACCAGTCGACGCTAGGCAACCTCCGCGAACGCTGGGATTTGCTGCGCAAACGATTGCGTGTGTCTCGTTGGCGTGCGATTTCCGACTGGCTGTTTGGTTGGTTCGGCTCGATCGCTAGCATTGCGGCTGCTGGGTGGCTGAATTATTCGAATGCAGACGCCAGCAAGTACGTGGTGGCGGTCGCCGTGATTGGCACGCTGCTGTCTTGGTTACCCTACGCAACACGATTTTTGAAGAGCTATGTCCGTGCTTGGTATTTATTCGGAAATTGCCGAGTGCGCAGACAATCCATCAGTGAGCAATCGCAAATTCTGTTACAGCAGCCGTGGTCTGCTTGGGCGTCTGATCCTATGCCCTACGATCGCTTTAGTTCCGCGCGCTACGAATTGCTCGACAAATTCCAACACGTGCTTTATCCATTGGGCTTCTCCGGAATTCTGGTGCTGGTCGATCGAGTCGATGAACCGACGTTGATCAACGGGCAACCGGAACGCATGCGTCTGTTAGTCTGGCCGATTTTGGACAATAAACTGCTCAAGCACCCGGGTCTAGGATTCAAGATGATGTTGCCCCAGGAGCTGCAATATTTCATCGATCGCGAAACCCGTGAATTTCACGAGCGAGCTAGACTGGACAAGCAAAACGTAATATCCGGCTTTAGTTGGTCGGGTGAAGCCCTATACGACTTAGTTAGCTCGCGACTAGCTGCTTGTACTTCAGACGGTCAGGTTCCTGAGCCGATCGACTTGTTCGAATCGAATATCGATCGCCAACGATTGATTGCCGCGATGCGAGATTTGCAGACCCCTCGCAGGCTCTTCCGCTTCCTGTTCCAGTTGCAAGCCGAACATTGCAAGAAACATATCAATCGAGAACCCAATTACAAGATTCAGTCCTCAACCTTTGAATCCGTACTTGCTTCGAGCATGGACGAATCACGTCGGCAAGGTTGAGATGAAAACTTACAATTGACTGGCCACCGAGCCGCAAGTGTCGGTCTGCTGCTCAACAAATCGTCCACCCAGAGTTGATCTTGCTTGCACAGCGCTGGGACTAGCGCTGTGCCGTAGTCGATCGAACGCTGCTAACGTACGCGCTGATAGGTCAATGAAAAGAAGGACTGCTGGTCCAGCATAACATCGGGTCCGGTGGGCGAAAGCACTTCCAGGATCGTAACCAACGAGCGGTTGTGACGATTTAGAATTTCGATATACGCTTCGCGTACATCTTCTTCAACCGCTTGCGGCAGCGTTACAGGAACGAGCAACGCCGCACTCGCAAAAGCTGCCGGCGATGGCTCGCCGAGATCTCGTCTAACCCCAATACCGTTCAACGAACGTGGGATAAGCTTCCAGCTTGTCAATATCTTGTGCAAGCAATGGCGAAACTCCGCTACAGGTTAACAAGGCTGGAAGCTTATCCCACGTTCGTTGAACGGTATTGCGTCTAACACAACTTCCCCAATTTTAGGTGTCGAAAATAACTTTGTGGTGGGTGTTGGTCCATTGTAAAGGTGCACGGCGAGCGGCAGATAGTTTCTTACCAATACAAGCCCGAAGCGCAAGCGAGTGTATGCCAGGATTGACGCACTCGCTTGCGTATCGGGCTTGTATTCGCTGAGTCCTTGGTAAATTCCCATCTGCCGCTCGCCTAATTGACTTGAAGCCTGTTTTTCAGTTTCTTCTGTTCGTCGACCGTAAACTGGCCAACTGCGATTCGAACGGTGCAGTTTTTTGGGAGGTTAGCCGACAGAATCCCATCCGCTGATACTTGTGTGTAACCTAGGTCGATCGTACTCACTTTCGACATGCTCCGTTTGGAGAAAAGCTCTTTGAGCCCGCGATCGGTGATTGGTGTGTGTGCGAGGCTGATTGTCAAAACGCCCACCACGTTGTTGATGAATGCAATCGAATCGTCCGTTACGCCGGAGCGGCTCATGTTCAAATGTTCGATTCTCGGATGCCACTGTTCGAAACACCGACCTGTAAACTGTTTACCGATCAGCCCCAATGCGGGAATCACCTTCAGTCCGCTGGCTGCAAGTCCTTGTTCAGTAAAATTGCCATCGCCGAATTCGAGGTGCATCGCAGGTGTCGGCCCCAGTTTCGTCAAGAATGAATCGGTCAAACGAGTGTTGCTGAGCGAGAGCCTGTAGGTTATCGCGAATTTGGAAATCGCTTGGCCGAAAACTGCGTCAGTTAACGGGACATCGTTTAAGATCAACTCGTACAGCGACAAGGGCTGGTCGAGCCCCGATCCGTCCAGCAAATTGCCGCTGAGATCAAGCCCGAATGAGCTCTTCGAGCGATTCAAAAATGCCTTCAGCCCCGCGTCGGTTATTTTATTTCTTTGCAAGTGAAGCGTTCCCTGAGTACGCATCCTCGGAGCGACAAGGAGAACGTGTTGGAGCAGGTCGCTGTCGTCAATTGCCAGTTCGCTCAGGTCCAAGGACCACAAATTCATGCGCGCTACTAGTTCGGGTACTTGTGCAATCTGAATTTGCGTGCCGGCCAGCGAGAGCGTATGCAACTTCTCAACTTGAGCAAGTTGCATGAGAGCCGATTCCGATAGGTTCGTGTGGCTCAGCTTAACTGTGCTTAGCCAAGGAAAGCCGAGCAGCGTAGGAATGACCGCATCGGTGACGCGAGTACCGGTCAAGTCGATCGAATTAATTGTGGTGAACTGGCGAAACTCTTCAAGCGACTGGTCGATGGCCTCACGCCCAAGTTTGAGTCCATAGATCTGTCGACTTTGAACCCTAATACTTCCGCCTTGCTCGCGGAGCCGGGCATCCAAGGCGACATGATCTTCGTCGAGCGCTCTACGATGCGACTCCATCGCCATAAGAAACACGCTCGACAGCAGTGTCAGTAACAACAGCCCTGCTGCACACCAACGCTGTTGTTTTCGTGCGGAGTTTCGGAATCCAGTTTCAGGGTTCGAAGCTTGATGCACAGGTTGCGATTCGTTGTGATCAAGTTGAAGTCCACAAGCGCGCAGCGAACCCAAAGCAATCAACAAAACCAAGACCGCGCTGGCCGATCCAACCAATGACATCGTGAGCGTATCATTCCAAAACGGGACGTTTCGAAGATACGATATCCATGCAAAGATGCCAGTAAACGCCGAAACGAAAACCAATCCAAGTCCAGACAAGCAAAGCCAACGTTGCCTCCGACGCTTGATCCGAAATGCGAGATAGATTGCTGGGCAAGTTCCCACCAAGTTTGCGACGGCAGGAACCAACAATACCGCGAGAGAAACGAGAGATTGCTTTACTTCAGCGATATTCGACGAAATCTGAAAAAGGCATAAAATCGACGCGATCGCAGCAGTTGCCAAAAACAAATCCTCGACCCCGCTTTGACCACGCGGCGGGTGTTGAGTTCCCGGTCGCGCCAATTTCCAACCGAAAGCGAATCGGCAAACGACCAGTGGTACTGAAGTGAACAGTATTATCATTGGCATCGCGAAGATCTGAGCGTGTCGCCTGTCAAATGCACGCCGGTCAGCGAACCAGGCGCCAATCAAATAAGACTCTAAACACATGTTGGCAATCGCTGACGCAGTAAGAATTCCCGCCAACCAGGTTCTGCCCCACAAACCGCCAACTATCGAAGCAAAACCCAACTGCCCGCCAGCAATTCCAACCGTGCAGCCGAGCAGACACGTTTCTATCCATCCAGGGAGCAGCGTGTTGTTTACGATTTGATGAATCCATGGGAGCAGGCCAAAATTAATCAGCATCAAACTCATCACGAACAACCAAGATCGGAAGAGC
>SYJV01000310.1 GCA_005798335.1 Planctomycetaceae bacterium | reverse complement strand
TATTCACTCGCTTGCGCTTCGGGCTTGTATTTCGCAAGAAAGTGGCGCTGTCCAACTAGATTCATGCTCAGCTACTGTGCAATTGACGTCGTTAGAATGCTGCAGCGCTCTTGCAAGCGGGCATGCTAGCGCTGCTGCTTGTCCCTGACGATATCGCACCAACAATTCCTTTGACCGTTGGGCCAGTATTCGTCGCACTTCCCGTCGCTTGCCTTTGATACGCGGGATCTGCATCGAATCGTAGGCTGTGGTCTGGTGACGCATCCAAGCAATGACAGCGGATTCGGCTCGCTGTTCCAATGGAATCCGTTGGGTTCTTGCCACAGTTCCGCTTCCAACCGGCGTGGCGTGATCGGCCACTAACGTAGCCAAGCGTTTCGCAAGATCCGCGTGGTTGGGGTGAAAGGCGAGAAATTCTATGACGGCTCCCGTAAAATCTTCAACGTAAGTCGCTTGCGTTTTTTCTCGTCGTTTGCCAGCGGCCAATTTTCGTTTCGCGAAGCTCTCAGAGGACCGCTCGATCGCAAGTTCGGCTTGAACTCGCTCGATTGTTGCAGAAGGAGCCCAGATGCCTCGCGAAAAAATTCTGCGGCCTTTCTTTTCCTGAACGATCCAATGATCGCCAGCGGCCTTGACGCGTCGTGTTAACGCAGCATCGCCAGGCGGAAGAAATGCCCAGTCGCTGGGCACCGGCATGATCTTCCCATCGGCAGCGCGAACGGTGCTCGAAGTTGGGCCGACATGGAAAATATTGTCGTTCATTTCAACTCTTCCTATTCACGAAACATCTTCTATTTGCGATCAGACCCCCAATAATTACGGTTTGGCGAAGCTGAAAATCGAACGAGGTGAAAGAATTTGAATTCCTGACTGTTGCTTTCTGATAGAATCGTGCCACATTCGAAAATCCACTTCGGAGGTTCTCTAGGCTAGCATTGAGGTTTCCATCATGTTGAAGAAGTTTGTGATTATGGCAATTGCATGTTCATTGATCCACGCAGGACAATTGCGAGCTGAATTAGTAATCGGTGTTACGAGCGCGAGAAATTTGATTTCCTTTGACACCGCAACTCCGGGCACAATCATTTCTTCGACTGCGATTACAGGATTGCAAGACGCTTTCGAAGCAGTCAATTCAATCGACTTTCGTCCGGGAACGGGCATTATCTATGCTCTAGGTAATGCTCCCGGAAGCATCTATCGGCTGTATACACTGAACGCAACTACAGGAGTCGCCACTAAAGTCGGTGCGGATATTACCGGGTTAATTACGGGATCTTTTCAGGGGCTTGATTTTAACCCGGTGGTTGATTTGCTGCGCATCACAACCGATTCGGACCAAAATTTTCGCTTCAACCCGAATACCGGTGCGATGGTCGCACAGGATGCGAATTTGGCATATGCAGCAGGTGATTCGGGGGCAGGCCAGAACCCTAATATCGTTGGATCAGCATACATCAATAACGTACCTAGTTCTGCAGCAACAACGTTGTTTAATATCGACTCGAATCGAGATGTTTTGACAACTCAGATTCCACCGAACAATGGAACGTTGAATACCGTTGGAGCACTTGGTGTTGATTTCCAGAATTTTACGGGATTCGATGTTTCGGGAGCCACCGGTACGGCTTTCGCATCGACTACCAACCCGGGAGCGCCAACGCTGTCCAACTTGTACACGATCAACCTGGCCACGGGAGCGGCGTCGTTGGTAGGCCAGATTGGCAGTAATTTGGTCCTCAACGATATTGCGATCGTGAGCGCGGTACCAGAACCTTCGAGTCTGGCATTGCTGTCGATCGGCTCAGTCGCTTGGCTCAAATTTCGGCGCCGACGAACCAACAACGCCTGATAATCGAACACTTTACGGGAGCGGAGTTTGGTCCCAGGGAATTGGGATAGTGGGCTTGATACGGTGAAAATCGCGACGCTGATCCTTGGGGCGTTCGCGAAAGTAGTCGACGTAAGCTACCAAATTGCGCACCGCTTCTTCGTAAGCTTCCTTTCCTTTCTCGGCGGTGGCTAACTCGGCATCGCCCAGAACTCCCGTGTCGCTGTAGCTGCTGGTCCAGGACACAACTGTTGCTGGTCCCTGACCAAACAAGTCGACCCAATTAAAGCGGTTGCCTTCGTTGTTGAACGAAATGGTACCGCTGCGAATCTTGTCGCGACGCACGTTGTCGCCATCCAAGTAGAGATAAAGGCTGGTTTCTAACTCGCATGCGTGTGAACAGCCGCCAGGAAACTTGCTTTGGCGCCAGCGCGGCAGGAAATTTGGATCGACAGTCAAAAGTTGCCACCAACTGCATGCGGTGCACTCGGCATCCGTTTCGATATTGGTGCGACGCCCCACCAAATCCAAGATTGGCGCGTTCGAACCGTGGCCGTTTAGCAAGATAATTTTCTTGAAACCATGGTAAGCAAGCGACTTAGTCACGTCCAAAACCATACGCAAGAAGTGTTCGAAATGAGTATTGATCGTACCGGGAAAGTCCATGACGTGTCCGGTGTAGCCATAACTGATCGTCGGTAATACCAGAATGTGTTCCGACGCTTGGCCTGCTCCTTTGGCGATCCCACCTGGGCAGATCAAATCGACATCCAGGGGCAAATGGTGTCCATGTTGCTCAACCGCTCCGCAGGGCACGATGCAGACTTTGCGCAAGTCGACGGCATCGTTAATTTCTGGCCAAGTCAATTTCTCGTAGCGATATTCGCGACGCACGTGTTCCTGCATTTTTGGTTTCTCCGTTTCGGTAACATTAGAATCTTACCCAGGTCAGTTTAACTCGCGGGGAAAACGCAAGCTTGTTGCGCAATGAGCACATCGCCTTGCAAATCAAACTGGATTAGTATCGTCAAGAGTAGAACTTACCATAACTGAACGGTGAATTTTAGCGGCGGAACTTTTCGTGGAACATATTGCTTGGTAGCATGGCTGGCACTTGGTCGAACAGTGATCGTATCCAGTTTTGATTCGCGTTTCTGCCCGCAAGCATATTGGGGTTGGCACATGTGTGCGAGAATTGTCTGGAGCCTGGTGGCGATTCCTTTAGTGGCCACAATTTTGAGCGGCGCCGAACCAGAAGTCGCGGCTCCGTTGCCCGCTGAGCAAGCGGCACGGACAATGATCGTCCCTGAAGGATTTCAAGCAACTTTATTCGCTGGCGAGCCAGATGTTCAGCAGCCGATTGGATTTTGCATCGACGATCGAGGACGGTTATGGGTCGCAGAGGCATACAACTATCCCAATCACGGCACGCGGCCCGGCGATCGCATTGTGATTTTTGAAGATGTCGATGGAGATGGAAAATTTGACAAGCGGACGGTCTTCTATGATCAGCTCAACTATGTAACCGGTATCGAAGTCGGTTTTGGCGGAGCGTGGGTGATGTCTCCACCGTCGTTCTACTTTATTCCCGATCGCAATCGAGACGATGTGCCTGATAGTCCACCCCAGGTATTGCTCGATGGATTTGGAAACCACGCCAACAGCCATAACCTGGCGAATGGTTTTGCTTGGGGGCCAGACGGCTGGCTGTATGGAACGCACGGTCGTACTAACTGGTCGCGCATTGGCAAGCCAGGGACCCCGGACCAGCAGCGAGTTCAATTTGACGGCGGCGTGTATCGTTATCATCCGCTGCGCCACGATTGGGAACCATACGCCGACGGGACGACCAATCCATGGGGCATCGACTGGGATGATTTGGGTGAGGGATTTGTCTGCAATTGCGTCAATCCTCATCTGTTCCATGTTATTCAAGGCGCTCATTATGAACCGTGGCGAAATCGCGAGTCGAGCCGGTACGCGTACCAGCGAATCGACACAATCGCGGACCATTTACATTTCGTAGGCCAGCAGAACGTACGCGACGGGCTGGGCAGTCACGCCGAAGATCTGGCTGGTGGTGGCCACGCCCATTGCGGCACCATGGTCTATCTGGGTGACAATTGGCCTGAGAAGTATCGCAACTCGGTATTTATGAACAACATCCATGGCAAACGGGTCAACAACGACTTGCTCAAGCGAGTTGGCTCAGGTTACGTTGCCTCGCATGCTCCGGACCTCGCGCGGTCACGTGATCCATGGCATATGGGAGTCACGCTTCAATATGGGCCCGATGGCGGTGTTTTTGTGAGCGACTGGTCGGATACTGGCGAATGCCACAGCGTACGCAACACGCGCCGAGAAACGGGGCGCATCTTCAAGATTACGTATGGCAAACCCAGGAGTTTCGCGGGCGACATCAGTAAGCTGACCAATGCCGAGCTGGTTCAGGCGCATCGCCATCGCAACGATTGGCATGTGCGCCACGCGCGCCGAGTCTTGCAGGAACGCGCCGCCCAGGGCCAGCCCATGCAGGATGTGCAAACGAGCTTGTTGAGTTTATTTGCCAGCGAATCCGATGTGACACGTAAACTGCGTGCGTTATGGACATTGTGGGCCATCGGCAGCGTGGATGACTCGTTTCTGCTCGCCAACTTGTCGCATGCCAGCGAGTATATTCGCGGCTGGTGCGTCAAATTGTTGTGCGAGGATCGTACACCGCCGCTGGCAGCACTGACGTTGTTCGAGCAAATGGCTCAGCACGATTTGTCTGCCTATGTCCGTTTGAAACTCGCGAGTGCGCTTCAACGGCTGCCTCTCGAGCAACGCTGGAACGTCGCGGAGAATTTGCTGGTTCATGCAGAAGATAACGGCGACATGAATTTACCGCTGATGAACTGGTATGCCATCGAACCACTGGTCGATATAGATCTAGCACGGTTTGTCGACTTAGCCGGTAAAACCAAACTTTCGCTCATTCGCAATCATATCGCGAGGCGAGCGGTCGATCATGCCCGGACGCAGAACGGATTGGAAGCCATATCGAATCTGCTTGTTGACTTGCCAACTACCGATGCACAGCTCCACATAATGCAAGGGGCGCTAATGGGTTTGCAAGGGCGGCGTTCCGCGCCGATGCCCAGCCACTGGCCTATGGCGTTCGCGAAGCTACACCGCAGTCCATCGTCCGCCGTGCGTCAAGCGGCGATTGAATTGGCCGTCGTGTTCAACGATGTTTCTGCACTGGCATCGCTGCGGAAGATTGCGGGTGACAAGAATGCATCGGTCGACGAGCGACTCCTGGCGATTACTGCGCTAGTCTCCAAGAAGGCGGAAGGGCTGGATTCACTGTTGCTGGAATTGGTGACCGACACGCATTTGGCGAGTATCGCGATTCGAGGATTGGCGGAATACAACCACGCGGAAACTGCCAATGTGTTAATCGCTCGCTTCACTTCGCTCGACAGTGCAGTTCGGCAAGATGTTTTGCAGACGTTGGCTTCGAGATACGATTGGGCGCTACGATTGATGGAGGCGATTGAAGCAGGACGCATTGCTCGCAAAGAAATCAGTGCGTTCACGGTTCGGCAGCTTCTCAGCTTGGGAGACGCCACGTTGCAGCAACGTATAACGCGTACCTGGGGCGAGATGCGTCCGACATCCGCCGACAAAGCGCAACAAATCGCTGCCACAAAAAAGCGACTGACCAGCGACGTCCTGCAACGCGCGAATTTACCCGCTGGCCGCGCCGTATATCAAAAGAACTGTGCGAATTGCCATCGCCTATTCGGTGAAGGTGGAACTATCGGACCAGAGATCACGGGGGCTCAGCGAACAAATATCGATTACATTCTCACCACTCGCTCACATGGTTCGTTTCATTTCACATTTTAACTTTTTAGACTGATAGAAAATATGTCGCGTTATGTTTAT
>SYJV01000035.1 GCA_005798335.1 Planctomycetaceae bacterium | reverse complement strand
TTCCTTTCGCGGAGCGAAAGGCGACTATCTGAATGCTTAGAAACAGAGCTTGAACTTCTGTATAGAGGTAGGAGGACAATGAGCTTCGACTGCACCTTTATTCGGTTGGTGTTGGTTTGGCTGTTGTTATCAGCAGTCGCAAGTGCCACGCTGGCCGAGGATGCTGTTGCGCCCAATGTGAAGCAATTCGTTTCGACTTATTGCGTTGGTTGTCACGGGCAAGACAAACAAGAAGGTGACTTTCGCGTTGATTCACTTCAAGTAAGTCGTCACGCTGCGGATGCGGAAAACTGGCAATTGGTGATCGACAAACTATTGATGGGCGAAATGCCACCCGAGAAAGCCAAACAACCCAAGCCATTCGAAGTCGAATCGGTCACCAGTTGGATTCGGAGCGAAATTTCTCGCGCCGCCGAACAATTGAAAGGAACGGGCGGCGAAATAGTGCTGCGTCGATTAAACCGGGCGGAGTATCAGAACACGATCGCCGACCTCTTTGACGTCCATGGAGATTTTACTTCCGGATTTCCCGAGGATATGCGAGCACACGGCTATGACAACAATGGAGGTGCGCTCATGCTCTCCGCGTCGCAGATGCAGGAGTACATGAAAGCGGCCGAATTCGTACTCGCGCGGGCGATCGCTCCTGATAAAAAACCGGAGACGAAGAGCGTGAGTTTCACGCTACATGACTGCAATCGAGATGGCTTCGAGGCCGTTCGCAAAAACCTCAAGAACCGACAAGAGAATTTCAAGAACCTGACGCCCTACGAGCAGCAGAACACACTTAAGATGGAAGCCGAGGCCAAAGCCAATCCGCAGAGCTTTGGTTACCGCTTCCCTGTTTTTGAGAACGGCAAGTTTCGCGTACCTACTGCCGACGATAGTGCGGAACTCGATGCGGTCATGACCGTGCAGCAGTACTTCAGTGGCGAACCGAACACTAGCAAACGCTTTCCGGTGCGACAGCCCGGTTGGTATCGTGTGAAAGCCACTGCTTATGCTCTGAAGAACGAAGGCAAGCCGGCGAGGCTCAAATTCACGGTGGGCAACTTCGCGAAAGGTACACTGCCAAAAGCGAAGTCGATCTTCGCGTTGACCGATGATCAACCGCGAGAGGTCGAATCGCTTTACTATTTAGAACCCGGCGACCGAGTTACGTATACGATGATCGATGGTGCTCCGCATAAGCAGGGACGCGAATTCATCGACCAGCCAGGACCTTTTATTGCAATTCGGTCGTTTAGTATGGAGGGGCCCGTGTACGAAAGCTGGCCACCCAAGGGACATCGCACTTTGTTTGGCGAAATCGATCCAACGCAGCCGACGCCTGAGAAAGCGGCCGCCATCGCCTCGCATCTCGCGCAGAAGCTGTTTCGCAGACCAGTCACGAATGTCGGCTTTCGCTCCGCGAAAGCTATTCCTTTCGCGGAGCGAAAGGCGACTATCCAGCAAAAGGCGACTATCGATGAGGTCGCTGTGGCGAAATACCGAGCGCTGTTTGAGAAACTCGCGCAGACGATGACGCCGGATGAGGCGCTGCGCGGCATGTTGGCCTCCATGCTTGTCTCTCCGCGTTTCCTTTATCAGGAAGAGCCAGCCGATGAGCCCGATGCATTTGCGATTGCGTCTCGCATGTCGTATTTTCTCTGGCGATCGACGCCGGACGATCAACTACTCCGTGCAGCGGCCAGCGGAAGTTTGCTCCAAGCTGAGGAACGCAGGGCTCAGGCACAACGCATGATCGCCGATAAGCGAGTCGAGCGCCTGCTGTCCGATTTCACGGGGCAATGGTTGCGAGTTCGTGAAGTGGGAATGATGCGTGCCAATGCAGAGTTGTATCCTGAGTACGATGTTGAGCTCGAGCAAGCAATGCTGGGCGAGACATCCCATTTTATCGCCGAGATGTTCAAGCTCGACTTACCGCTCACACAGCTCGTCGATTCCGACTGGACGATGCTCAACGAACGCTTGGCAAGACATTACGGCATCGAAGGAGTGGTTGGCCCCGACTTTCGCCGCGTGAGTCTCGACAAATCAAAGACAGTGCGCGGCGGATTGCTAACACAAGCGAGCATTCATGCCGTCACGTCGAACGGTAGCACGACTTCGCCAGTGACTCGCGGAGTATGGGTACTCGAGAAATTCCTTGGCACACCAACTCCACCACCTCCACCGGACGTGCCAGCCATTGAACCCGACATTCGCGGCGCAACGACAATCAAAGAGCAACTTGCCAAACATCGCGATATTGAGGCTTGCAACTCATGCCACAAGAAAATCGATCCGCCGGGCTTTGCGCTCGAGAACTTCGACGTCATCGGAGGGTGGCGTGAAAACTATCGCGCCCTCACCGAGGCAAAAGGCCAAGCGCGTGCCAAGTTCATCGACGGCCCTCCGGTACAATCGGAGGGCGAGTGGTTAGGTGTCGGTCGTTTTGCAGGTTTTATCGAGTTCCGCGAATTGTTGAAAAAGCAAGATCACTTGGTCAGCGAAAACGTCACGCATCAGTTAGCGACATTCGCACTCGGACGTTCGCCCGATTTTGCTGACCGACAGTCGCTCAAAGAAATCGCAGCACAAGCTCGAGAAAATAACTTAGGCCTGAAGTCCTTGGTCATAGAAATAATTTCCAATCCAGTATTTACACACCGATAAGATAGTCGCCTTTAAGTTAGTTGCCTCTTAAGATAGTCGCCTTTCGCTCCGCGAAAGGATGCTTTTGCGGAGCAAAAGCCGACACTCCCTTTCGCGGAGCGAAAGGCGACTATCAAGCGAAAGGCGACTATCCATTCACCGCTACCCACACAACAATACTCTCATGAACATCCAAACCGCATTTTCAACTCGTCGCAACTTCCTTCGCTGCACAGGCGTCACGATGGGCCTGCCTTGGCTCGAATCGTTGGGCGGCATCGCGCATGCTGCTGAAGTTGGTAAAGAGCCGCGCCGACTTTTGCTCGTTTGTTTGCCGCTCGGAATCTACCGGGAAGCGTTTGTGCCGAAGAAATCCGGCTCCGATTATGAACTCACCGATTATCTTGCGCCGTTAAAGGACTTACGCGATCATTTCACTGTCATCTCGGGGCTTGAACATCTGGGCGTGGGTGGCGGGCATGCGGCTCAGGCTCGGATCTTTACGGGCATTCCGTCCGCTGAAAGGAATCGGCGGTCACTTGATCAGCATGTTGCTGCAACGCTGGGCCGACGTACTCGTTTTGATACGCTGACACTCAGCGCAGGGGCCAACGACTTTAGCTGGACCGACAGCGGCAGCATGGCTCCGCCGGAGAAGAACGCCATCGACGCGTTCACCAAGCTGTTCGTTGAAGAGGGATCGGCGAACAAAGAAAAAGTTCTCCGCGAGATAGGTCGTGGCAAGAGCATCCTTGACCATGTATTCGACGAAGCCCGTGAAATGCAAAACCGCCTTTCGAAACGCGATCAAGAGAAACTTGAGGAGTACTTCGAGTCCGTTCGCGCGACCGAGAAACGCTTAGTTAAATCCGAAGAATGGATGCACTCACCGAAGCCGAAGATCGACGCTCGATCGCCCAAGTCGTTTGCGCCGGACGAGATCATCAGCAATCTTCGCACGGTCTGTGACTTGAGTCATCTCGCCATCAAGACCGACAGCACACGAGTCATTACATTCGGATATTTCCGTCAAGATACCGTGGCTGTTCCCGGCGTAAATATCGGTTACCACAACCTTTCACACCACGGTCAGGAAGGCGGAAACATCGCTCAATTGAAACGGATCGAGAGTGCCTTTTTTGCCGAGCTAAAAACGCTGCTCACGAATCTCAAAGAAACGCGCGAAGGCGATGCCACACTGCTCGACCGCACGACGATCCTCGTTACTTCCAATCTCGGGAACGGATCCAGTCACAGTAACAAAGACCTACCAGTGCTGCTAGCAGGCGGCCGCTTCCAACATGGTGAGCATCTTGCGTTCGAACCGAGCACAGTGCCATTGAGCAACCTCTTCGTCAGCGTGCTCCATCAACTTGGCCTTGAAGATCAGAGTTTTGGAACTTCCACTGGTCCACTCAAAGGATTGGGGATAGGGTGAATCACTTGCTAATACTGCGGCGCGATGGTCGCCTTTCGCTCCGCGAAAGGATGTTCTTTCGCGGAGCGAAAGACGACACTCTTTCCTGCGCCGATGCTTCGCGGATAGAAATAGTTCCACCGTCCACAGGCATAGCGGTTCCGGTGACGAAAGAGGCTTCGTCGGAACAAAGAAATAAAGCAGCGTTGGCAATTTCCTCGGGCTCTGCCATTCGACCGAGCGGAACCGCCTTTGAGAGTTTCTCGAACATTTCAGCTTCGCGACCAGGATAGTTTTTTGCAATAAAGCCGTCGACAAAGGGCGTATGAACACGACCCGGCAAAATCGCATTGCATCGAATGCGTTGAGCGAGGAATTCACGAGCTACCGAGTAGGTCATCGCCAGGAGGAAAAAAGGGGACGGGGGTAATATGCGTCACTCGAGCGTGGCAAGCAGTATTTCGTTGTCGAATCCACCCCCGATTTCATCAAGATCTCTGAACGGCCCAGCGGGACACCCATTAAATTTGACGGTAACAGCGGAACCGGCAACGCGTTGGCTCACAATGTTCAAGCCACCTACCTGGCAGCATACGCGCCGACTGGTGGTGGGACGGGCAAGGGCGCATTCGATATTACGTCAGCCAAGGACGTGCGAGTCACCGGTTGCATGCTCAGCGCCATCGGCGACACGATGCACATTCAGCGTTCGCGCAACATCGTGTTCGCGAACAACCAGATTCTCGGTAGTCGCATGGGAGCCTTCTTCCTGGCTGAGTTCTGTCAAAACGCGGCGATCACCGGCAATATCGTCGATGGAACTAACGGCTCGCGAATCGTTAGCGTGGAGAAAAGCTGTACCGATGTGACGATGACCGGCAATACATTTCGCAATGGTGGTCGAGGCGCATGGATCAACCAACCCGTCAACTTGGTTATGGTCGGCAATCTCTTCATCAACAACACAACGAAGAACGAACCGGACATGCGTCGCGGTCGCATCGCTTATCAAACAGCCAAGCCGTGTCAGTTTCCTGAATTGTACTTCACTCTTTATGAACCCCGCGCAAGTTACGGACCTGTCATCGTGCGCGACAACATTTTCATACTCGGTCGAGCTGCGCCGGAGGAAGCCGTCACTTTTGCCGCCAACGGTCGGGACATTCAATTCACTGGTAACTCGTTTCAAACCAAGCCCGCCAAGATCGTTGTCGATCCCAGTTGTACTCGCACTCAAATCGAAAACAATCCCGGTGCAGTGACTATCACCAAGCCAGTCGATTTCAACCACGGACGGAGATGAAATTCGCTGACTCTAACGATTTTCAGGTGGGTGCGTAACCACTACGTGAACGCCGATTTAGCCGGTTGAACCAGTAGCACAAACGACGCCAGTTAGCGAGGCAATCGTTGGTCAGCAACGGTAACCTTCAGTAGCACGAGAAAGTCAATTCGAGAAAGTCACCCGGTTGACGAAAATGCTTGACTCGTTTTCGGTGAGATTCAACGTTGTTCATAGGTTGCAACTTCAATTCTTCCCAGTGACGCCAACTGTGCCTGCGACCTATTGCAACTGCAATCTTTACTACTTCGATCCCATTTGCCAAACAACTCTTCGCCGCTAAGCTCCTCACCTCCGATCTACACTGGCATACCAGTGGCACACGAAATCACTCCCTCCCGACAGTGCCACCCCGCCGCGTTTCATGAATCTTGTAAAAGATTTCGAAAATTCAACCAGCGCGTTGCAAACCGTCTTCGACGCTCGTATCGACAGACGATGTATTCACTGGGAGTTCCTTCAACTCACTGCGGAGGATCTTCACCTCCGACGGTGCGACGAGACCAAGCGCGACTCGGTTGCCCTTGACTTTTACAACTTCGACAATGATGTTGCCGCCGATGACCAACTGCTCACCAATTTTCCGACTTAGAACCAGCAGTATTTGGATTCTTCATTGAGTTCGATTGCAGCGGCGAAGTGGCTTCGTTGGACTGCCGCGTCCCAACGCCAATAATTATCAGCAGGGGCGTGACAACTTAGGTCACGGCGGCGGAAAATCGGAAAATATTCGACCGTTCTTCTCAACGGTGAGCTGCGGACTTTCGTCCGACTCATTCCGAGCGAAATTGAATTGAAGTCATGTGACTGTAAGCTTCATTAGGCCCAAATGGTGCAGTTGCACGCTCAAATTGCTCGGCTTTGACACGGTGTGTGGCTGTGGTCTAAAATACGCCAATGCTACGAAATACCTGTCACCTCTCCCGCCTTGAGAGATTGGGCCTTATGGATCGATCACTATGGTTGGTTCTTGCGATTCTCTGCAATTGCACAGTCACCGCGCGGCTGACGGCTGAGGACGCGGCGCAGTCCGCCGACGCCCAGCCCACGCGGGAAGCGCTGGACTTTTTTGAATCGAAGGTTCGACCGCTGTTGCATGCCCGTTGCGTCGAATGCCATAGCGATGCGGACCCGGAAAGTGAATTGAGCCTCGAGTCGCGTGAGGGCTTGCTGCGCGGTGGTAAACTTGGTGTGGCCGTCGTGCCAGGCAAACCCAAGGAGAGCTTGCTGATCAGCGCGGTCAATCACGACGAATTTCTAAAGATGCCTCCCAAGGAGAAACTCACGACCGTCGAACTTGGGTTGCTGAGCAAATGGGTCGCAATGGGCGCGCCCTGGCCCGAGCCAAACTCGTCTGCCAAGAAACCAATCGAGGCGGCGAAGGCTGATTCCGAACCGGAGCCCGCCAGCCGCGCTTTTACTCCGGAGCAAAGGAGCTTTTGGGCCTATCAACCCGTTCGTCAGCCAGATTTGCCCAAGCTGGATCATCGCCAGGGGGCGCGCTCGCCGATTGACTTGTTCGTGATGGAGAAACTACGTGCCAAAGGACTCTTTCCGTCATCGCCCGCGACGAAGCAGGTTTTGATTCGGCGAGCGACGTATGATCTGTTGGGCTTGCCGCCAACCGAAGATGAAATCAAGCAATTCATTCAAGACGACTCGCCGGATGCTTTTGAGAGAGTGGTCGATCGGCTGTTGGCGTCACCGCGCTATGGCGAGCGCTGGGGGCGACACTGGTTGGACGTTGCCCGCTTTGCCGACTCAAACGGACTGGACGAGAACATCGCTTACGCCAATGCGTTTCGGTATCGAGATTATGTGATCGACGCGCTAAACGACGACAAACCTTACGATCGCTTCGTGCAAGAGCAAATCGCCGGCGATCTGCTGGCTGGTGACGCCTACGACAAGTACGTCGCGACGGGCTTTCTGACAATCGGCGCGAAGATGTTGGCCGAAGACGACCCAGTCAAGATGCAAATGGACATTATCGACGAACAACTAAGCACGCTCTGTCAAGCCTTCATGGGAATGACCATCGGCTGTGCGCGGTGCCACGATCACAAATTCGATCCGCTTACCGCAGACGACTATTACGCGCTGGCCGGAATTTTCAAGAGCACGCAGACGATGGAAAACCATAAGGTAGTCGCCAAGTGGTTCGAACGTCCGCTTGCATCGGAGAACGAACTGCAAGTCATCCGAGCCATCGATCGCCAGCTCGCGGACATCAAGACTTCGGTCGACAAGTTGAACAAAGAATGCAAGGCTCGTGTGACTGGCGAGATTCGAAACTCGATCGCCAATGCGCTGATGGCAACTGTTCAAATGGATGCGTTTTCAAGATCCAGCCACGTTCAACAAGCGCGCGGTCTGGAGCCATCTGATAAACCGTATCCGGTCAGTGAGGGCTATGCGCTGATCGAAGCCGAAGGATTTCAGCGTGGTACGGCTCATCGCGACACTGACAGCCTTGGAAAAGGCATCGGTGTCATCGTCGGCCAAGGTCGAGCGGACGCGGAATACGATTTGGATGTCGAGCACGCGGGCCGATACGCGATCGAATTGCGTTATGCGTCCGAGAATCGACGGTCGGTGCGCATCCTGCTTGATGGAATTGAGGTTCAATCCGCTTCGACATTCGAAGCAACCAACGACGGGCAACCCGCCAGCCAAACTTGGTTCGTTAGCACTTTCGTGAAACTGTCGCCTGGCAAGCACGTTCTCAGATTTGAGTCCGGGCGAGAATTTCCCCTCATCGACAAAATAGCTGTGGTGTTGCAGACGGTTGAACCGTGGTCCTTCGGGACTGCGCCGATGGCTCTGTCGCGAGTTGGAGTCGACATGGGAGTTAGCTATCCTGTGGCGTCAATGTGGCGAGAATTTTTGGATGGAATTCGCAAGCGACGGCGCGATCCATCCGACGTCGGCACCTTTTTCACTCCCTGGTTTCAGTTCAGAGAGTTAAGGGACGGATTCGAATCGGCGGGTCAGGTCGCGTTAGCGGCCATCGAGCGCGACGCGCGGTTCAAGTCGACATCATCCAAGCTGGTTGACGCTCTACGCACCGCAAATCCGAAGTCGTTGCCAGATGTTGCGGCCGTCTATCAACAAGTCATTCAGGAGATACTCGCCAGCGACCCCAAGAGTATTCAGCAACCCGAATTGGCGAAGCTGCGCGAGGAACTTTTGAGCAAAGCTTCGCCGCTGACGGGCCCTGCGAACGAATTCGAGCGGTTCTATGTGGCTAACGAGTCCGCGAGAGCGGATGAACTGGACAAGGCGTTGAAGGAAGCGCAAGACCGAAGGCCCAATCCACCGATGGCGATGGGCGCGGCGGAAAGCAAGCCCGAGGATCTGAAGATTCATATTCGAGGCAGCCATATCGTCTTGGGCAAAGTAGTCCATCGCCGCTTTCCGAAAGTTCTTTCGAATAGTGATCCGTTGCCCGTCGGCCCGTCGGGCAGCGGTCGATTGGAGCTGGCCAAGTGGGTGACGCATGCCAGCCATCCGTTGACCAGCCGCGTAATGGTCAATCGCATCTGGCATTGGCATTTTGGGCGTGGGATTGTTGTCAGCGTTGATAACTTTGGCTTGCTCGGTCAAAAGCCCACTCATCCCGAATTGTTGGATTGGCTGGCCAACCGCTTCGTCGCGGGCGATTGGTCGATCAAGCAACTGCATCGTACGATCATGCTTTCGCAAACCTACCAAACGAGTACTCAATTTCAGCAGACGGCGTCCGAGGTCGATCCAGAAAACGAATGGCTGTGGAGATTCCGACGACGTCGGCTCTCCGCCGAGGAAACTCGCGATTCGATCATCGCCGTCGGAGCTGGATTGGATCGAAGCATGTACGGCACTTTGATGGCCATCGAAAATCACAAATACGTCAATAACGTTGGAGGCGCTGGTGCGGTAAGCTACGCCAGCGCGCGTCGTAGTATTTACTTACCAGTCATTCGCAGCGGAGTCTTTGATGTGCTGCAAACGCTGGATTTTCCAGATCCAGCGATGATTAACGGCGAGCGGCAGACATCGACGGTCGCACCTCAGGCTCTACTGATGATGAACAGCGATCTGGTGCGCGAACAATCTCTGGCGCTGGCCGAACAATTGATGAAAGCCGCGTCGAACGATGACCAGCGAATTGAACTAGCTTATCGTAGCATCTTGAAACGCTCGCCGAGCGCGGATGAAGCGGTTGCGGCTGCCAAGTTTTTGCTCAACTTCGGCAACCACCATAAGGTAATCACAGATGACAAGCAGTCGGCGACGTTGGCGACCTCCGAAGTTGACTTCTTGCAGAGTCTTTGTCGGGTACTGATTTCTTCGAACGAGTTCAGCTATATCGAGTAAATCCCGCGATATCGAGTAACAAATTATGAATGGCTTCAATCATCGACATTGGCACTCAGCTCACGATCGACCGCTCAACCGGCGCGAACTACTGCGACAAAGCGGCGTGGGTTTTGGTGGCCTTGCACTGGCTGCGCTGCTCGCGAATTCGACTGAGGCCGCTGACGCGTCCGCTGGCGAAAGCCGATCGAATCCGCTGGCTGTTCGCCCGCCTCATTTTTCGGCGAAAGCCCAACGCGTAATTTTCTTGTTCATGCACGGCGGTCCATCTCAAGTCGATACGTTCGACTACAAACCTCAGTTGGAAAAAGACGATGGCAAACCGGTGCCGTTCGACAAGCCGCGAGTCGTTTCCGGCGAGACTGGAAACTTGCTCAAGTCGCCATGGAAGTTTCGGCCGTATGGCCAGTCCGGTTACTTCGTCAGCGACCTGTTCCCCAAAATTGGCAAGCACGCGGATGAGATCTGCTTCATCAATTCCGTTCATGGTTCCAACTCCCGACATGGCGCCGCGCTGCTGGAACTGAGCACCGGTAGCGACACGTTCATTCGTCCAAGCATCGGAAGTTGGCTGACGTACGGACTGGGGACGGAGAATCAGGACTTGCCTGGCTTTATCACTATATGTCCCTCGCTGTCGCACGGCGGAGCAAACAACTGGGGTTCCGCTTTCTTACCCGCGGTCTACCAAGGAACTCGCATCGGATTTGCAGGATTGGAATCCGACAAAGCGACAATTCCGTTCATCACGCGAACAACTCCGCGAGACAGGCAGCGCATGGAGCTGGACCTCTTGAACGAGTTTAATCGAAAGCGGATGGAGGAAACCGGACCCGACTTGGATTTGGAAAGTCGCATTGAATCGTTCGAGTTGGCTTTTCGCATGCAGAACGAAGCGCCCGAGATCCAGGACATCGCCACCGAGTCGCAAGAGACGCTGGAACTGTATGGCGTCAACAATCCGGAGACCAGAAACTTTGCGATCCAGTGCCTGATGGCGCGGCGTTATGCCGAGAGTGGTGTGCGCTTTGTCCAGATTTCGCACAGTTACAAATGGGACCAACATGGCGATCTGCTCAAAGGGCACGCTAAGAATGCGAAAGAGGTCGACCAACCGATTTCGGCGCTCCTGACGGACCTGCGACGACGCGGTTTGCTCGATGACACGATCGTGTGGTGGGGAGGCGAGTTTGGCCGCACGCCTGTCAGCCAGGGCGATCGCGATGGCCGCGATCACAACCCACATGCCATGACCCAGTGGTTTTGCGGAGGCGGTTTCAAATCGGGCATCAAGTACGGTGAGTCGGATGAATACGGATACTTTGCGGTCCGGGACAAAGTTCACTTTCACGACCTGCACGCGACGATTTTGCATTTGATGGGCATGGACCACAAGCGGTTAACTTATCGATATGCTGGACGCGATTTTCGCTTGACCGACGTCCACGGCGAAATCGTCACGAGTATTCTGGCGTAGCTTGTTTTCGCCAGATCGCAAATATCATTCGCATGTACTGTTGAGCGGCGTATGAATTCGCCGGTCGGCGTTGGACAACGCCGCATTGGCAACCGAAGCGAACAAGTAACAGATCGGTTGAAGTGATCATTTCACGTTCGCAAGGCTTTGCTCGCGCACGATCTCAATCGATTGCTTCATCGCGGCTTCATCGATTTGGTGAACGTTGATGCTTTGTCCAACCGCCCGCAGCATCGTGACGGTCAACCGTCCACCAAGATGTTGTCTAAATTCTTCAAGTCCATCAAAGATTGCTTGGGTATTCAGCTCGGCATCAAATATGGGGAGCTCTAAATCGGTTAGAACTCGCAATGTGCGCTGCACGTCCGAGCGGTCTAAACCGTGAACGAGATGCGAATAGACCGTATCAAGTGCAACTCCGATTGAGACTGCTTCGCCATGCCGTAATCGAAAATTCGTTAAGTGCTCAAGCTTATGTGCCGACCAATGTCCGAAATCGAGCGGACGAGCTTCCTGCATTTCAAATGGATCACCGCCATGCGTTATGTGATGCAGATGCATTAACACGCTAGATCGAATGGCAGGCATCGCGAAATTCCAGTCGCGAATTGCAATTGCGCTAGCATGATCGCAAAGGAATCGGAACGCAGAAGGACTCTTGAGCAACGAGACCTTCACTGCTTCGGAGAACCCAGCGCGAAAATCGCGGTCCGGCAGTTGGGCGATCAACGATTGATCATTGACAACTGCCCACGGCACCGAAAACGTCCCTTTCCAATTTTTCTTTCCGTATGCGTTGATGGCATTTTTTACTCCGACTCCCGAGTCAGCTTGCCCTAGCGTTGTCGTTGGAAATCGAATCAGTCGAATGCCTCGATGCGCAATTGCTGCCGCATATCCGACAGCATCCAACACGGCACCTCCGCCGATGACTAATACATAGCTGCGGCGATCGAGACCATCTCGATCGATTGCTTTAAAGATACTCTCGATCGACTCGTGATCATTCTTGATCTGTTCGCCGCCATCCACCAGCGCGATAGGAGCGACCAATTCGATCACCTCGTCCGATTCGGCAATGCGCCTGGACAAGTTATGAAGCACATCTGGGTTGCTCTCAACAACGCTTCGATCGACCCAAACTTGAATTCGTGCACGCACGGAATCGGTCTTCAGGAGCGGCAAGACTTGATCCCAGTCATCCGTAAAACAATTCCGAGTGCACCGCAATCGAAGCAACTGCGGCACAGAAAAATTCACATCAAGGGAATCTTCGGCAACGGACCAGGGGATAGAGGCCATGGAGATAACACGAAGTAGGGTGATATTGGCAGGAACTTACTACCTAGCGCGGTCGAGCCGCAGGATTGTAGAGCATCTTGTCCTCAAGTGCTCATGGGCCGGAAAGTGGAAAACGAGTTGGCACCCGACGCTTTGCTCAAACGGGGCGCAAACCCATGAACATTCGGGACGAGCTGTTCTACAATCTTGCCAACGCAACATCAAACTGGGCACTAATGATATAGAGCTTACCCGAAATTCCGATGGATTGCACAGTCGCTGGGGCGGGCAGGCATGCAAAATAAGGTGGATGAGGCTGGGGAAGGATAGAACGGTAAGCTAAGTGTAGTCAGATCCAGTTTTTTCAACGCAAAGCTCGCCCCGAATCGCTAAGTTGATCATGGCGGTGCTTCGTTCGAGGGCGAGTCCGCAAACATTTGCTCCTTGCTTCGCTGATCCACAGAGTTTTGGACAGTGACCGACAAAACGAAAATCCACCGTTTTTGGACGGTGGATTGCGAGGGATCAACTGGTCGGAAACAAGGCGTCAATCAAGCTTTACTTCCAAGTTGCTCTCGTTCTTCTGTATGTGTAATTTTAGAGGCGACGAACCTGGCGCATACTTTTTGCAAACCTCGACATAGTCGGGGTCCTTGCTAGTCTGACCACCCACAGCCGCCAATGGGTCAATTGCGGTAAACGTGTGTGGACCCGGAAATACTCCGGGAACCGAACCTACCATCAAGTCGAACTTGCCTTGATCGTCCGTGATTCCCATCGACTCAGCTTTAGTCTTCAGATCGTCAGGAATCATTGTAACCTGAAGCTTACTCACGGGCTTGCCGTTATGAGTAACCGTCCCTTTGACTATATACATCTTGGGGCCACTCTGTCCACAACCGACTACCCCTGCACCAAGCAACACTACAGACAATAGCGTTACCATTGAATTCTTAAACATATAATCTTCCTAAGAGTTAAACGAAAAGCCTCGCGGGGCATGAAAAGGTGTCAGGAACCGTTTTTTGTCTTTTTGGGCCTTCCATGCAGTCGAATCGTGCTTTCTGGCCCTAATCGCTCGACTGTTTGTGCCGACCATGACTGATCCCCGTATGGCATCCTCGTTGCAGGCAATTGCGAACGGCAGTTAGCTCTTTCGCACTCTGTGCTTCGTTCACATAGTCGATCCTATTGGGTACTCGACGTATTGGCCAACCAGACTTCTCGCATACTGTCTGATGCCAAACCATTGGCATCTTGTCGTCCATCCAATGCCTCGTAATCGGCATCTTTTTCAAAAATCAGAAGCCTAGGGTTTGCTAGATTAAGAACATGATAAATGAATCCGCCATCTGCACCACGTTTTGTTCTTCCCATACTGGCAGTAGATTAACCAATTCAGGTTCATTCGTCAAGAAACGGTTACTGACACCTTTTCATGCTTTCTAGATTAAGAACATGATTAATGAATCCGCC
>SYJV01000309.1 GCA_005798335.1 Planctomycetaceae bacterium | reverse complement strand
CTTTCAAATGCCGACGAACGATGTCAGCCTTCTGTAGTGCCGTAAAACTTCTTCGATTCTTAGACATGGAACACCTCCGGAAAGTGGATTATGTTAACCCAAATTCCAGAAATTCCACTTCCAAAAGAAGCAAGACACTTGGACGAGCGACTGCCTATTCGAAATACCGGCGACGAACTGGACCAATTGTCTGACGCGATGAACTCCATGATGGACCGCATCGCTGATTACATCTCCAAAAACCACCGCTTGCTGGCGAATTCCGCGCATGAGCTGAGGACTCCGCTGGCTGCACTGCGCTCGACCGCGGAAGTCGCCTTGGCCAGCGAACGAAGTTCCGACGAGTATCAACGAACCATACTGTCGATCATCGGCGAATGCAAAAATTTGGAATTGCTCGTCAATCAATTGTTGTTGTTGGCTGAGACGGAAAACGTGGCGCCTCGATCACTGCCCGCAGTGGATTTAGGCGAGTTGGTGTCCAATGCGTGCAGCATGTTCGAAGCGGTGGCGGAGATTCGAGAAACTCAGTTAGATGTATGCATTGACGAAGCTGTCTACGTTCACGGCAATCGCATGCACTTCCGGCAATTGATCAACAACTTGATTGACAATGCTCTCAAATTCACACCCAGCGGCGGTCGAGTATCTGTTGAATTGTCGGTTGACAGAGCGGGTAAGCAATGTCGATTGCGAGTCGCGGATTCCGGTGTTGGAATAGCTCCCACAGAGATGGAAAAGCTGTTCGAGCGTTTTTATCGGGGAGACCCAAAGCGGCGCCAAGCAGCACCCACTCGTGGAACAGGACTGGGATTGAGCGTTTGCAAAGCAGTTGTCGAATCGCACGGCGGAACGATCGAAGTGAGCAGTGAGCCTAGCGAAGGGACTTGCTTTACCGTAATATTGCCGCTAGCGGCCAATTCTCCTGTGGACTCGCAACCTTCTGAGTCAATTGCGGCAACATGTACCTGATCGAAAATCCGGTAATGCAACGCGAGTTGGTTACCAACCTGCGCGCCAATCGTTCGTTTCTGTTGATGTTGTTCTATCAAGTAGCACTCGCCGGGGTCTTGCTGGTTTCCTACCCTGAAGAAAAGCGCGTCGACCTAACGACCGATTCTTCAGCGGCTCGGCAATTGGTGGACTTTTTTTTCCTCGGCCAGTACATTCTGGCTTCGTTGATGGCACCCACTTTTGCAGCCGGTGCCATCACAGGAGAGAAAGAGCGTAAGACCTATGAAATGCTTTTGGCCAGTCCGCTCCGACCGTGGGCGATTGTGATTGGCAAAATGGTTGCTTCGTTAACTCACTTGGCAGTGTTAATTTTGGCCTCATTGCCAATTATCATGCTTGCATTGCCGCTGGGTGGAGTCAGCATTTGGGAAGTTTTCGCGGCATACTTGTGGCTGATCGTGTCGGTGATTCTGTTTGGTTCAATCGGCATGGCATGCAGCGGAGTATTTGGCCGCACGGCGTCGTCGTTAGTGGTGTCGTACTTGATCATTTTGCCGATGGTCATTTGCGGTGCAATCTTTTGGCGAGGATTGGAGAGCCAAGGTTCGATCCGCTTTCAGATTTCGATTTTTTTTCTCCCGCCAGTATGCTTGATCTTCAGCGCCATGCTTTGCGGCCGGACAGCTCGCAAACTACTCTATCCGCCCGATGTCGGCAGCGGCGGCAAGGAAGTTGTCGATTTGGAAGAAGAAGCCAAGAACGCGCGCGGCATGGTCATCCAGCGCGATCAGTTTCCTGATCGATTGTTTGCCCCTCCGCGGCGTACTTCGTTGATGAAGGATAACGCCAATCCCGTTTACGACAAGGAAATTCATGCTGAACTGTTCAGTCAAGGTACCTTAATGCTGCGTACGGTGATCACCATCAGCATGTTGCTGGCGATCCCAGTAATGGCGTTCACGTTGTTTATTTTTCCCGACAACAGTCCGCCGATTTATTGTTTCTGGTACATCTGGTACGTACTGATGTTCAATATCTTGGTCGCACCCGTCTTTTCCGCCGGAGCACTGACCAGCGAACGCGAGCGTCAGACGTTAGAGCTATTGCTGACGACCATCCTGCCACCCAGCACAATACTGTGGGGCAAGTTGCTGGCCAACTTCCGCGTTTCCTATGTACTGACCATGTTTTTGATGTGGCCAGTGGTGCTAGCATTTCTACTTGGCCTGCAATGGTACCTCAGCATTTGGCCATCGATTGTGGTCTATTTTCTGATTGTGTTTCTAACGGCGCTCTTCAACTCGGTCAGTGCACTGCTGTGTTCGACGCTTTGCCGGAAGACCTCGGTAGCGATGTTGACTTCGTACGCCATATTGATCCTGTTGTACTTTTTCCCACTGGCGGCGTGGTACATTGGTGGCAGCGTTACCCAGTCTGCTGAAACTCTAAACAACATCAAGCAGTTGGGGATCGTCAGCCCGCTGATGGCAGCCTATTGGGTACCTCATGGCTCAACGCTACCCAGCAGCGGCGCGATCACGGGCGACTGGTGGCTGGTTCTTCAATATGTGGTCTTTACGGTTGTCGCAATTCTTGCGATGTTCTTAGTCATGTCGATGTCACTCAAACATCGATGGGGAATCACTGGTCGATAGCTAGCGAATCGACTGGGCAATTGCGGTCGAATTTTCCGTTGCTAATAAAGATCCTCAAGTTCCAATGTCGATAACAAGACGACGGGAATAGGACTCGCCGATTCCTAGCTCAATACTAGGAACGCTGGAAAGGATACCAGTTTATGAATTGCGTTCGATTGATGTGGACAACATTGGTTCTCATCTCGCTGATGAGTTCGACCGGCTGTATTTCGCTCAGCGAGATTTTGGGCCAGAAACGCAAAGATACTTTGGATACCAGCTATCTCAAGCGCGAGGGATATTCGATTCCTCCCGGCGGTATGCCAACTCCTGTTGCGATCGATCCCAGCCGTGGTCCGTCCGTCGTACTGGAAGTACGTGGCGATGGCAACCACTTGGAATGCATTCCGCTGCCTAAGGACAAGCCCATTTTCATCGAAGATCTGGTTGCCCAAGCTCAATTGTCGGACAAGTTAGGTGAGTTATCGATATCGATCATGCGTCCCAACGGTCCCGGTTTGCCACCGGTGCGGCTGGACGTTCGGACCGACGCGAAAGGCAAAGCCACGAATCCAGGGCTGAATTATGCGGTCCTGCCCGGTGATCACCTAATCGTACTGCATGACGAACGCAATCATTTGGAACGCTTTATCGAAAAGTCGTTCAACAAGCGTTGATTCCCCTGCCCGCCGTCACCACAATGTCAAAGACATTCATGGTGTCGTGTTGGGAGAGGTATCAGATGAGTTCTTCAAACCTGTCGTATTTGGTTACCTCGTTCGCTTACCAAATACCGGCGCTGCTGGTTTATCTAATAGCCCTAGTTTTAGCGGTCGTTTTTCTGAATCGATGTTTGATTCCATCGGTCT
>SYJV01000308.1 GCA_005798335.1 Planctomycetaceae bacterium | reverse complement strand
TAAATTCCCATCTGCCGCTCGCCTTAGCTTAGTTGCTGGTTTTTCGAGCCAGGTATAATACCAGTAGTTAAGCGGATCGTTGTTATTTTTTGGACTTCGTATCGGTTTTGCCTTTATTGTTGGCCTGATCGGTTCCCTTTTTAGTTCCTTTGTCGGTGGCCTTGGTGGTCCGCGCCGACCCGCGACCAGACTTAGGAGCTTGGCCGCCGTCGAGACCAAGCAGTTTAGCAGCTTTGATGTCGATAACTTCCGCCTGTACAAATTTCGGATCGCGTGGATTACGCAGTCCTTTCAGAGTTACTGAGTCGCCTGGTAGCGCAGCCATGGCGTGCGGCAAGTTGACATTAATCGTCGCGGCCGGATCTATGTCGACCGTCAACTGATGAGTTCCTGCACGCAAAAACAATTTGTTACCTTCAACTTGCATTACCTGACCGACCACTCGAAAGGCTTGCGGAGTTCCGACGTCAAGGTCCGTATCTTTTGAGCCCCTTTTTTTCACTGATGATTTCTTTTCCGCAACATTATCAGTTTTCTTGGTTGATTTTTTTTCGGGTCTTTTGTCAGTCTTCTTATCATTGAACAGACCTTTCGTAGCCGTTCCAATGGATGTTCCTTCGGGATACATGTTGGGCGTTTGGTCTCGCATTTCGTCAGGAGTTAATCGCCCTCGCGTATTCATTTGAAATGCGTCGAGCGTCTTAATGGGAGTTTCTGGCTTGCCACTGCCGTCGAAGCGGGCGGAAAAGCGTACAAGCATGCCTGGCGGAAGCCAGGTCGATTTGGCTTGGCCAATAAATTTGATCGTGGATCGTGGATCGAGTACGGCGATGGTCTCGATATTCCCGTCACTGATGATTTTCAAATTGGCACCCATCATCGAATCCAATTTGCCAGCTACATCCACCAATTCAAATCCGACTCCACCGGCGAACCCACCGGCTTCGTTCGGCTTCTTTTTTAACTGGCCAAAAGTAGCTTGCGAAAACCACAGACATAACCCGATCGCTAGCCAAACCCTCATTACCATGCTCCACTGATTAACTTATTTGTTCGATTCCGCCACCCAGAGTCTTGCCGAGTCCCCTTAGTTGTTCAAATTAAGCGTCTCTACCGCTAGAAGCGAACCCGTATGTCGATTATACCCAACTATTTCCCAGCCGACTGAATCGCGTAGATTTTCTTGGCGGCTATCAATCCAACGGATCCATTGCCACGCTATGACAACTTCCAAGCCAATTACTACATCAAGTCTGCAAAAAATGAAGGAACGTGGCGAACGAATTGCTATGCTGACCGCCTACGATTTTCCGACTGCGCGACTGCTGGACGAGGCAGGTGTGGAAATTCTGTTGGTAGGCGACAGTTTGGCAATGGTGGTCCAAGGACGCGCTACGACGTTATCTGTGCGGTTGCGCGACATGATTTATCATGGCGAAATGGTCGTACGCGCGGCTCAGCGATCGATGGTAGTAGTCGATTTACCTTTCCCGCACGGGCAACTGGGGGTTCGAGAGACTCTGCGAGTATCCGCAAGAATCATGAAGCGAACTGGCTGCCAAGCGGTCAAGTTAGAGGGTGGTGCCGAGCAGGCTGAAACGATTGCAACATTAGTAGCAGCCGGAATTCCCGTGATCGCTCACGTCGGCTTGCGCCCACAGAGTGTGCATGCGCTGGGTGGCTACAAAGTTCAACGCAACGAGCAGCGAATTCGCGAAGATGCAACCGCCGCGCAGCAGGCGGGAGCCTTTTGTGTGCTGATGGAATGCGTGCCACGCGATTTGGCTCGCGAGATCACCGCGATGTTGCGAGTACCCACGATTGGGATCGGTGCAGGGCCTGACTGCGATGGTCAAGTTCTAGTGACACACGATATGCTTGGGTTGACGTGTGGATATGTTCCTAAGTTCGTCCGCCCATTCGCGAATTTGGCTCAGCAAACACAAACCGCAGTGAAGCAATTTATTTCACAGGTCCGCGACCAATCTTTTCCAAGCGCGGACGAGTCCTTTAACTAGGAAGTGGATCAGGATGCAAAGTTGGGGATTCGTACGAGTTACCGCGGCTAACCATTTGACCAGCGTTGCCAACCCTGCGGCCAATGCAGATGTAATTTGTTGGCGTATCGAGCAGTTCAGCAGCAGCGACGTGATCGTGCTAGGCGAGTTGTGTCTATCGGGATATACCTGCGGGGATCTATTCGCTCAGGATACGCTGCTGCGAGCGACCCGGGACGCGCTTGTCACTATCGTACGAGCCACCGAAGACACGCATCAGTTGGTGGTGGTGGGACTGCCATTGCGCGTAGCTGATCGGCTATATAACTGTGCTGCGGCAATTTCTGCGGGACAGGTAAAGGCGATCGTCCCCAAGCAGTATTTGCCAAATTACCAAGAATTCTACGAAGCTCGCTGGTTCGCGGCCGCGGCAGGCGACGAACCGGCAAGCGTCGATCTGGGGCCCTTGGGTGAAATCCCTTTCGGAATCGATTTGTTGCTCAAGAGCGGCGAACTGGTAATTGGAATTGAAATATGTGAAGACCTCTGGATGCCCATTCCGCCGAGCAGTTTGCAAGCCTGTGCTGGAGCAAACCTGCTGTTGAACTTGTCGGCGAGCAACGAAATTGTTGGCAAAGCTCCATGGCGGGAGTTATTGGTGCGCAGCCAATCGGGTCGATGTCTGGCGGCATATGCGTATGCCAGTGCGGGGCCATCGGAATCGACGACTGACCTAGTATTTGGTGGCCATTGTTTGATCGCCGAGAGTGGTTCGGTGTTGGCTGAATCTGCACGCGTCGGTGATCGCGACGCAAAATTCCCGGAGCAATCCGATGCAACAGCCGACATCGATCTCGAGCGTCTGGCTCACGAGCGTCAAATCACAGGTACATGGCAACAATCGGCGCGCCGATCCAACGTATCGTTCCGAGTCGTCGAGTTTGAATCCGAATTGACTTGCCGTGGTGAGCGGCGGGTAGTTGCCGCAGCCCCGTTCGTCCCGCGCGATGATGGACAATTGTATCAGCGGTGTACCGAGATTTTTGGAATTCAGTGCGCGGCGCTCACCAAGCGCGTTAGTCGGTTGCCAGACACTGCCAAGTTGGTTATCGGAGTTTCCGGTGGGCTCGATAGTACGCTGGCTCTGCTAGTGGCTGTGAAGGCTTGCGAATTCCAAGGCTGGCCAATTGAACGAATCCTGGGAATTACGTTGCCGGGCTTCGGAACGACACAGCACACGCTGCAGTCCGCGCGACAGTTAATGGACCTATTGCAAATCACTGCGGAGGAAGTTGACATTCGTTCGATCTGCCTTGATACCTTTCGCGCGATGGGACATCGTCCGCTGGGTATCGAAGTAGAGGCAATTTCCATTAACGATTTGCAGTCGGCATTGCAACAAGTACCCGAGCATGCTCGCCACGATCTGGTGTTTGAAAACGTGCAAGCGCGGGTCCGTACGTTGCTGTTGATGAATCGTGGATTTGTGCTGGGGACCGGCGATTTGTCAGAGCAAGCGCTTGGATGGAGCACGTATAACGGTGACCACATGTCAATGTATAACGTCAACTCGTCGATTCCTAAGACACTCGTCAGGTTTCTCATTCGTTACGCCGCCCAGCATCAATTCTCCGGGCCAGTCAGCGAAGTATTGAAACGCATTGTTGAAACACCCATTTCTCCGGAATTGCTCCCTCCAGGTCGCGACGGGAGCATTGTGCAAGCCACGGAAGGGACGCTTGGCCCATACGAACTGCACGATTTCTTTTTGTACTATCTGCTGCGATTCGGTTTCAGTCCATCGAAGATATTGCAACTGGCAAGACTTGCGCAGTTCTCTCGTCCGTTCTCGCAAGAGCAGATCGAGAGCTCATTGCGCAAGTTCCTGACGAGGTTTTTTGCGAACCAGTTCAAACGTTCGTGCGTTCCGGATGGTCCCAAGGTCGGAAGTGTCAGCCTTTCTCCTCGCGGCGACTGGCGCATGCCCAGCGACTCCGATGCGGATGCTTGGCTGAGCGAACTTGATCAGGAAGACGCAAACGACTGACGAACCTGAGCGTCTCGACGAGTTGAGTGATCGACAACGATCGCGATTCGATTGTGCGCGGTATTGGCAATGTAAAGCCTTCAATTGCAATAGCGCACGTAGAATTCAGTTGCAGACGGGAAAGTCGAAGGAACTTCGGTTGATTTTCGTTCGTCGTCGAAGTTGTCGAGTAAAGCACGCGTGGACCATTTGCCAAAATCAGAAATGATACCTGGGCAATACACAATCCTTGTGAAACAGTGTCGCGAGTTCGCAAAGTCGACGTCCGGCCGTCAAGGTTGATTCTGTTCGGCAACGTCTGATATGGAATATCAACCTCGGTTATCATATTCTTCGAGGATATTCATCTACTTCACCATGCAAGGCTTAGTGACGAATGTTGTCTATGTCAGGAGATCGTCGCGGCAGTTCAATTCCATTTGCAGTATTTACCGCCGGTTTGCTGCTGAATTTTGCGGTTGCGTACCGATGCGTGTTCGCGAATGAGATTGCGGACGAAATTAAACGCAGTTACGTCGTTCATCGGGACGTGCTTTACCGAACAGTCGGCGATGAACAACTGCTGGCGGATGTCTATCGCCCCGACGATAACAGAGTACGTCCTTCGGTGCTGATGATACACGGAGGTGGCTGGACATTCGGAGACAAGTGGAATTTACGAGACCATGCGCGACAACTTGCACAGGCTGGCTTTGTCGCAGTTTCGATCAATTATCGATTGGCTCCCAAGAACGTCTTTCCGGCGCAACTGGAAGATTGCCGCGCAGCGCTACAGTGGATTGCCGCATCGCAAGATCGCTGGCGAGTCCGCACCGACCGCTTGGCAGTGTGGGGCTATTCCGCTGGAGGTCAACTAGCGGCGCTGTTAGCCACCGATCGTGACCAGTGCTGTCCAGCCCTCAAAGCGGCCGTTTGCGGAGGAGCACCTTGCGAATTCTCGTTTCTGCAGCACGATGATCGAATTCTTGCGCACGTTATGGGAGGCTCTCGGGCAGAGGTGCCACACGTTTATCGCCTGGCGTCGCCCATAGAATTTGCCTCGCCGGATGATTGCCCAATGTTCTTGTTCCACGGTGAACATGATCTGCTGGTCCCGCAACTGAGCAGTTTTTCGCTGTACGAGAAATTGACTGAACATGGAATTGGCGCCGAGTATCTGGTCGTCCAGGGATACGGACACATGGTAACCTTCTTGCATCCACAACCACGTCTGCGTGCCATCCAGTTTCTGAAGCAGCATCTCGAATAGGAGTTTTTAGTGCTTTCCAAGGAAGAGCATGTCGAACAGGCGTATTTCTTTCGCATGCTGCTCGAAAGGCTGCGCCTGAACATTCCACTACAGGAATTATTGGCTCAAACAAAGCACGAATTACTGGCGACCACGCGACTGCCCATGGCCGTAGATTTGCTGCTGACCGAGCTGAAACACAGTGGACAAATGAGCCCTGGCATGAAACTGCTCAGCCATTACTTCGCGCCGTATCAAACCTACTTGATGATCGAAGCCGAAAACGATCGCGGTAAGTTCGATTATCGCACGGCCCTGCGAATCTTGCAGTCCGAGGCTGAGTATCGCAGTCGAGAACCAAACCGACAAGGCTTGTTCTTTTTTCAATTCGAAGCGATCTCGCGCAATCGACTGAACTACGATCGCGGCCTGTTGGCGATGTCCCAGGATCCGTTGTATGACCGGGACTGGGCTGAGTGGATATTGATCCTGCGCAGACAATTAGGGTTCATCGATGTTGCTGACATGATTTACGTTCGCAGCCAGCACTATCAAGACAAACGTACGCGGGAAGGTGATATAGTTCCCGAGGCTCCGGTTCTCTTTGGTGTTCACGAGGGCAAGATTGCGCAGGCCAACCACCAGAAAGATCCATTATTTCTATTCGCCGCTATGCAACGTCATCTCGGTTATCCCGAAGTACCGAAGCTGGAAGCCATCGATCCGCTGCCGACTTTAATACCACAATTACTGCGCCGCATGGAACGCTTGGAAGCGCGTATCAAACTGATGGAAGAAGAACAACGCGACGGACTAGATATCACTAAATTCTTCAGCGGCAAATCACCGCTGCCTCCGGACGACCTTGAATTAAGTTAACAAAACTGGCCTAATTCGAAATTGGCAAGAAATCTAATTGCACGGTTTCGAAAGTGCTCCTCCCAACGCTTAGAGTTGCCTGCGAATCTCCAGGGCGATTGCCGGATTAATCATCGCTGCGGTCGCAATATGGACTGCATCTGCACCGTGTTGTAAGAACTGCCGTACATCTTCGGCGGAAGCGGCTCCTCCCACTCCGACCAGGCACAGCGATTTTCGCCGAGCCGCAAGAGCGTCCGAGAATAACTGAATTTGCTTTATCGCCGCAAATCGCGTTACGGTTCCACAAATTGCGCGCTTAGTCCCATCAAATAACAATTCACCGTTAGCTGCCGCGACCGTCGCCGCAATACTGTTGGTCATGGCCAGGCCATCAACATGAGTCGCAACCGCGTTCAGGAATTGCTCGACATCGTCCCTCTCCGTCATATGGCCAATCTTGACCACCAGTGGAGTCTTTCCGATCGATTCGCGAACCCGCGCGGCGACAATTTCCGCCGATTGGAAATTCAAATACAATTGCCCATCGCAAGTGGAAACATTGGGACACGAGAAATTGACTTCCACAACATCAGCGCCCGATTCCGCCGCCCATTTAGCACACATTGCGTAATCGTCGGCTAACTGGTCGATCGTCCAATCGGGCTGAATACTCCCAACGACGCTGACGCACAGTATTTTTTCGCGCGGGAGCAACTTGCGCGCACGTTCCACGTCCGCTTGCCAAGTTACCGGGGACTTCGATGGCATGCCGAACGATACTGCCCAGCTCCCTTGCATTTCATCTGCAGCAGGCAGACCCCTTTCGGCTCCGGTCATCATCGTATTGCTGCCAATTGGCAAGAGATTGGGCAGTGGATAACAAGCTCGGTATGCGCTGCGCACTGTCTTGTAGACAAGAACATCAAATCCCAAATTTGCGTAGTACAACAACCAGCGGCTGTTCAGCAGCGGACCAGCCGGAATACCTAGTGGCGAGCTCACGGGTAACCCGCAAAACCGCCAGGTACCTGCTACCGGCGGAACTTCCAGCTCGACCGCATCGGGAGCATGGTCATAGTTCCACTCGTACGTTTGCGTCCGGTCATAGCGCGGCAGTTTGCTAAGTTCGTCAACACTCAGTTGGTCCAACTGCATGGCAGCGTTGAATTCAGGATTATTCAGCATCGACATTGAATGCCTTCGGATTTTTCAATAATTCGGCGAACACACCTCTGCAACACCCCAACGCCACCGCTTGAGTTTCGAACAACTCGAACTGCAGCGCATGTTGGCCAGCGGCCCGCGAGTGCTCTTGATCACGTCGACATTGCATTCAGCGCCAACATGGCGGCGGCATATTCGATCACCAGTTATATGAGTTGCAACCGCGCGAATCGCTGAAGAGCGACGGACATTTAGTGCTTTCTCAACTCTAGAAATTGTAGTGCCACTGCGTATAAAAGAAATCTGCGTCACCGCTAAATAGCGGGTTGCCGCCAGCATTCTGGCTGAGCACGAAGTAGTTTCCCGCAAAGAAATGCGAGTAACCTAGCACCAGATCGCTGCGCCGGTTGACTTTGTAAGTGCCTAATAAATCGAGTTCGTGCCCAAGATCCCGGCTGCCAACTGTTCCACCTGGGTTAAAAGGCGATAGTGTCAAGTTGTAAGGCCCCTGGTTTCCATTGGCGAGCACGAAGTAATGATACCAAGCCAAGACGGTCAATTTCTGCGTGGGATTGAACGTCAATAGAGTATTGATGTCATGCAAATTGCGGCGGCCGAAGAGGTCCATGAATCCGTTGTAACGATGGCCCAGTGGGAATAGGTGGTTCCAGCCGTTGTCGACCGAATCGTCTCCGCTTGCCCAGTCATAGTAGAACCACAACACCGGTTTCGTGCAGTGCTCAATCTTCTGGCCCAAGCCAAACGTTAACGAGTATGCCGACGCATCTGACCCATCTCCATTGCGACCAAATTGGTAGCCGAATTCATTATCCCACAGCACATTACCGGCTTCACCTTTGAGCAGCGTTCCGACCGTATGGATGCGTTTGGACGTCAAATCATCTTCGTAGCCCAACCAATACGTATCGATGGGACCGTTAACGAATGTCTTGTTGGAATTGTAGACACCATACAGAACTTGATTTTGATCAGGTGAATCAAACCGATCGACATTGATGCGAATGGGGCGCACCAACAACAGGTCCGTCGTTTGATCTTCGTTGGCCCAGGTCAGTCGGCCTCCTTCGAATGTGCGGCGAGTATTTGCCCAATCCAGTGGCGACAACAAACGCTGGGCACCGAACAACAGTTCCTGGCGACCCAGGCGAGCCGACAGTTTGCCGGCCGCCGATTCCGTGACGAGCGCGTCGGCAAACAAGTTCTGTGCGTCCAATTGATTGACTTCGATCCCTCGGGGAGCAAAATCTTTGTAGGTACTGCCAGCATCCAAGAATTCAGCGAACAGGCGAATCTGGTGATTCAGTTTGTGGTCAAAGTAGAACCTGGTTCGATCCAACAGGAAATCGTCATCGCGGCCAGTCAAACCAGCTCCGCGCATGTTCTGTTCATGATGATACCGCAATCGATATTGGCCACCGAAATCGAGACTGCCCAAGCCACCCAAGCTGATGCCCTTCAGATTCTCGCCAATTTCGTTTCCTCGGTACTTCGGATCATTCAAATAAGTGAAATCGTTTAGATAGAAAGGGTCCTTGTAAGCTCCCGCTACTTTCTTTTTCAACTCGTCGGCTTGTTTCTTCTGAGCCTCAGCTTGTTTGGCTGCTGCTTGCGGATCTTTCGGTGGAGTGCTCGCTGGTGCGGTAATCGGCGGTCCAGCTATCTCGCTGGTGATCGAATCGGACGTGACATCCGAAGGATTTGCCGACTGTCCACTAGCAACCAGCGATGAAGCTAGCATTGCAAGTGCAGCAACACTTGAAGTGAGCAATCGACCAATTGCGTCTTTGTGTCGAGCAGATAGTTTCATCATCCTTGTCCCGTGTACTGCCGTGGTCGGAATCTCGTTTAACCCGCCGCCGAAGGCGAGGATAGCGTGAAGCTTGATAGTGCATTCGTTGCTAAGACTCACGCAATCCTCGCCACCGGCTGCCGGTTAAACGAGGTTAAACGAGATTCCGACCACGCTATCCCTGCGCTGGGCCGATAAAGTTCCGCATGCCTCGGTTGATCTGTTTGTCGTCTTTGCTTGACACGGGAAAACAAGTTGTTCTTTAACGACAGTAAAGTTTGTCTCGAAGGTACCGGAAACATCTGATTGAGCGATTTCGCACAATCTGCCGGTCGCAACTGGCTCCTTCGGGCGCGCGAATGGGAGGAGGCAGTGATCAAAAAGGCGCGCTACCATCGTGGCGGACGGGCAAACTGAGTCTAAACAACCTCTATTTTTTGGCACTCAAGTACCTTTCACGTACTTCTTGATTTGCCTGTCCACTGCCGGAACGCAGTTTGCTTCAGGGTGATTGCGACGGAGTCATTCCACGGACGGCCAAGAGCGACCGCTCCATATTCGAGCACTGAGCATCGGCGCACCGCGCATGTTGTAATTGTGCTTGGAAGTAAGTTGGTCACTTTTGGCCGTCCGTGTTTAACTAGACAATCGAAACAATCTGGCCAAGCAGTGACCATATGCAGGATCAGCACAACAACAGCACTTGCCGAGGTTGTCGGGATCAACGGCGGAACTTTCTAACCACAGCGTCTGGATTAGCCATGTCAGTCGGCGTAGTGGGTGGCTATGGAACTCTGGGCTACATGTTGGGAAACTTTGTATATCCGTCCGGCGAATCGAATCGGGGCTGGATGTTCGTGTGCACTCTGGACACGCTCGCTCCAGGTGCTTCGCTCGACTTCACGGCGCCCGATGGCGCCAAGATTGTCGTCGCGAGGCAGGAGTCTGGAGAAACTGCCGAGAGTTTTTTGGCGCTGTCGAGTGTGTGTCCACACCTGGGCTGCCAAGTTCACTGGGAATCGCAAGATCAGCGGTTCTTTTGTCCATGCCATAACGGTGCGTTTGATCGCCAAGGAAATCCACTGTCCGGGCCTCCCAAAGCCGCCAATCAATCTTTGATCCGTTTTCCGCTGAAGGTTGAACAAGGATTGTTGTACGTCGAGGTTCCTTTGGAATCCGTCGTTCCACGAGATGCCAATCATCGCGAATCGGGAGTCGCCTGAGATGGGGCAAATGGCAACTTGGCTGCACGAGCGAATTCCGGTATCGGGCGGGCAATTAGCGGAATTGACCAACGAGCCGGTCCCCAATCACTTGAAGAAGTGGTGGTTCTGCTTGGGAGGCACTCCGGCGTATTTATTTGTTGTGCAAATTGTCACGGGCATCTTGTTGGCGCTGTACTACCAACCGACACCAGCGGCCGCGTTCGAGTCGGTGCGCTACATTACCGAGCAAGCCAGCTTTGGCTGGTTCATCCGCAGTCTGCATAAATGGGCTGCAACTCTCATGATCGCAGCGATGATTCTCCATCAGATGCGCGTCTATTTTACGGCTGCGTACCAACGCCCGCGCGAGCTGAATTGGATTATCGGAATGTGCTTACTGATGGCGACTTTACTGACAGGTTTCACCGGCTACAGTTTAGTGTTCGAGCAACTGAGTTACTGGGGGGCGACCGTGGCAGCGAACATTAGTGACGCGGCGCCGGTCGTCGGTGGTTTTGCCAAACGCATGCTGTTGGGAGGTGAACAGTACAACGAGCGAACTCTATCGCGGCTGTATATCTTGCATGCTGCAGTATTGCCCGGGACCATTGTCTTATTAGTGATCTGCCACATCGCGCAAGTTCGGATGCATGGCGTTACCGAGTTTCCCGATCCCGACGAACCCGTCGACCAGCCGCGGCATTTTGATTTCTTTCCAGACCATATGCTCACCGAGTTGATGATCGGTCTGGCTCTGATGATCGTGCTGTGTGCTCTGGCAACGATCGTTCCAGCCACGATGGGACCGAAAGCCGATCCATTGACTACTCCGGAGATCATCAAACCCGAATGGTACTTTTACGTATCGTTTCGTTGGCTCAAGCTATTTTCACTGTCCTTTGCAGTGATCAGCTCCGGATTTATCGTCTGCGCGATGTTCCTGTGGCCATGGATTGACTCTCTGCTGCGAAGAATCACGGGAGTCCAAGATATTAGTGTCTACATCGGTATTTTGGCCACGTGCCTACTGGTCGGCCTGACCGTGTGGGAAGCTGCGGTCGCACATTGATTGCCGTCGCACATAAACGAAACAACCTGCATTTAGCACCAATGAGTAAGTAATTGGACAGCGCCACCGTTTTGCGAAATACAAGCCCGAAGCGCAAGCGAGTGAATAACTTACGACGGTTATGACGATTCACTCGCTTGCGCTTCGGGCTTGTGTTCCGCCAAAAGGTGGCGCTGTCCAAGTAATTTGCGAATGACGTATGCGAGCCTCTCCGAGACTCGCGGCAATCCGCGGACGCTACTACGTGAATTAGGGCTAGAAACTTATGCTCGCGCACTTAAGTCGTTATTCAAATAATCAACATCCAGAGTGTTTCGTTTAGTAGAAGGCTAACTTTCGCATGACAATTCGAGCCAAACAAATTATCATCGCGCTGCTGAGCATAGCTTTCATCGCGTCCCTCATCTTCGTTCAATGGATGGAAGTCGTGCGCAAAAGCCACGAATCGGGAGTAGGTGTGCGGCAGGTTTCAATTCCTGCGAGTTCGCGCACCTGCACGGAATGTCACGCCAAATCATCGCCAGGAATCATCGACCATTGGAAAGGCAGCACACACGCCTTGAAGGGAGTGGGTTGCGTCGAGTGTCATCAAGCAGAAAAAGGGGACGCGGATGCTTTCGATCACTACGGGGAATTGATCGCCGTCGTGGTCACTCCGCGCGATTGCGGTCGCTGTCACAAGACGGAAACTGCTGAATTTATGGCCAGCCACCACGCCAAGGGCGGCAACATTCTCGCATCGCTGGACAACTTTCTGGCGGAAACAGTCGAAGGCTCGCGCACACCGTTTAATCCCCATTCACCCACGCCTGGGCACGACGTCTCGATGGTCAATGGCATGGCGTTCGTCGATACGGGTTGCAAGCAATGTCACGGCAGTAAAATCGCTCTCGAAGCCACGGATGGCAGCTTGATTACCGTCGATCAATTGAAGCCCGGTGAAGACGGCAAGCCCACCGACGAGGAGGCGCTGGCGAAGATTAAGCGAGCGGCGAACGGGCGCCCACTCTTGCACAGCAGCAGTTGGCCGAACACCGGGATCGGGCGACTGAACCTCGACGGGTCGCTCGGATCTTGTTCGGCGTGCCACTCGCGTCACGATTTCTCACCGCGACGCGCTCGCCAGCCGGAGAATTGCGGCAAATGCCATCTGGGCCCCGACCATCCGCAAAAAGAGATATTCGAGGAGTCCAAACACGGTGTCGCCTTCCGTGACTTGCTCACCCATATGAATTTGGGAGCGGACAAGTGGGTGTTGGGAGTTGATTACTCCCAAGCGCCTACTTGCGCGACCTGTCACATGTCAGGCAACAAGAATAATGGCGGTCGAATTACGCACGATCCTGGCCGGCGAATCTCGTGGACCAACCGCCCGCCGATCAGCGTCGTTATGGACACCGACGCCAAAGGTGAAATCGTCAAAGAAACCGACCCAGCCAAGCGTTACGAATTGATCGAGTCAACTTGGCAGGAGAAACGCGCGGAAATGAAAAACGTGTGCATCAACTGCCACACGGAGAACTATGTGGATTCGTTCTACAAACAATACGATGACTTTGTCATTGCCTACAATGAGAAATTCGC
>SYJV01000307.1 GCA_005798335.1 Planctomycetaceae bacterium | reverse complement strand
GAGCGGCAGATGGGAATATACCAGTACAAGCCCGAAGCGCAAGCGAGTGAGAGCCTGGATTGACGCACTCGCTTGCGCTTCGGGCTTGTATTGGTAAATTTCCTTCTGCCGCTCGCCTGAGCAGCTTTGCCCCGTCAGACTCCGCAAAGTCCAGTCCGATCGACCTAAAGCGTCAAATAATATTGTCGATACACAACACTGAGTTCCAATCGAGGCATGGACGCGTCTAATTATGGACCACGAGGGGACAACCTGTTGTGATGAGTTCAATCATGTCCGCGCTGCACTCAGTACCGAGTAACCGAAGTGTGGTTTATGAGTTCAACTACCTGTTCGTCGACGAAAATCGTGACCATCGAGTTGAGGAGAGCGACCAAATCATGACTCAGGGTCTGCAGGAGTTGCTCTACACTAAACGCTGTAGAGTTAATCTTCGTCACAGGAACTGAAGGCTAGATTGCTTACTGTAAACTGAAATGCGTTAGGACCGGCGCAGAAATAAATGTCTGTATTGTCGCCTTTCGCTCCGCGAAAAGGACGCACTTTCGCGGAGCGAAAGGCGACACTTATTTCTGCGCCGATCCTTAGCCGGCAAATTCCTTTCGGCTGACAATAGTGGCGCTGTCCAACTATTTGTGCTCGTGGCATCGCATCAAACCGATAATGCGCGCCTGGTCCGCGTAAGTGGTTGTTCGAATATTTCGATTCCACTGTTAGTCGGCGCTTCCCACGCGGTGTTGCAGTGTTGACATTTATGTTGCTCAACGTTTCTAAGTTTTTCACATCTCGGACAGGGCTCGAAGGTTGGCCGCCGATACAAGGCTACGACAGTCAATGGACCAGCCGTTCCCAGAAATAACGTGGCGCCGCACCACAGAATCGTCGTGCCAATGCTGAAGCCTCGGCGCTGGCAGGCCAATCCCGCCGTCAACATGCTGGCCAGAGTCGTCAGGACTCCGACTATCAAGCATGGAATAAGTAGTTCGGTTGGCAAAGTGCCAGAAAATGCCAATTCGACTGGACCGCCGGCAGCGATTCTGGCAATCGACGTTGTCAAGATCACGAACCAAACCACGATCTGTGGAAACGTGCAAGCCGCGATGGTACTGGCGATATTAGTAGAGCCTGCTGGACGATTCGTATCAACGGAGAATCTATCGACGGTCCAAGACGAATCTGATTTAGTGTCGAATCGAGCTAACGTGTTCAAAGCAAGATCAACCGCGACCAATTTGCCGTCTTGCGTGGCACCAAACAACAGATGATCGGACATTGCGTTTGGAAGCCGCGGTAGTACCGCAATCTGTTTAAGCCGTAGCGCAGGCAGATCGGTTGGGGCATTAGCTATACTTGCCTGATACCATGAATCATCCCCAGATTCGGCTTCCATAGTACACAACCGGATTTGCTTATCGGATTCGACCAAAATCCAAGGCGGTAGGATGTCGTCAATCGTAACGGCTTGACACCTGGTCACGGGACCGTCGAGAATTCGTTTGACATTCAACGAATTTGGATCGAGCTGATAAACTCCATCCAGATCCGCCCAGAGCACAGGAAATCCGCGTTTGGATTGACCGGTCTGAAAGTAATGAAAGTACTCATTGTTATTGTACATCCAATTCAATGTCGTCTGGTATGGATTGATGTGAAATCGCAAGCCAGGACCTTCGCCGTACGGATGGAAGCCATCCTTCGAGAGATAGCCTTGAAGCCTAGGTTGGTGATTCAAATCATATACGAGAATTTGCCCTCGCGTGAAATCGTAGCAGACTCGCTCGCTTCGTTTGGTTTGCAAAATCTGAGCAGATTGACGTCCTACATTCATAGGCAGTTTGACGGAATTCCTCATCACGCGGGGTGAAAAGCCCGGAGGCAATTGAGCATCCAGTTTTACGGACTGATTCGCGACAATTTGGTCACCGGTGATTGGTATATCTTGATAGTTGATTGAATTACCAAAACGCTGTTCATAGCGATACATCCAAGCTTTTCCGTTTGAGTCAAGTCCATATGCGACCGGTAAGCCATAGATCGTCCGCGAACTCCACCCTAGCGACTCGATAGTTGCCATAAGTACGAAGGTGGCGACGATACAAGCGACAACAGCACCGAGTGCCAAGTACCAGTTTCTAACCGCGCCAGTGTGCGCCGCGGCATAAACGACGGAAGCTGCGATCAGGGCCACTAATGCCGTCGTCGCGAAAATGAAAGTCGAACGAGAAGTCGTTAAGTAGACCGTTACTACCGGTATTGGCATCCAGCAAATGGCGAACAGGGGCAGTAGTTTAGTCCCAAACCAACTGGCCTGTCGTTCGAACGTGAGAATGGTGGCCGGATGGAAGAGGAAGCAGGCTAGCGCCATTCCCGTCGCAGGAAGCACTTGGATTGGATGCACCGGCAAGTATTCCGGGCCACTCCGGAAAAACCAAATGGCAACCGCTGCCAACGGGATGCCGATAGCCGGCAGAAACAACAATCCACCAGCCACGATCTTGCCGCAAATAATCTGCTGTCGCGAAACTGCTCGATGAAATAAGAACCCGCGTTGGCGAGCACTAAAATCAAATGCCGACTGGAGGATCGCTAATCCGATAGCGAATAACGATGCTCCGAAGGCAATTAACAGCATCAAACTGCGCTCGACATTTATCGCTGCGAAATGCTCTAGATAAATCGGCGTCGCATTCCATGCGCAAATCCCAATGATTGCAATGCCGACCGGCAGCCAGCGCACGTTTTCTTTGAGTTCTTTTACAACGATGGCACGCATGATTAAGCTCCTCGAGCAACGAGAAAGGATTGGCCGTCGCGCGACCGGGAGAGATAGGCGATCACTGCATCTTCAAAGCTGACTGGGACCGATTCGGGAGTCGAGCGGCTGATGCGCGCGATCGCGGCCTCAGTCTCTTGATCGGGATCGGCCACGGTTACAATCGTGCGGCCGGAGCGCGGGCGACTGTTGATCAGTCCTGGGATCGATTCGATGGCTCGCGTGGCTGGCGGCAAGTCGATCACCCACGCCGCGATTCGATTGCGAAAGTCGTCGAGTGTCGTGTCGACCAACAAGCGTCCGGCAAACATCAGCGCGATGCGATCAGCCACTCGTTCGACGTCGTCCAACAAGTGAGTACTCAACAAAATCGTCCTCGTACCGCCATCGCAAAAGTCGAGCAACGTTTCGTTCAAAGCTCGGCGACTGACCGGATCGAGTCCCAAAGCCGGATCGTCCAGAATCAGCAGTTCTGGTTCGGTGGCTAGCGTCAATGCCAATGAAACTCCGGCTCGTTGACCTCGGCTGAGGACACGTGTTTTGTCGCTTGGGTCGATTCCGAAACGGCGTACGGTTTCGGCAAACATCGACGAATTCCATCTCGGAAATGTATCTCGCTGAAAACACTCGCACTGCCGGACGCTCATCCAACCGTAGAGAAAATGTCCCTCGACGGTATACCCGATGCGAGCTCGATCTTCGGGGCGCAGATGCTGTGAGTCGGTACCTAGTATTTGGCTGGCTCCACGCGTGGGCTCCAACATACCCATCAACATGCGCAGCGTCGTTGTCTTGCCAGCCCCGTTCAATCCCAATAGCCCGGTTACCGAACCGCGCGGAACATTCAAATCCAAGTGCCGCACGACCGCTTTGGAACCGAAGTACTTCGTCAAGCCTTGTGTTGAAATCGCCAAGTCGCTGTGCATAGTTACCTCCGCATCAGTGAGCTGTTTTTTCGTGATCTAAGTGGAGTGAATCAATATTTGACGTGATTACGATTGAGTCGTTCAGCGCTCCCGCGGAGACAGTGCCTCCATCCGCTCGACCAAGCGCTGAACAACTTCTTCAGACGCAAAATCGAGTGCGAGAGCTTCACTAACTACCGAATCCAGAACGTCGTCCAACCTTCGCAAGCGTTCGGCCTTGGTGTAGATATTCTTGCGGCGAGCTACAAAGTATCCGCGTCCAAGTTGTGACTCGAGCACACCATCGCGCACCAATTCAGCGTACGCTTTGGCCACCGTATTCGGGTTAACAACGAGATCCTTGGCTAACTGCCGGACGCTGGGGACCGAATCGCCGATAGCCACTTTATCCGCTGCTACTGCGCGCCGAATCTGATCCACAATCTGCCGATAGATCGTTTGTGAACCTCCGGGCGAAATCTGAATTTGCATCGAGGATTCCTAATCGGACTACAGATCTTTCCGTACTATATCAGATAGTACAGTTAGCGCACGTGATTGTCAAGCATGAGTTCATGGAAAAGTACTAAGGCGAGCGGCAGATGGGAATTTACCAATACAAGCCCGAAGCGCAAGCGAGTGGATCAATCCAGACACACGTCAATCCAGGCTCTCACGCGCCCAAATCAAATCGCGCCAATTGCACATTGACCTGGACGCGCTTGGGCCCGACAACGGGTTGCTGCCGGAATTTTTCCGGCGAACAAAGCAGGTGCCCGTATTCTGCGAGTTGAACAAATAGGTACACTGACTCGACACGTCAATAAATCATCTCGAAAAAAAGCCGGATATTTCGACATGTCATTGCAGCAATCGTGCTCGGTCAATCGAACAACCTCAGTTGGCTTGCTGCGCGTTTAGGTACTGCAAATCTCGATGTGTCTTGTTCGGGCAGCCGGCCTGCTAGTCCAAGTTTGGTTTGAAAGAGTTTGAACATTGCGCGAATGTGTTCGGCCAAGGGACCATGTCCCACCATACGTTGTTTGAATTGGGATTCATTCAGTTCTCCCCCTCGCATTTGCCGTAGTTGCCCGAGTACCTTTTCAGCGCGATTAGGGTAAGTGCGTTGCAGCCATTCTTCGAAGACCGGTCGCACGGTCAGCGGTAGTCTCAACAGGATGTACCCGGCCGCGCGAGCCCCAGCGTTCTTGGCTGCCTGCAAAACTTGCGGAATTTGATCGTCGTTCAAACCGGGAATGATCGGTGCGACCATCACACCCACTGGAATTCCCGCGTCTGCGAGTTGCTCAACGGCGCGCAGCCGAGCGGTGGGAATGCTCGTGCGCGGCTCGAGCTGCCGTACGAATTCGACGTCGAGAGAATTGATCGAGAAATAGACGCTTACCAGTCCCCACGACGCGAATTCGGTCAGCAGACTCAGGTCTCGCAATACGAGTGCATTCTTGGTGATGATGCCAATCGATTGCTGGTACTCCAGCGCCACTTGCAAGCATCCTTGTGTGAGTCGGTATTGTCGCTCGCCAGGTTGGTAGCAATCAGTTACACCGGAGAATACGATCGTTTCGCCACGCCACGATTTTCGATTCAAGTGTTCGCGCAGCAGCGCTGGAGCATTGTGCTTGACCATGATTTTGGTTTCAAAGTCCAAGCCGGCGTTGAATCCAAGGTATTCGTGCGTATTGCGAGCATAACAGTACGCGCAAGCGTGCACACAGCCTCGATACGGGTTGATACTGTATCGAAAAGGGATATCTGGCGAGTCGTTTTGAGTGACGATACTCTGCGTTTGGTCAGGCAAATACTCGATCTCGCGTCTAGGCGGCTGAGTGAGTTGCTCGTCGCTCCCGTCAAGCTGTTCGAAGTCTTCATGAACGCTTACGCGCTCAAAACGATTGGGAGGATCGATGTGGGAACCATGTCGCATGTTGCAATATCCGTTAGAATGCCACACTTGCTGGGTAATCAGAGTTTAGCATTGTGTGGCTGTTCATGTTGCCTACTCGCTATTGGTTAGTCGTCGGGACGTTCAGTCTGTCGGTTCTGCTGTACGTGGATCGAATTTGTATTTCCACGGCCAAGGACCAGATTTCAGCCGACCTAAAGCTCGACAATATTCAATTTGGTTGGGCACTCAGCATCTTTTCACTCGGCTACGCGTTGTTTCAGACTCCGGGCGGATGGTTGGCGGACAAGTATGGTCCTAGGCGTTTATTAGCCTCGATCGTCGTCATCTGGTCGATATTCACGGGGCTGACAGCCGCAGCCACGAATTTCGTAACTCTGCTCGTCGTGCGTTTTTTGTTCGGCGCTGGGGAAGCAGGCGCGTTTCCCGGTGTGGCTCGCGCGGCTTATTCATGGATTCCGATGGGGGAACGCGGCATTGTCCAGGGCATCAATTTTTCAGGCTCACGATTCGGAGGCGCAGCATCTTTGATGGTGATTCCTTGGATGGTCGTTAGCTTGGGCTGGAAAACTAGCTTCATCGTATTGATGCTAGTGGGCTGGATTTGGGCAGTGGTTTGGTTCTGGTGGTTTCGCGACGAGCCGGCCGATCATCGTGGTATTGAGCCCCGCGAGCTGGGTTACATTCTGAGTAGTCGGCAGATGCATGCTACACTTGGCGAGAAAATTACCGAGGCTCCGCTTGCGCTGGGCGCGTTGGCCAAGTCGACGAACTTGTGGTTCATTTCACTACAGTATTTTTGTTCGAATTTCACATTCTTTTTCTGCCTTGCCTGGTTATTTCCGTACATGAAAGGACGCTTTCAGTTGGACGGAATTGAAGCCGGAGTATATTCGGCAACGCCGCTGGTTTTTGGAGCGTTCGGGAATTGGACCGCAGGTTGGTTGGTCGACAAGATTTATCGCGATGGCAATTGGGTTTGGTCGCGCCGAGCACCCGCGATGCTGGGGTTCAGTTTGTCGGCTATCGGTCTGATTGGCAGTGTGTATACCGAGTCGCCATGGGCATCTGTTGCTTGGTTCAGTCTGGCGGTACTCGGCGGAGACATGACGCTGGCGTCCTCTTGGTCGTGCTGTATGGATATTGGCAAGAGTCATTCGGGTGTCGTTTCTGGCACGATGAACATGGCGGGAAATATTGGCTCGTTTTTCACTGCGCTGGCGTTCCCGTATCTGTTAGAGTTGACTGGTTCCCACCAACCGTATTTCTTTGTCGCGGCAGGCTTGAACCTAATGGCAGTATGTATTTGGATGAAGATCGATCCGAGAATTCCGCTGGAGCAATAGAATTGATTTGCAAGCTGCGTGGGCTGGTCATTGGAGCCGGTTATTTCAGCCAGTTTCATTTCGACGCGTGGAATCGTTTTAGCGACGTCGAAATTGTCGGCGTCTGTGACCTCGATCCAGAGAAAGCGCGCGCGGCAGCCGAGCGTTGGGCGATCAGCAACTGGTACACCGAGCCCCAACAGGCAATCGAGCACTTGCGACCTGACTTTGTGGACATCGTCACGCGCCCAGATACCCATCTTGAGCTTGTTTCAATGGCCGCGCACCGCGGTTGTGCGATCATCTGTCAAAAGCCGCTTGCCCCGCACGTGGAACAAGCTGAGCAGATTGTCCAAACGGCGCGTCAGAATAATGTACCGTTGATGGTGCACGAGAATTTTCGCTTTCAACCCTGGTATCGCGAAATCAAACGCATATTGGACAGCGGAGTCCTCGGAACGAAACTGCACAGTATCTATTTTCGCTGCCGGCCCGGCGACGGCTGGGGGCCGAATGCCTATCTAGGACGACAGCCCTATTTTCGCGAGATGCCGCGCTTGCTCGTTTTTGAAACGGGTGTCCATTTCATCGATACGTTTCGGTATTTAGGTGGCGAGGTCGCTCAAGTATACGCAGTGCTCCGAAGACTGAATCCAGTGATCCTTGGCGAGGACGCTGGGTTGGTCGTGTTTCATTTTGACAACGGTGCTGTGGGCGTGTGGGACGCCAATCGATACAACGAGTCGACGGCCAAGGACGTGCGATATACGTTCGGCGAACTGCTGCTCGAGACCGAGGGAGGTAGCATTCGCCTGGAATACGACGGGCGACTGTTCGTCAAGTCATTGGGACAGGACCAGCGGCAGCACGAGTATCAACCCTCGCGTCACGGATTTTCTGGAGATTGTGTCTATCAAACTCAACGGCATTTCATCGACTCATTGCGAGCCGGTGCCGAATTCGAAACCAGCGGTGCAGCCTATCTAACGACCTTGGCTGTGCAAGAAGCGGTTTATCGATCGCACCGAGATAACAAGCCAATTGCTCCTTGATGACACAGAATTGTGTCACTTGTGTCAGCCGGAAGCTAACTTAGCATCGACAGGTTTTTTATTGTCGTCCTTCGCCTCGCGAAAGAATGATGTAACGCTACTTTCGCGGAGCGAAAGGCGACACTCATTATTCGCCCGATGCTTAGGGCGAAAAAGATCCGTATTGACACGACGTCCGCATACACAAGTTCTGTTCCGCTTCTGCTGATAAAGTTGACTGGAAAGTACCTGTATTTGTTTGGCGACGAAAGTCCCGGAGGGACAACAGCGGTATGCCGGTGGTGTGAACCACCGGGTGAGGTAGGAGTTAGAAGCGAAAGGCCCGTAGGGCCAGACCTTTCAACATGTTTGAGAATCTGCTAAATCCTTGTGGAACATGGAAGTTTCATGGATTTGTGGAGATTGATAGCTATGTCAGGGAAGACAAATCTGGATCGGTTTTCGGTGAAGTGTCCGTTGGCGGTTAT
>SYJV01000306.1 GCA_005798335.1 Planctomycetaceae bacterium | reverse complement strand
GCAATTTAGCAACTCGCTCGGCTCGAAGCAGCGATGTTGATTGTGGATACGCAAGGATCGACATTTTTTTGTCTTCCATTTTTTTGTCTATGCGTCATCGGATGTTCCCGAGGACTATTTAGCGGTCTACTCAGATCCCACTGTTGAAGCGGGCGATTGTTATATTTAACGGGAACAATCTCCTTTTCGCGTTCGCCAGTGCTTACTTCGTCCTTAGGCGGAGTGAGAATGGTCACTTTGTGCTTGCCCACGGGAGCACCCACTTGGTCGACCGCGTATCGTAATTCGTAATTGCCGGACTTGTCGGTCCGAGCGATGGTGGCGCTGCCTCCTTCGTCCTCAAAGCGTACGGCGATAAACCGTTCGTCCTTTACTTCGCATGATTTCACCTAGGGAAAATAGATAGGAGAGGGTAATTAATAGTTATTTGGCTTTGGCTTTTTTCTTGTTTTGTTTTCTTTTTACTCTGTTGGCGGCATCCTTGACCGGCGGTGTATTTCCGCTGCCGGGATTTAGTTCGGCAAGAACATTCTCCATGTACTGTCGCCCAACCTTGGCGCCCGGGTCGGAGGAGTCGGCCGCAACAAGTTTCTCATCGTTGGGAGCATTGATCATCGAGAACAGTTCTCCTTTTTCGTTCAATTTCCATCCGTCGCTGCGCGCGTACCAACCTGCCCCCAGTTGCACAAAGATCCACTCGCGAGGACTCCCTTTTTCGCCGCGGAGTTGCGGCGCGAACGATCTACCGTCGAATTTCACGTTGCCTGGCATTTGCGCTTCGGCAAGTTCCGCAAAGGTTGGCAGCAGATCTGTAAAGTCAATCAGGTCGGCGCGCACTCCGCCTGTGGGAAGAGTCCCTTTCCAATTGGCGATTATGGGCACGCGCGAGCCACCTTCGAGCAGCGTCCCCTTCATTCCGTTCATCCGTTTGCCATGCAGCATTCCAACGTCTTTCTTAGGGTCATGTTCCTGGGTATAGCCCATGCGCGAAGTACCGTTGTCGGTAGAAAAGAGAATAAGCGTTTTTTCGCGAAGTCCAAGTTCGTCGAGCGCCTTCACGATTTTACCGACTGTCTTGTCGAGATACGCCACGTTGTCGTTGTACAATTGAGAAGGGCTGGCACCCGCCTTCGAGTCGGGCGTGCGCAGAATGGGCCCGTGGATCGTATGGTCCGACAGGTAGAAATAGAACGGATGTTCGCGATGACGTTTGAAAAAGTCGACGGCGAAGTCGGAGGCGACATCAGGATAATAGACTTCTTTGTCGTGCGTGACTTCATGACCGTTTTTGGTGTAGTTCGTTTTCCAAAACCATCCACTCGTTAAAGCCCAATACCGTTCAACGAACGTGGGATAAGCTTCCAGCTTGTCAATATCTTGTGCAAGCAATGGCGAAACTCCGCTACAGGTTGACAAGCTGGAAGCTTATCCCACGTTCGTTGAACGGTATTGCGCCTAAACAACCCCTTGTCCAGCTCTCGGATTTCGTCTCGCAGCAGTTCGGTCGCTCGGTTAAGTCAGAAACGACTGGCAATGCTCGGCCTAAAGGGATTTGCCTTGCGGGCAGAGAGCAGAATAATCAAATGGCGAAAATGGCAAATTGGCAAGCCCTAGAGATCTGCGGCGTTCCGTCTGGCGCCGGGACAAAATCAAGCCACTTGCTCGTAGTAGTTTAGATTTCGAGTTCCACACCCGAAGATACTTGAACGGTGCGTATTGCTCGCAATAACACAGTGTTGACAGTCTAGCGCAAGCTGGCCATCTGATGGAATTCAGGCGGAGGTCGCTGGCGTGGTGCAAGTCTCTCAAATCACTTTGACTTAACCTCGATCTTTGCGTCATTGTCGCCACTGGCAGACACCTCGACTTCGATCGTGGTAGTCGTAGGAAGCGCGTATCGAATTGGCAGCAGTTCCTTTGGAATCAAAGCTACCGAACTTTCAGTCGGCGAATCGTATTTGGTTTTCTTTTTCTCGTAGGTGCGCTTAGTTACTGAAACCTTGTGTTTGCCTTCAACGGCGCCATCTTGAGGATCAAAGGTCATCAACGTAAAACGCCCTTGTTTGTCGGTCACTCCTTGAGCCGACAAGTCATGGGATGATGAATGATAGATCACCGTGGCTTCCTCCAGCGGTGCTCCGCCCAAGGTGACAACGCCACCAGCTTTGTAGACTTTGGGTCTCTTACCAGTCCATTCATCACTACCGCCACAGCCTGCCGTTAGGCCAATCGCCAGGCAGACCACCGAATATGAAAACCGAGACCGATTTGCGAAGATAAAATTCAGCACTTTTTCAATATTCCCTTACTGCTCTTCCGAAGCGACTTCACCGCCAGCTTTTGTTCCTAAAGCACCCCACACGCCATAGGGACTGACACCCGACAATGATTCGCGTGCCCCTTGATTTCCTGAGTCGATATTTTGTGAAATAAATCGGACAGAACCATCGGCGAAGGCGACCATAACGCCTCCGGTGTGCTTGCTGCCTGCAGCATACATGCCACCCAGCCAGTGATTATCGGCCTCCATGCAGCTAGGTCCATTCGGTGGAACCATCGTGTTAAATCGCGTAAACAGTGACGCACCGTCGCTCCAACGACCTCCCCGAGTACCAACGTCTGTATTTACCGCTACCGTATAAGCATTGTTTACGAATCGCGCGCGGCAACCAGCCGGCGTATCTGTTCGTCCACCCCCAACAATCGCAGCTCGTCCCAGCGCCATAGCACCTGACGGAGTCGTATGCTCCGACATGGCGATCGTGTTGCTGGTGCCGTCCGCGATGTCACCCATACGAGCATACGAATATTCCCCAAACAATCCTCTCGGGTTCTTGCAATTGCGGCCATCCCCTAGCTCATCGACCGAGCACATCACTGTGGCTGCGTCGCCGCCACAATAGTTGTAATTGGTGATCGCAATATTCGCGACTGGCCGAAACTGAATATCAGACGGACACACCAACGACTGAATCTGAGGTGTCCAATAGGCATTGCCACTCCACGCAGCCGAATTGAGTGCGTCATACTGCTGGTAGAGATTTCCTTGTTCGATAAATGGAAGCAAAAATACGTGCCCACTGATGCGATACCGACCCGTTGTGTTCGTGGGACATATGGCACTGTTACGACACCCTGAACCGGAATTACCGGCCGGAAACCTCTTATAAGTGCTTTCGTAGTTATGCAACGACAGCGCAAGTTGTTTCAAGTTATTACTGCACTGCATGCGTCGAGCCGCTTCGCGCGCAGCTTGAACGGCAGGCAAAAGTAACCCTACCAAAACTCCGATGATGGCAATCACCACCAGCAGTTCGACCAAAGTAAACCCAATTCGGCGGGAACCAGCAAGCATGACCAGACTCCTCAAAAGGGAAAAATAAGAACTTGTGTGAGAACTGTCACGAGACATCTCACAGTGAATTTCGACAAGGGACTTCTGTACTTTTGTAAATCTAACAGGACCAATCCTATCGTAGGTCGATTCTTTGCGTCAACAGTCCCGTTCCGGCAACTTCGCGAATCTTAGACCTACCAGCGAGTGCCGAAACCACGCACCAGTCAATCCAGGCTCTCACTCACTCGCTTGCGCTTCGGGCTTGTATTGGTAAATTCCCATCTGCCGCTCGCCTAAATCCGATCGCTTCACCGATGGCCGACATTTGTAACTCAGTCGACGTGGGTGGCCGCCGCCAAAACGGGATACGGACCCAGCGCAGCGAATCTGTTCGCGCATTTGAATTCGACCGACAGCGTCGCATCGGATCTGTCGGCGGAACCAGGCGAGACGATTGACCTTGGGACAATTGATATCACGGCAATCCCGAGAGCGAGGCCGAATCCAAAGCGAATCTCGCGATCGACAACGAAGCCCCCAACTCAGCTCAATCGGCTGCATTCGAAACAACTGGGAACCTGCGGAAGTACTCTGTCGATACGCATCGGCAACTGGTTGATGCGCGTAACGAGGTAATATTGAAGCAAGATTCGTCGCTGCGTCGACGGATTGTGGATCTGGAAGGAAAACCCGTTGCCGGTGCAATTGTCGAATTGACTTCCTTGCAACAACCAGCGGAAGACAATGGCAAGTTAGATGATTGGGAAGCCGAAGGGCGCAAGGGAAAGCTAGATTTCTTCGAACTGCGTAACGCAATGCATTTCCAGGAAACGGTTGGACTTCAACTGGCCAAAGTTTTTCAGTTGGTTCGGACTGGAGCGAATGGTCAATTCGAAATTCCCATGGTTGGCCGCGACCGAATTGCGAGGCTTCGTATTTATGGGCAAACGATTCAGGCAACCGAAAACCAGGACGAGCTTATTCACTTGGCACTCAGGAAAGTTCAAAACCAATTATCAGCAACCTCATGGTTTCCCCAGGTCAGACGAAGGCTCTCGGCAAAATCAAGGTACCGCAGTAGGCACTTCGTTTGTGAGGCAGTAGCCTTTGTTCGCGGGCGACTTTGTCGTCGATAATAGGTGAATTGGCGGTTCCGAACTATCGACGTCCGAAAGCTGCCATGGTTCACTGGGGATTACGGCGATGAATCAATTAGCACACGTCTGTGTCTTTATTGGCTTGATTTTGGGAGCATCGGCAGTGGGGCAAGCTCCCAAAGCGATTACGTTCACCGAGCGCGATGGATTTCATTCAATCGCGATTCCGATCGCGCAACTCTCTGCTGACAAGCTCGATCATCGCAAAGTAACGATCACCGCGCAGGGAAAGATCGCAGAAGCACTGTGCGGAATGATGATAAAGATCGCACCCTACACGCTGCCAGATCGGCCAGGTGTGACACCGACTGAGCTGGAGTGTAAGCTCGAATTCATCGGGACGCCGGCTCGCAAATTGTACGACGAGCTGTGCCAGCGGTTCGGTGAACGCGCGCCGAAAGAAGCACTTCGAGCACACACGTTTGGTTTGGTTGAGGATACGGGTTCTCTCCGTCAAATTACCTCTCGACCTATAATGATAGAATTGATCGACCTGGAACATGACGATCGCTATAGCGAATGGTACTTAACAATCGACGCTCGCAAAGGCATCGCGACACTCTCTGAGAAGAATACTGAGTATCGTCAGCCATTCCTTCAAGCGTTTCACGGCACAAATCAAAAGTAGGTCAATCAATTCTAGCCGCCAAGCGATTGATCTCGCTGCGGATGATTGTCTTGTGAACGAAAACTCATCGCGCACGAAAGAAGTTGATGAGGCTTCGAGCGGCTCGTACTGGGACAGAGGTCGATACCGGTTCAGGCAATGACGTATTAGGAACCTGAATTTCGCTAGAGTCGTTAGGAGTGTTTTCATTCGGCGCAGATTGATCTTCGGCACCTCGCTTGGCCCGGAGTGGATCTTGCAAGTCAAAAGATTCCTCCGATGGCTTGCCAGTTGCATCGTAACGAGTCACAGCGCCGCTTGGAATTATACGATGTGGGTAACAATGGAGTTCCGCTAATCGTCCAAGCGGTCCGATCGAGCCATAGCGTTCTTCGTAGAATGCGATTCCATGGGTCTCAAGAATTGTTCCAGTTTCAAATTCCAAACGTGCAAGTTCCGTATTGTACTGGACCAAAGAAAGGGCCTCGCTACTGACCGAATTGCCCCAGTCGACGATGGCCTGTAGCACGACGATAAACTGAATCAAGCCTTCATTGTACTTGGCCATTTGGGCGTCCAAGTTCGTCTTTGCTGCAGCTCGAACATCCTGGAAACGCCGATACTGTTCGAAGTACTGTTCCAAGTTGCGCAGATTCAAAGCCAAAATATGGACGGCCTGATGGAGTCCTTGTTGCAGGTTGATCTGATCGCGTCCTATGATCAATTCTTGTTGTCGCAGCAGTGCTCGATCGCGTCTGAGACCAAGCGGGACAGAGAAATTAACTCCCATGTTCCAATCAGTGAATTGCCCCGGTGCAGAGGAAATCGGAAGACCATTGGGCATTTCTCCATCAAGTCCATTCCAGCGGTACAAGGCAACTCCGTCCAGTCGAGGCATGGCCTGATTCTGCGAGAGAATCAATCGTTGCTGGTCGGCCTCGAGGACTAATTTGAGTTCAATGATATCGGGGCGATGCGTTTCGGCCAAACTGACGGCGCTCTCCCAGTCGATCTCCAGCTTGTCATCGATCAGCGAAGAGACAGGTACCATCTTGGTCGGTTCGTACGGTGGCAGGCCCATAATGTTGCGCAGTGCCGCTTCGCGCTGAAGCACGTTGGCCTGCGCAGCGACCAAGTTTGCACGGAAATTCTCGTAGGCAACTCGAGTTTGCGCAAGCTCGCCCACATCGGCAATCTTGGCGTCGAACTGCGCCTCGGTTCGTTTGAAAGCAAACTCAAGCTGCGTGACCTGCTGCTGACGGGCCCACAGGTCAGTGCGTGCGAAGACCAGTGACCAATAGGCTTCGATAATCCCCAGGACGTGACTCTGGATACTCTCTTTGTATTGAAAATACGATCGCTCCGTATCAATACGTGCCAACACAATCGGAATGCGATTGACGGTCACGCCGCCACCCTGCAACAATGGCTGGGTATAGCTGAGTTCCACAGAGGAACCGGTCTGAGGATTGAGTGGAAAGGTACCCGGGCGAAAGCGGTTATCGTTCGAGTTAACGCCGAAGTCGATTACGCCGCCGGTAACGGTGCGCTTGCTTAGCCCCGTATCGAATCCAAAGCCGTCGACGCGATTGCCAGAAACAAGCGATTGTCCCGGAATCAATGGATCGAAGATCGCCGTTGGGTTTTCGCTTCGATTCCACCTCTGATTCGATCGGAATGTCGGGTCGAAGACAGCGCGTTGGCCATCAATGCCTGTATGAGCAATCGCGACATCGTAGACTGAGCGTCCGCTGCTAACTGCGGTGACTCCGGCCAGCACACGAACCACATCGAGATTGGCCAAGCTGGCATTGATCGCTTCAGAAAGCGAAATATGGCAAATTGGCAAATCGTTATCCGCATTCGTCACCGTCGCCGGGCGTGGCAAGCTGGGGATTGATGCGCGACATAGCTCAGCGGGCGAGCGAATCTCCGTGCATTTCGCTTCGGGCAGCAGAAATCTCCATGGCTCCGCGGGCTGAGCCGCTACTTGAATCGATAGGAATGCTATCAAAAGAATGGTCGAGCCAGTGGTGCCAATCGAAATGCTCATAAGAGAGCGTATCGAACACTTGCAACGATCGATCCAAAATTTCCGAATGTGCCGTTAAATGTTAAGCCTGCTAGCATTTTAAGGTTCGTTTCATTGGCGCTTCGCCTGTATGGTTGCGCCAAAACAATAGCGTTGGTAAGGCGAGCGGCAGATAGTTTCTTACCAATACAAGCCCGAAGCGCAAGCGAGTGTATGCCAGGATTGACGCACTCGCTTGCGCATCGGGCTTGTATT
>SYJV01000305.1 GCA_005798335.1 Planctomycetaceae bacterium | reverse complement strand
TAGGCGAGGATTGGGTTGAGCTTGGCTTTGCAAAAAGTTCGAAAACTCAACCCAATCCTCGCCTAGCGGCTGCGGGTTAAACGATTTCGCTGCAACGACTTGTTCTTTCCAATGCAAATGAAAGTGGCGCTGTCCATCTAACCTGCCCCGCGGCTGGTAGCATTGCGGGACGCCGGTTACGCCACGCTGTGAGTTGTATCGCCGCCCACATCGATCTGAGCAACTACAAGAAATCGCCCCGTGGTCCCAAAAAGCCCGCATGCAAAAAAACGCACCATCGCAACAAGGTACACGTCTCTACCGCTCAACTTCTTGAAAAACGCAAGGAAACGTGATATTGAAAGGGCTGGTCGTGGGACTTGTTGGATTGTGGAGCAGCCTGCGAACGTTTCTGATCGAATTTCGCGCGGACAAGTCGGGCGAGTTTTGGGCACGACCGCAACACTTGTGGACGCTGGTGGCTGTTGGCTACCTGGCCTTCATCGTGAAATTCACGCTGGACTACCGTGATTTTGCGAGCATGAAAGTCATCTACCTGCTGCCAGGCGTCTTGGCGTTTTGCATGGTTTTTGCGAACGGTCTGCAAATGGTTCTAGGGGAACTGAGGACGAATACGCGCCGGAGTATCGCATTGACCGTGTCGCTGTGTGCGCTTTTGCTATGTTATGTTTGGGGATCGTGCGAACTTGTATTGCATTTGATTTTTAGTGTCAAATAAGTATCCTTCGTAAATAGTGGGATTGACTTCCAGCTTGGGGTTGTCAAATCACAGGCTGGAAGCCTTTTTATACCCCACATCTTTCTTGACATAAGAATGATCGAATTCCTAACCTTCAATTCCCTCGAATCAAGATCGATTTGTATACTTTTCTTGAGATCCTTACATCGATTTTCTTTGCTAGCGAGGTAACGTTGGGGAATTTAGGAAAACTGGTCATTGGTCAACTTATGTCAAAAAAGATGTGGGGTATAACAAGGCTGGAAGCCTATGCCACGTTTAAGAGCAGACAATAATTTGTCGAACACTCTGCTCGCCGGGCACCGGCACTCAGAATTCGCTTTCTTGCGACGAAATTAGATCCTTGGTACTGCCATGTGCCTACAAACTAGCAAAGCAGCGAGAATCGCCTTAGAATTGAGTTCTCGGATAGAGCCCCGTTTGGTTTCAACCTACCCACGTCTTTCCTTCCTCTAACATAATGGTTTGGCTACGCTACCGTTAGCCATATCGATGGAGCTTGCGATGCTCGGTACACAAAGATTATTCGGTATTATCTCGGTGAGCAATGCTCGCGCGCTGGCCGCAACACTTGCGATTTTATGGGCGTCGCCTTCCGGTGCGCAGGAACGCATGCGAGAACAAGCAATTACACCGACCACAGACGTGATCAAGTTGTTTGACGGAAAGAGCCTCGATGGTTTCTACTCTTGGATGAAGGATACTGGGCGTGAAGATCCGCGCCAAGTTTTTCGGGTAACTGATGGCATGCTGCATGTTACCGGGGATGGCCTAGGTGGACTGTTAACTACCGCCGAGTACCGTGACTACCACGTAGTGTTCGAATTCAAATGGGGGCCGCGAACTTGGAATGACCGCAAAGAAGCGACCAAGGATTCTGGGTTATTAGTTCACAGCGTCGGTGCCGATGGTGGTTACAGTGGCACCTGGATGCCATCGATCGAAGTGCAGATCATCGAAGGTGGCATGGGCGACTTTATTATGGTGACGGGTAACGACAAAAACGGTAAACCGGTCCCCTTTTCTTTGACCTGCGAAGTCGGACGTGATCGCGATGGAGAGGTCATCTGGCAAAAAGGCAACGCCAAAGAGATTTTCAATTTGCAGAATCGCAAACGCATCAACTGGTACGGACGCGATCCGGATTGGGCGGACAAACTAGGTTTTCGTGGCAAACAAGATGTGGATAACCTAGATGGCCAGTGGAATCGCTTTGACGTGTACTGCGACAAAGGGCATATCGAAACATTTGTCAACGGCGTCAAAGTCAACGAGGCTTTTGATGTCCAGCCGAATTATGGGAGACTGCAATTGCAGACCGAACAAGCCGAACTGTTTATTCGCCGCTGGGAACTATGGCCGATCGGCAAAGGTCCCAAACCCGCCAAGGCAGCGCAATAACTTGGCGTGCGATCCTAAAGTGTAAGGATTTGGACATGCGTGCTTGTGCGAGTTGGTTGGTTGTGCTCGCCATCACCGCGAGTGTTTCGGCGGACGGCGGTGACGATTACTTGCGAATCGTCAAACCGATTCTGGAGCAGCGGTGCTACGCTTGTCACGGTGTGCTCAAGCAAGAGGCGGAACTGCGTTTGGATTCGGGCAAGCGGATGCACGATGGCGGTGATACTGGGCCAGTCGTTGTGCCAGCGCAGCCCGCTGCCAGCTTGTTGATCCAGCGAATCTCCACATTGGACAAAGACGCGCGCATGCCTCCAGAAGGAAATCCTCTGGCGGTACATGAAATCGCCGCAATTACCAAATGGATCGCTGATGGTGCACGAACACCCCATGACGAGAAAGAACAGACTGATCCGAGGCGTCACTGGGCATTTGTTTCGCCCAAGCGTCCCGAGATTCCGGTTACTGAGAACTTAGCCTGGAACACCAATCCCATCGACGCTTTCGTTGCGTCGCGACACTTGCAATTGAACATCCAACCGCTCGCGCAAGCCAGCCCAGCGATACTGTTGAGACGAGTCTATCTCGACTTGATCGGCATTCCACCCACTCGTTCGGAATTGGCCGCATTCCTGCACGATGAATCGACAACCGCTTACGAGACAGTCGTCGACGATTTACTAAATCGTCC
>SYJV01000304.1 GCA_005798335.1 Planctomycetaceae bacterium | reverse complement strand
GGATTGACGCACTCGCTTGCGCGTCGGGCTTGTATTCGCACGGCCGCGGCGAGCGAAGCCATACAACTACTCGTCAATGGACTTCAATGTACTGGTTGCTAGATGGATCGTCGAGGCTGGTGGGCGAGGTAAGGCAGAATGGAGATATCAAATATCAGATGGCAGATGGCTGATTTCGAATCTTAGGCGCCTTCGCGTTGCATGGTGAATGTGCGATCGATAGTTTTGCCTGAGAAGAACTTTGCTGGCCCAAACAGGTTCTGATTCAAAGGTACTTGGATTCTGACTTGGACAGTTTGAGTTGTTGCGATAATTGGATTGGGCGTCACTTGAATCGTAACACTACGCAAGCCAAGTGTGCCGAGAATATTTTGTGCTCGCGTCGTTACGTTTGCTGCGGTAGCACCGGGGACAATACCCGCTCTGGCGCCTTCGTAGAGCGCGTTCTCGACGGTATGGCGGATCATGGCCACTCGGCAAAACTCTAGAGCGGCAAAGAAGAAAAAAAATGCCAGTCCAGCGGTCAAAGCGAACTCCACGGCTGCAGCGCCGTGCCGATTGCGTTTTGTGAGCTGAGTTTGTCGGGAAATGATCATAGCGAAAACCAAATCGAATAAATTAGGAACACGGCCAATTTGGCACACAAACCTAATAACACGTTTATTCAGTTAGGATGGTGCTGAGCGTGGCGGCGATCTCGCGGAATACTTGTTCTAACTGTAGGCCGTTATCCGCGTGAAAGTGTCTGCCGCTACCGATTGCGGCAATTTCCTGCATTCTTGAACGATCTGCATCCGCGCCAAACGTAATGGTGTGTATTTTCACACCCGCGGCAGCCACATTGATTGCCGGCCCCCGAGGTTCTGGTCCAGTATTGTGAAGTCCGTCGGTCATGACGATCATCGTGCGTTCGACAAATTCTCCGGATCGTCCGAGGCGGATGATTCCGTCTCCAGCAGAAATGCCGGCCGATATGCTGGTAGCGCCTCCGACTGGCATCGCATCCATAGCCGAATTGATCCTCCCTAAAGTTCTGGTCAGCGCGATATCTTGCGACGCGGAACTGGAGTAGGATGCCAAACCAACTTGTTCCTCGACGCTATTGTTTTCGAGCTGCGCGATAAACGTGCGGATGGCTCGGCGAAGATCCCTGAACTTCTGGCCAAACATCGAGCCTGAGCGATCGACGACCACAACTACGTCTCGTTCGATATACGTTGCAATCGCTGTCTCTTTGGGCTCAAAAAAATCAACTCCGAAGATCTTTCCAAAGAACAATGGTACACCGCCAGAGAGAGACGTGGCGGTTCTTTCCCCGCGGACGCGCACGCTGTTGAATGGTGGTTGATTGGGACGAAAAACAAATCTGCCACTGGCTTCTTGCGCGGAATTGCCAAACGAGAAATCACTCGCTGCCAGACGCAGCCCACTGCGTGCGACTTCGTTTTCAGCCCCGATGGCTTGTCCCTGGCTGACCGCAGCATTGCGATCCTGTGAGTTGGCCAGCGCCAGTGCAGCAGCCTTCGCGGCTGCGTCGGTGGCCGATCGCAGTTCGCTCCGCGTAAGGTGCATATAGGCGATGTCAACAGATAGTGCGACGGTCGCCATAAAGGCGAAGATCATGACTGCAATCATGATCAACATTGCGCCGTGGCGAGGTGATTTTGGCCGGCCCTTGTGTCGACCGAAACGTGGCGCGCTGCTATGTGATGGTAAATTCATGATGTAGTCCGCATCGCTGCGGGTTGTAAGGCTCCTTGGCGCGATCGTCAATCAGTCAACATAGCACTGAGCGTATTGGCGATCTCGCGGAAGGCGCCGATCAATTGCGTTCCGGTATCTGCGTGAATATGTCTTCCGCGTCCGATGGCGGCGATCTCTTGCATGCGTCCGCGATCCGCGCCAGTTCCAAACGTTATGGCATGAATGGTCACGCCATCGGCCGCCACTTCCAGCGCGGATAACCGCGGTTCGCGACCCGAGTTATGAAGCCCGTCGGTCATGACCAACATCGTCTTTTCGACCACGGTAGCGGATCGTCCCAGGTTGATGATGGCTCGTCCAGCATCCATTCCGCGGGAAATGCTAGTACCACCACCGGTATCCATGGCGTCCATGATTCCCGCGACTCGATTTGAATCCGACGTCAATTCTGAGGCTCTCGTAGAAGCCGTGTCATAGGCAGCCAACCCCACTCGCTCCTCGACGCCATTGTCACGCAGTACATTTATGAACTCTCGAACAGCTCGCTTGAGATCGGCGAATTTCCGTCCTCGCATCGATCCGGAACGATCGACTACCAGCACTACATCTCGGTCCAAAAACGTCGCCACAGAAGTCTCTTCTGGCTGGAACGCGTTGACTCCCATCACACGCCCAAAAAAGAGTGGCGTTGGTTGTGTACCGCGAACTCGAACGCTATTGAACGGTGCAATATTAGGACGAAATTCATATCTGCCGTTTGGCCCTTCGTCAGCATGTCCGAATTGAAAATTTGTGGCATCTAATCGCAAGCTGCGGTTGGATACAAGATTGAGAGACGCGATCGCCTGGCCCTCTGCAATGGCCGCATTTCGGTTCTGAGTCTGCGACAGTGTGGTTGCCGCTGCCTTGGCCGCCGCGTCGGTTGCAGACCGCAATTCGCTGCGAGTTAAATGCATATAAGCCAAATCGACCGATAACACGACTGTGGCAATGAATACAAAAATCATCGCCAAGACCATGATCGTCATGGCCCCGCGCCGGTCACTTGGACGTTTGCTTACGAGGCTGTGCATTCTTGTATGAATCATGTTGCAATCTCTACGGTGTTAAAGCGGGTTGCGACGAAATTTCAACTCCCTGAGAGTTGATACTTACTCTTTAACCATGACCGATCGCACGCGAACAACTTGGTCCGCGATGACGCGACCAATAAACGGACTATTCGACGAAACTGGTGCAGAAACCTCCACGGTAATTCTCTGTCCACGAGCCGCTGCGGCGACATTGGCTGGCACAAACGTAACTGTGGCGTTGCGAACTTGACGAACCGATAGCACGTCATTAGCTCGCTGAGTCGCTTGGGCAGTGGTCGAGCCCGAGCGAATTGCTGCCCGTACGCCCTCGTACGCCGAAGTTGTCAGTGCTTGTTTGAGAAATACTGCGCTAGTGGCCTCGATGGAGCCGAGAATCAGCAGCATCAGCACCGGCAGACAGACTGCGAATTCAACGACTGCGGCACCCTGGCGATCACGCCGCTTGGCTCGATACGGTATTGTTTGATTCATAGTCGAATGAGTCTTTATGGGAACGGGTAATACCAAGCAATACGAGCTGTGAACTCAATCTCTTGCTGGTTAACAGATCAACTAAACGGATGCACGGAACGTCGCGCTACCAGATTCGGTTGTTCTGTTTCAATCGTGGAGGCAGCCGGTGTTTCGCCGGCATTCTCCTTGAGTGCGAAGGCGGCATTAAAGTCCGTGGCCAACGACTTCCAAAAATCACTTTGCCGAAAGACGATTGGGCTCGGATTGCGTCCCGCCACGATTTCGGCCAATGTGCGTCGCAAGCGTAAAATTGGCCCAGTGAATCGATTACTTAGCCTGGCTGCATCCAACAAGAATACTGGCAATAGCACCAATGAAACGACTAACATTGGAGCGAATTGATTGATGAAGTTCGACCAACTCGATTGCCATGTACCGAGTGGGTCGCTGATCAAGCGAGTCCAAATCATCAAGGCGATCGCGTTGGCAACTATAAAGAACACCCAGTGAGCGGCGATCTTGCGCAAAAGACTTACTTGTACTTCAAAGTCGATGACATTCTGCGAACGTCGTGGTTGAATGGTCATGATCAATCCGGCGCTAAGCAATTGGAGCTTGAAATGGTGCCTGGCAAAGAACGACTATGTGCAACCTGCACGATTGCCAAGCAGGTGATTTACGGCATGCACTGAAACCGTAGCTTTTGCCGAACAAGAAAAGACGAAATAAATCGTCTCGATGCGATGTACCCGCTAGATTCGCGTGGCTTAGATCGCTTGTGCCGTTTATGCCGGGCGTATCGGCCAAAAGAACAGGCGGTGCTTCTGGCGAAACACCGCCTGGCTTGAATTCTATGCTTCAGGCAATTTGATAAGCTTGCACAACTTTTGAAATGCTAGCCGCCGAACGGATTACCTGGATCGGCGGCAGGAGTTGCCTCCGCAGGAGGCGTCGCGAATGGATCGGCCGGCGCTGCCCCTGCGGCTGGCGCTTCTGCGGGGGCTGCGTCGGGAGCAGGAGCAAACGGATCAGCTGCTGGTGTTGCCGGCGCTGTCGGACTGGGATCGTCCTGGAACGGATTGGTAGCTTGATCAGCACTTGCGGCGGGTTTCGCAGCGTCGGGTGTCGCTTGTCCAGCTTGCAAAGTACCTTTACCTCCAAACGGATCGGAAGATTCGCTCGCGGCTGCACTCGCGGCAGAAGGTGCAGGCGTCGCAGCAGTTGCTGGTGGCGCAGCAGCACCTGCGGCTTTAGCGGCGTCTTCGCGAACTCTGCGCGCCATCGCTTGTTCGACAAGTACAGCCATGCGTGCGGCCTGTCGAGCTTTCTCAATCTCCAATCGTTTAGGACCTTGAACACGCTGTAATGCGTAACCGACATTGACGACCCGTTTACCACGCGCTTCGGCTTGGGCTCCCGCTTCAAAATCGTACTTGGCCTCGTGAGTTCTACCCTGCATGAATTGACTTAGGCCTCGAAAATAAAAAGCGCGAGGATCCTGCGTACCACTGTCGACCACCATGCTGAGCAATCGCTCGGCTTCGACATAGTCCCCCGCGTAATATCGATGTAGCCCTTGTCCATAGATCTCAATCATGGCGTCGTCCTGAGCCAAAAGCGGTCGAGCACCAATTGCCAGCGATAATAGGATCATTGAGGCGGCGAACCTAGGATGAAACATCAATCAGACTCCTTAAGTTACTTCTTCTATATGCGGAAACATGCGCGGCGCTTCACCACTGGGTCGTGGCGGACCGATCACCAAACTTGGAAATGACCAACGCGAACCTGCACCATGATAAATTAGAATAAGCCCGTCTTCCAGCAAATTCAACACATTCGACACTTTCGTAGCTTCATCACCCCGTCGGGTAGTCTGGGCTGCCGCATTTGTACTGTTTAGTTACAATGTTGATTCCACGAGCGGAAATGCCCAGAGGCTGACAGTCGCTCAATGAACGGTTCCGTGCAGATTTGTCAGCTATTAGACCCCACCCAACCAGAGATTTGCCGAGATGCAAGGGCTACCTTTTGTATTGCTATTTGTCGCGATGACATTCTTATCCTGGGGAGCTTATGGACCGGTGCTCCATCACGGCACTCAAGCGATGGGCAATGATAGTCTGCGCGCTTTTGTCGGTGTAGGCTTGGCCTATTTCTTTATCGCAGTGATCGTTCCGATCCTGATTCTCCGTCGAACCGGCGAGAAAGGCCATTGGTCGATAGTGGGTACCAGCTATTCGATTTTGGCTGGCTCTGTTGGAGCAATCGGCGCTCTGGGAGTGATCTTGGCGCTGGTCTACAAAGGGAATCCAGTCTACGTGATGCCGATTGTATTTGGATTCGCGCCCATCGTGAACACTTTGGTTACTGCTTGGATGGGAAACGCGTTCAAGCAGATTAGTCCAATCTTCATCGTAGGCGTTTTGGCGGCGGCGTGCGGCGCCGGTGGAGTGCTTGCGTTCAAACCCAGGGCGGCGGCGCATGCGTCAACTGGTGTTAATGCCGCCGAGCATGACGATGCAAACTTAAAAGTTCCAGAAGTGGAAATGCCCCCGCCAGCTCCAGATTTACAGGCACCCGCTCCCTCCTTGCCCACGCCTGCCACAAAAGAGATTGCTCAAGATAAGACCAGTCCTGATTCCGATCAGAAGGCCAAGCAAGCTCGCAACGAACAGCCTGAAAGTACTCCTGCCACAACTGCTACACGCCCTTCAACCACAGTGCCTGCAGTCCCACCCACTCCGTCGAAATCGAATGAATCAACGCAAACAGCTCCTACCACAAAGCCAGAACCATCCGACAAGCCTGCACCCGCCCAATCCGCACCTGCTGTAGCGACATCTGATATCCCACCCCAAGCGCCCAACGTTACCAATCCACCTCAAATTGATCCTCCCAAAAACACAACCGAGCCGAAGGCCACTTCGCCCCAACAACCACCTCCAGTTATCAATCCACCACAGTTGCAGCAAAGCGACAAATCGGCGAACAATCCACGGATCCCGCGCACCGCTCGCTATGTTATGGTTTTGGCCGCAGACGCACCTAACGAATCAGCCGCCACGGCTGCGTCAGAATCGACCGAAGGCAATTTGCTCAAAATTATCCTATCGATTGTCATGGCGGCATTTTGTTGGGGGGCCTATGGTCCGATGTTGCATCAAGGACAATCGCGGATGGGCGGCAGCAGGCTACGACCGTTCATCTGCGTTGGGCTCGCATATTTCCTTATCGCCGTGGCAGCACCTTTGTACATCATCAGTTCGCGAGCATCGGTGGGAGCATGGACTGCGCCAGGATTGGGCTGGTCCTTTGCCGCTGGAGTTGCCGGTGCGCTGGGTGCCTTGGGGATTATTCTCGCATTTAATGCTGGCGGAAAACCATTCTATGTGATGCCGTTAGTGTTTGGATTTGCCCCAGTTGTCAATACCTTTATCACCTTGACCGAATCGGGGCTGTGGTCGCAAATCAAACCCAGTTTCTGGATCAGCTTGGCAGTCGTAATAGCCGGTGCAATTACGGTGCTGACCAACGCGCCGAAACCCAAACCACATGCGCCGCCAAACGCCAAATAGCGAATCTACTCTTAGGCATTTCGGCCAAATGCAAAGCGATCGACCATTGCGGGTTCTTATGTTGACCTCGGGTGATCGGACTCCGTCGACTCGTTTTCGTGTGCTACCATTCCTGCAACATCTGCACGCAGCTCGGATCAGCGCAACTGTGGCCGAGAGTTTTCCACAGAAGTACGACTACTTTCCATGGCTGGGTTTTCGACCAAGCCAAAAACTAAAACGCTGCGTGCGCTGGGCACATTGGCTGTACGCTTGCGTCCGGCGATTTGATGTGATCTTTGTCGAACGCGAGTTGTTCGACAATGACACGGTCGACTTGGAATTGAGGTTTCGCAAGCTCGCGCGACGCATGGTGTTGGATTTGGATGACGCAGTATTTCTACGCTTTCCAGACAAGATCGATCGGCTGGCAAAGTTGGCCGACACGGTCATTGCCGGAAATTCGTGGATCGCTCGCTGGGTCATCGAGCGCAATCCAAATTGCGTGATCATACCGACCGGTGTCCAGTTGGCGAATTTTCCGCTGCGGCCGCCACGGGATCGTTCGGCAACTCCAGTGATCGGGTGGATCGGTACGATCGGCAACTTGGGATATTTGCAAGTCGTGGCGCCCGCACTGAGAGAACTGGCGAGGAAAACGAGATTCGAATTCCACGTGGTTGTTCCTGAATTCACTCTTCCTAGCAATGTGGATTTGACCGGAGTTTCGTGTCGCCACATCGTTTGGAATGGCTCCACGGAACTTGCTTCCCTACATGCTTTCGATATCGGCATCATGCCGCTGTTTTGTGATCGCGAATGGGATAGGTTCAAGTGCCCAACCAAGTTGATTCAGTACATGGCTATTGGAATTCCGTCCGTGGCCACACCCGTCGGTTTCACCGGAGACGTATTGCAATCTGGCATCGATGGATTTTATGCCGCAAACGACCAACAGTGGCAAGCGCGGCTGGAAATTCTGCTGCAGGATGAATCACTGCGCAATCGAATGGGGGCCGCTGCTCGTGAAAAAGTCGCCCGCGACTATTGTGTCGAGAGTAACTGGCCACTACTAGCAAAAGCGATCGAGGGCGACGGTTCCGTCTCCACTTGAAATACTTGCGCGTCAAAAACAGGCCTGGTTCGCTCGGCAATCTAACGGCGTTTTGTTGTGCTCGTTGATTCGCAGTGCAAGCCACGACTGGCTAGGTGTTAACTTGTCGGGAGAAGGCGAGGCAGGGCCGATTATGCGAGAATCTCGCTGATGACTTTGGCTCCTTCGACTCCGGTTAATCGCGCGTCTAGTCCCTGGAATTTGAAGGAGAACGCATCATGGCGAATTCCCAATTGATGAAGCATAGTGGCGTGTAAGTCGTGGACCGTGGTGACCTTCTCCACGGCCGCGTATCCGAGTTCGTCACTGGCTCCGTGCGCGATACCGCCTTGCACGCCTGCTCCCGACAGCCAGACTGTCATTGCTTTGTTGTGGTGATCGCGACCACTACCTCCTTGTGACATGGGCGTGCGTCCGAACTCACCGGCCCACACGACCAACGTACTATCGAACATGCCACGTTGTTTGAGGTCGGTGATCAAGGCCATGCACGCGCGGTCAATCTCCTTGGCTTTGAGTTCGACGCCTTCCTTGACTCCGCCATGATGATCCCAGTCTTTGTGATAAAGCTGAATAAATCGCACACCACGCTCGGCCAATCGTCGAGCCAAAAGGCAATTCGCGGCAAAGGAACCGTCGCCAGGTTGGCAACCGTACCGCTCCAGCGTCGCCGTTCCCTCGCGATTGATATCAACTAATTCTGGCACACTGGCTTGCATCTGAAAGGCCATTTCATATTGCGCGATTCGCGTGGCGATCTCAGGATCATGCACGATCTGGTCATGTCGTCGATTAAGCGCCGTAATAACTGCAACGTCGCCACCTTGCTGTTGGCGGGTTACGCCCGGCGGATTGTTTAAGTACAGGACAGGATCACCTTTGCCCCGCAACTGCACTCCTTGAAATCTGGAGGGCAGAAATCCGCTGCTCCATTGGCGAGCGGCAATGGGTTGGTTCTGGCCTCCCTTGCCCAGCGACGTCAAGACCACGAATCCAGGCAGATCCTCCGCTTCGCTGCCCAACCCATAAGTGATCCAGGCACCCATGCTGGGACGTCCGGCAATTTGCGAACCGGTATTCATGAACATGTGCGCTGGATCGTGATTGATCGCGTCGGTGGTCATCGATCGAATAAAACAGATGTCATCGATCACCGAGCCGATCATCGGGAACAGCGAACAAATCTCGATAGCGTTCTTACCGAATTTGGCGAAAGGATGTTGTGGACCAAAGCATGTCAGCGGCTTGCCCTGCAATTGCGCTATTTGCTGGCCTTTGGTCAGCGACTCCGGCATTGGCTGGCCGTGCATCTCAGCCAGCTTTGGTTTGGGATCGAATGTCTCTAACTGCGATGGGCCACCCGCCATCGTCAACCAGATGACACGTTTGGCTTTCTGAGGTAAAGAAGTTACACCACTTACTGTTTCGCCACCAATAACGCTGCTCGGACGCAGCAATGTGGCAAGCGCCAAACTGCCGAGCCCCTGCGAGACGTTGCCGAGAAACGCTTGGCGAGTAAGCTTGTCTTGAGTTCGTGCTTCCATAGTATTGCTTTACGATCTTGTGACTGTTTCATGCAAGTTTAGTAGAATTCGCGCTACGTGAGTCCAGGCCGCATGCTGGGCGGAGTCTAAGCCCGGTGGGCTTGCTGCATAGCCAACTCTTAGAATCTCATTGGCTGCGGATGGAAGGCTGCGATACTCCGCCAACCTCTGTTTCAGAACAGCGTCGATGGTCCGAATTTCATCGTCAGTAGGTGCGCGTTGCAGCGCCTGTTGCCAAGCCCACTTGATGCGCGCTGTATCGTCGCCTGAGCAATCGACCAAAACGCGCGCAGCGAAAACTCGCGCCGCTTCAACGTAAGTCGGATCGTTGAGCAACACTAGCGCTTGCTGAGGAATGTTCGAACGATTGCGTTCAGCGCAGCACTCTTCGCGATTGGGCGCGTCAAATGCCAAAAGACTCGGATGCATAAAACTCCGTTGCCACCACGTATACAGTCCTCGTCGATATTGAGATTGCCCCGTGTCGTTGGGGTAGGTTCGCTGAGGAAAGTTCAGATTCTCCCAATATCCTTCGGGTTGGTAAGGCTTGACGCTCGGACCGCCGATCTGGCGCACCAAAAGACCCGAAATCGCCAGCGCATTGTCGCGCACTAACTCGGCATCCAATCGGAATGGGCTCTGACGAGCGACATGGCGATTCTGGGGATCGGCAGCAATCTGCGCCGCACTAGCCACGGACGACTGCTGATAAGTGGCACTATTAACGATCGTGCGGACCATGTGCTTCATATCCCAGCCGCTGTCCATGAATTCACAGGCCAGCCAATCGAGCAGAGCCGCATTCACGGGTGGTTCGCCTTGGGCTCCCAAGTCGTCCAGTACTTTGCTCAAACCGATTCCAAACAACTGCTTCCACAATCGGTTCATGACCGTGCGGGCCGTCAGGGGATTATCGCGAGAGACCAACCACTGTGCCAAATCGAGTCGTGTTAACTCGCGTTCTTCAGGGGTGGGCAGAAGTAGGAAATGAGGCAAGGCCGGTTTCACGATCTCGCCGCTCTCGTCCATCCAGTTACCGCGCGGCAGAATTCTGACTGTTCGCTTGTTGCTGTCACTGACGCTGACCAAACACTTCGGCGCGCCGAGATCGAAGTCTGCCTTTTCCTTTTCGACCCTGGATATTTGCTCGCGCAGTTCGTTTAGGTCGGGAGCGACTTGTTTGAATGCAACTTCCAATTCTTTGATCTGGTCGGGAGAGCGCCCGTCGACGGGGACCTGCAGATAGCCGAATACTTTTTTGGTTGGAATAGCTGCTCGCGGTGCTCGAATCGGGCTGGGCAAAGTTGTGGAACTGAATCGCAGATTAGCTATTTCTTGATTCTCTCCGGCTGAGAAATGGAGAATAAACGTCAGGCTTGCGACTGGACTTCCAATTGGTTCGGCGAGTTCCAGGTACAACCCTTGATCGGCACCGGTGCCGCCCAAAACACTCCAACCATTGTCGGGGCGATCCGCAATTTGGTCGATCGTCGTGGACGCAGGGAAACTCGATTGTTCGAATGTCGCGCTAGCGGAGCGGATGCGAATTTGGCTATCGTCGCTGCGACTGAGATTGATTTCGGAAAGCACAAAACTGTTGGCTGCCGATAGACCAATTCCAGCTCCTTTGCCCTTCAGCGATTCGATGCGAAATCCAGTCACTCCTTGGTCAATATTCTTGAAGGTAATCGAGTACACGTCGGTTCCATCGTTTTGCTGACGAACATTCCGTTTGGCATCAATACCGGCTTCGACGATCGACTCGGCAGAAACACTCAGGTTGATATTTCGCTTTTGCGTCGTCGCATCGACTGGTCGTATCACTTTCCATGACTGGTTGGTTTTGTACGCATCTATGGCCGCTCGCTCCCACTGGTATTGTGACTCCACTAAATCCGGACGAGGTTGATCGAACTGCGACTGGAGCTGGGCCAGCCGCGAGACGATTTCAACACGCTTCTTCTCGTCCTCGACTTTCAAGACCATCATGCCATCTTCGCGGCGTCCGAGAATCGGCTCTTTAATATCGGCGAAGAACGCACCCAGGGAGTAAAAATCTCGCATCGTGAACGGGTCAAATTTGTGATCGTGGCATTGGCAGCAACCGGTGGTCTGTCCTAACCAAGCGGTTCCGATCGCGCGCACGCGATCGGTCAGCATGCGCTGTTCGTAGTCCTTGGCTTGCGCGCCTCCTTCCTCTGTACTGAGCAGCAATCGGTTGAACGCCGATCCAACGCGAGTTTGCTGATTGGCGTCGGGCAGCAAATCACCAGCAATTTGCTCAAGCGTGAATCGGTCGAATCGCTTATTCTCGTTAAACGCTTGAATCACCCAATCACGATAGGGCCAGACATTGCGAGGATTATCGCTGTGATAGCCAATTGTGTCGGCAAATCGAACAACATCCAACCAGTGAATCGCCATGCGCTCGCCATAGTGCGGGCTTTCCAGCGTACGTTCCACCAGCCGTGCATATGCGGTTGGGTCAGGATCGTCGGTAAACTGCGTGACCTCGCGGGGATTGGGAGGCAGCCCCAACAAATCTGCATACAAACGTCGAATCAGCGTACGACGATCGGTTGAGGACGATGGTTGCAAACCGCGCTCGTCAAGTTGCTTGCGCACGAGAACATCGACCCCATTTTGACCCACTGGAATCGTGGCCTTGATCGGCTTTTCATAAGACCAATGAGCTTGATACTCCGCTCCCTGTTCGATCCATAATTTTAGAATCTCCCTCTCGCGCACCGTCAGTTGCTTGTTCGAATCAGGCGGGGGCATCTGCTGGTCAGCTTGTTCGCTGTGAATGCGAACGATCAATTCGCTTTGTTGGCTATCGCCGGGGACGAATGCCTGCTTGGTCAAGGCGTCATGCCGAATGTCCAATCGCAATTCTGCTTGCCGATTATTCTTGTCGGGGCCATGGCAGACGAAACAATTGTTCGACAGAATCGGACGAACATCCCGATTGAACTCGATTCGCTCGGCTGCAAGGGAGAATCCCGGCAGAATCAGTACCGCAGCAACGACGGCATAGGTTTGGATCATCTTTTTCACTTGGCTGTGCCCGCTTTTGCTTTCTTGCGATTCTTCTTTTTCTCGGACGGTTGTTTGGAGCTACTTTTCTCGTCGCCAGCGCCACGCCCGCCCCACAACGGCGCTACGTTGCCTTGATTCCATTTGTCCCACTGCGCCTGGAGTTGACTGACCATCGAAGGATTCTGTGAAGCCAGGTCGTGGTCTTCGTGAATGTCCATGGCGAGGTTGTATAGCTTTGCGGCAGTGACATCTTGACGAAGCCCAGTTTGTGTTTCCGCGTTCAAATCATAGCGCACCAGTTTCCAGTCGCCGGATCGAATCGCCATTTGGTCACCAAAACGCCAATATAAAGAATCGTGCGGTGCAGTTTGATTTTCATTTGTTAAGTGCGGCAGCAAGTTGATTCCATCGAGTTTCCACTGCGGCTGCAATTCGATTCCCGCTGCGGCTAAGGCTGTGGTGTGCAGATCGAGTTGAATGGCGGGCTTGTCGTAAACTGCTGGCTTTAGTTTGGCTGGCCAAGAGACTAAAAATGGAACGCGAATGCCCCCTTCCAACGTCGTGCGCTTGCTGCCTCGCAACGGATCATTCTTGGAACCGTTTACAGTTACGCCGACCATAGTTGGCCCGCCATTGTCACTGATGAACATCACCAGCGTATTATCCAATTGCCCCGACTCTTTCAATTTCGCAATTACGCTGCCGATCGCTTCGTCCATCGCCAGCATCATGGCGTTGTAGGTTTGACGTTGAAGGTTTTTGGTACTTGAAAACTTTGCTAACCTGGCGTCGGTCGCATGCATCGGAGTGTGGACCGCATTGAATGCCAAGTACAAGAACCACGGCTGCCCCTTGTGTCGCTCGACGAACGCGCAGGATTCACGGCCAAACACATCGGTTAGATAGTCAACATCCTGCACGGGCTCATTACCGCGCAGAATGCCATTGCTTTCGAAATAACTGTGTCCGCCGCCCAGAAAACCAAAGAACTCATCGAATCCTCGCTCTTGCGGATGTTCTTCGGGTGTGCTACCCAGATGCCATTTACCGACCAAGCCGGTTTTGTAACCAGCAGAGTGTAGTCGATCTGCTAATGTGATTTCCTGGGTAGGTAGTCCCTGGTCACCATTGCCGGGATTGAACTCGTGCCCGAACCGCACTTGATAGCGTCCTGTCAGCAATCCAGCTCGAGTAGGAGAGCAATATGGCCCGCTGACATAACCACTAGTGAATCGTATTCCTGAGGCAGAGATCGCATCTAAATGCGGGGTAGGAATATCGTTGCATCCGTGGAATCCGACATCGGCATAACCCATATCGTCGCCAACAATCAACAGAATGTTGGGTCGAGAGTCGACGGAAAATGCGCGTTCCGAACTGGCGACCACGCATGCTATGCAAAGCAGTAGAGTGGATTGATAACGCATGATGCTGTTCCGACAATTAATCGTAGACGACACTAGTGTGGATACAAAGCCGCCGCTTCGTGTGGCGAAAGGGCGCGATCGAAAACCGCGATCTCATCGAGTCGGCCTTCCCAATTGGATTGATTGTCGCAGCGGCCGCCAAAATAGAATTGCTCGTATCGAGCATTCGCCCATTTAGAGTCTACAGAAGCTTGAATTTCCGGCCGCGAGTTTCCATCGAGATAAATGCGAATCGATTTAGGTTCACGCACTACTACCAAATGATGCCACGACCAACGCGCAAGCTGAGTGGTACCAGCAACCATCATCGGTTCGTTACCTGAGGATTGCAATTGCCAGACGATTCTTCCAGGGTGCGTTGTGCCGCCGATTCCGATGTGCTCGCTAGATCTCCCCAATCCATGATTATTTCCACGCGACGTGATCCATCCGGAAATCTCGCGAGCGTTCAATGGCATGCCGTTCCAAATCCACAAACTGAGCGAATAACTGTCACTGACAGACGGTAGTCTCGATTCCAATCGCCCGCCGGCAAAATGGGCCGCGCGATTGACTTGGCCGGTCGGAACGATCGCATCGCTGCGCGGGCCTTCTAGAAAGAAAACGACTCCTGGTTCATAAAATCCATCAGCATCGTTACTCGAGGAATCGACCGCGCGAGGACCCGACATTTCGTCCAGACGCCACCAAGCGATCGGCTTGGCTTCGGCCAGTTTCGCTGACACGTTCCCTTGGCCTTGCTGGAAATTTCGTCTGGGTTTATTGGCAACGATTTCAAGTTGAGCCAATGCCGCTTCAGCAATTTTGGGCTCGGCCTGCACTTCCAATCCGGCTGATCGAGCTGCCCAGGTGTTGTATCCGCCCAGAAAGTGCTGTTCGGGCGGCGGAATATATCCGTCGCCTCCGTTGGCCAATTCAATCACCATCGTCTGCGCGAGTGGGCTCTGGTTCTTCAGTTTCAATCCGGTTAGCGCATAAGTCTCGTTAGGAGTCGTCGCAATACCGATGTCACCGATGCGCAAAGCTTGAACAACTATCTCTGTAGCCTGGCGCTCGTGAAGTATTAGTTGCTCGCGCGCGTAAACTTCCACCTGGTCTTTCGGAGCACGATCGCCCATGGCATCGACGATTCGCTGAGCCCACTCGACTCGCTGCTTGTCTGGCACGCGATACTTGAGCGTCATTCGCGCTTCGCTCATCGCAATGTCTACATCGCCCCGATAGGTAACCGAAGACAGTCCAGACATGGCAATGTCGAGCAGACCGTCGGTGTAGGCTTCGATAGTGGGACTCTTGGCAGTTGGCTGTTTGTAGTCCACGCGATAAATATCGCCACTGCAACCGTGAGACATGATGCCAACGAATGGCTTCTTGCTAGCCGGTCGGCCCGCTGTGATCCGTTGCTTCAGTCCTTCGCTGAACAGACCAAAATAGTCTGCGCTCAGCGATTGGTCGCCGAAATAATGCATAGAGAAATTTGCCAACACGGCGATTGGTCGTCCATCGATGGCTTGAAAGGAGATCATCGTCAAATCGGGATCTTCGGGCCCCGACTCTCCCGTCACATCATCCCACGCGCGACCGGCGTGCATATTGGCGCGGACGGTGGGATTCCCAAAGGGATCGTCAGCGAGCCGGTCCGGACGTCGAATCCAACGCCTCAGCGCCGTGTAATCTGCCGCATTGCGAACCGCCCAACCAACTCGCGCCGGCTCAAGGTTACGTTCAGCCTCCAGAATTGCTTGCGCCAATTTTATCCTAAGAAATGGCACATAATTGGGGTCAGCTTCGGTGCCCAAACAAGCCAGCGTTGAAGGTGCAGAATGGGCATGTGTGGCCGAGATCAATATTCGTTGTGGTGAAATGCGCGACTGCTTGGACGTCAGTTCCTTCGCTTGATCCAGCAGTGGTCGAGGCATCATGCAACTATCGACGACAACAATTGCCAATCTTTCATCGCCATCATCGACGACGATTGCTCGAGCATTCAAACGCGTTTTCACAGTATCGACGGAACGAGATAACATACCGCCGTTGACCAGTACCGGAAGTTTCTCAGGCGTCACATCGACCACTGCTGCACCAACTTGGATTTCACCCAACGAGCAACGGCAATGAACCAGTGCGAACAACGCAATGCAACTAACTAAAACGCGTTTCATAGGCTTCTCTGGGAGGGATGTTTTAGATGGGAAGGGGCAAGCAGCATATCGCTGAAGGGCAATGACGTGGACGTGTTATCAAGTTACCAGTGAGCCCGGGCTCATCTGGTGAATTGCGACATTTCATTGTCGCAAACGTGGCAGCAACTCCAATTACCACAGTGTAAATCAATTTAAGGGCTGGGAGTAGTCAGTACTCCAGCCAACATCGCATACAATCTTGGAATGCTGCCTTCTCGAACAACGTCGAGAAACGAGGCACGCTACCCTGTCGATCGAATCGACGCCAACCCTGGTTCAGTAGCCGGATCGCGTTCTGGCCGTTTGGCAATGACTTCGGTCCATGCTTCGGCTGCGAACGCGTCCGCGTTGTTGGTCCAATCGTTGATGGCTGTGTGAAATTGAGTGAGCAAGTCTGTGTTTGCCAGGCCTGCCGAAATAAGCTGTCTTGCGAAATCGGAGTCACTGAACAGCGAGTGGAGAAACCGAGACGTTTCGCGGGTCTCGTCCGCGGAACTGGTCCAACAGTCGTAGGAAGCTGAAACTGCAACTCGGTCAAATCCCGCGGCTCGGAGCCATTGTAGCTGATGTCGACCAGCATGCGGGTCACTTCCATTGTGTCGCATCAGTTGCGAAAACAGACTGGCGAACTGGTCGAGCGGAGCAACTGCTGGCTCGATCAGAAATCCGCCGAAATCGGCATGACGAGCACCCAGTACGCCGTTTGGCCGAAGCACGCGCAGAACTTCGCGAAGAGCACGTTCGGGATCGCGACGATGCTCCAGAACGCCATGCATGAGGACGGCATCGAAGGAACAGTCCGCATTAGGCAGTGCATAGGTATCCGCTACATTGAACCGAACGTTTGTGACCTGTTTCTGCGCAGCGAGTTGACGAGCTCGCTCGATTTGCGTCGGCTCGATGTCGACACCGACGACTTCACCGGGAGCGAGGCACTGAGCGAGGTCAATCGTTATCGACCCAGGGCCACAACCGATGTCAAGTAAACGTATTCCAGGTCGTAAATATGGCAAGAAGAAACCAGCGTGAGTGCGTGCTCGTCGTCGCGAAAAGAACTCACAAGCAGCCACATCATATCCGACGGAATACGATTCCCGCGTTGGGAGTTGGGTTTCATCAAACATGGCGTCAGAAGTCCAAAGGCTTGATATTCGGCTCCAACCATCGAGATTTTGCCTCAGCCGACCAGATTCGGTCTGGGCTGTAGTATTGATAGAGCCAATCGACTGAACACTCGCGGGTCAACTCTTCGACAATCTGGGTCAGCGGACGACCGTCGTCAAAGTCGCTGCCTTGCGCGGCGAGCTTGCGGAGGAACATCACGGTCACAGTTTCGTTGTAACCATTGGGATCCCCACAAGCCGCATTGTATCGTTGGATGTGATGCCGAAGTCGGTCGAGCGCGGCCGCTGGAGTCAACGAGCGAATATAGAACAGTCCTACCGCAAGATGAGCCCGATGTGTCCAGCGTGTGTACGGCCAAGTGCAAGCTTCAAATCTCTCGACGAGTTGTTTGATCTCGGCATCGTTGGCAAATGGGACGTCGAGTTTAGTACGAGAACCAGAGGTTGCTACGCCGGTCAGCGAACGGGTCATTACGAAATCGCGAAATTCAACTCCGCTCCAATTAAATGTGCCACTTCCCACTGCGGAAAATCCCCAGCGCCGGTAGAAAGCAATTGCACGAGAGTTGCGCTGCCAGACGCACAGCCAGACTTGAGACACACCATATCGGCTCGCCTGTTCGAGAGCGCGCTCCATCAACAAATCTGCAATTCCAGTGCCGTGAAATGTTCGCAATATATAGAGTTTCGCCAACTCAATTGCCGATCGACAGCCGACACACTCTGGCGGTACGCTGGATTGCAATTTCAAGAATCCGGCTTGCACGCCAGCTACCCATCCCAACGAATAACTCGCGCAGTCAGTAACAAGTTCAGCGTGATATTTCTCAACAGAAAAATTCGTGGTTATGAAGTCCGCAACCGGCTGTTGCGAATCGAACGCTGATTGGTAAGCTTCGCGAAACACCAGAGCGGACAACGTGGACAGATTAATCGCATCCGCTAACGTTGCTGGACGTGACTCGAGTTCGGGCGCCCCGGCACCGGCGAGAGAGACTTCGGTCATGAAACTGCCCGCTTGCCAGTGAAGCAATTATTTGACACTAGTGCATTGCCCAGACTAAGTTTTTGGGTTCAGAGTAGAGCAATTGTCCTCAATTGCTCCGGAAACGATTGAGGACAACGGTTCCAAACTCAGTCGCCAACTCCAAAATTTAGTCTGGACAATGCGCTAGCCGAACAATTCCATGATCGGTTTGCCTGTCGTCAACGGACGAGGAAATCCGTTATTGTTCAGCGGATCGTTCAGCGGAATATCGAGTGCGTGATAGATGGTCGCTGCTAACTCTTCAGGGCGCACAGGATTGCTGGTGGGATACTCGCCATGTTTGTTGGATTTCCCATACACTTGGCCACCTGCAATTCCTGCACCGGCCATGATAGCCGAAAAACACTGGGGCCAATGCTGGCGGCCAGGTGGTAATTGGGTGAGAACGTTTGGAGTCCGCCCAAACTCGCCGGTGGCAACTACCAGTGTGTTGTCCAGCATGCCTCTCTCTTTCAAGTCGCCCAGCAGCGCTGCCAATGCTTGGTCCAGTCGCGGCAGACAGAACCCCATTCCATAGGAACCGTTACCGAAAGCGTTCCCCATGCCCATGTTCCCGCCATGCATGTCCCAACTGCTGCTGGGTGGACCATCCGTATCGTGTGGTGCCTGGCCAGTCCAGCCGTTAACGGTAACGAACCGCACGCCCGCTTCAACCATACGTCGCGCAAGAAGCAGGTTTTGGCCCAACGGATGACGTCCGTAACGGTCACGTACCGTCGCTGGCTCGCGATCAAGGTTGAACGCTTCCCGGCCTTCTGGTCGCGTCATGGCTTCGTAGCCCTTTTCGCGCAGATCCGCCCAATCTTTGCCGCGAGCATCCTCGGATATGACTCTGCTCTCAACGTTCCCCAGCAACTTTCGGCGCTGAGCAAGTCGAGCTGGATCGCCAAGATCATAAATCTCTGGCGGCTTGAAATCGTCCATCGCTGGATGGTTTTCGGCCGAGCCTACGAACACCGGCGCGTAGGCGGAACCGAGGTAGCCGCCGATGCCAATGTTCGGCGCACAGAAGACCGGATGGCCGACACACTTGATGAGCCACGCGTTGGAGACAATGTTGCGATCGCTCGGCTTGTATTTGGCAACGAACGACCCCAAATAAGGCTGATCGTCAGTTACACCTTGCTCCACGCGTTTCTGTGATTGACCGCTGAGCAAATTATGCATCGCATCGAAGTGATTGCTGATTCCACCGGGATGTGTCATGGAATTGATCAGCGTGAATAGATCGGTAACCTTGGCCAGCTCCGTGTGCATCTCGTTGATGCGCATGCCTGGCACTTTTGTGGAGATTGGAAGATAAGGTCCTCGGATTGTATCGGGCGCATTAGGCTTCATATCCCAGGTATCAATGTGGCTTGGACCGCCGCAGAGCAACACAAAAATGCAGGACTTAGGTGCAGGCACGGCTTTGCCGCTGGCATCGAGTTTGTCGCTGCCCATCACCATTCCAGGCATTCCCAGCGAAAGCGCTCCCATACCGCCCACGATCATTGCCTGACGTCGGTTCGTTTCGTACGTGTTCATGGAGTCTCCTTGCTTCGTTGAATTGCCCAGCACGTTGGCGCGTTGCGCGAAGTGCCCAGCTTAAAATGCTCTAATGCAAATAACTTACTCGCAATTCTACACAAAAACATACGACCGCTGCGATAGTAAGACTCAGAGCAAATTTGCGAACTCGCTGACGATTTGAAATGCGGCTTCCTCGGCGCGCTTGATATTGCCATCATTCGAAGTAATTGAGATCACAGTGTTGCGTTCTGGCAGCAGGACCAAAAGCGCGTACCACATCGTATTTGATCCGTTGTGCCAAATGATCCGCTGGTCGATCCACGGGTTCTTCTTGGGCACGACCCAGCCAAATGCATATTCGTTCAGTTTCGCAGTATGCAATCGTTTGTACGTTGCCGCCTGCAGCAGCTTACCTTGTCCCGTTTCTCCCAAGAGATGTTCGTAACCGAATCTACAGAGCTCGTCCAAAGTCATATTGACAGACCCCGCTGGTCCCATGATAGGCGAATTGTCCGCATCTTCGCCCACGGCGACTTTCATCAACCCAAGATTCGCGTGACCTCGTGGCTGGGACAATGTTTGGTCGCCGTCTTTGGGTGGTCCAAATCCGACCCCAGCCATGCTCAAGGGAGAAAAAACTTCGTCGCGGACTAAGTCTTCCCAGGACCTCTCCGTCTTGTGCTCGATCATTGCGGCTGCGATTGTGAATCCCACATTCGAATACGCGAATGACTCACCTGGATTTCCAATCGGCCTCAGTTTCAACACTCCCGAAACCGCATTCCGCCTCGCTTGAACGCGTTCTTTACCCTCGGGTGGAGCCCGAAAATTTGTCACTATTGAAAAATTTGCTGGAGCGCCCGATGTATGCGTCAATAACTGCTCCAAGTTCACCGCGCGCCAATCACGGTGAATCTCGATCGTCTCACCAAAAATCTCGCCGATCGTCGTTCCCCAGTCGACGACTCTTTGTTCGACCAGCCGAGCGATCGTCGTTGCCGTCATCGACTTAGTGATCGAACCAACATGCCAGCGATCACTGGTCTCAAGCCGTTTGCCGCTTCCCTTTTTTCGCTCGCCCTCTACTGCCTTAGCTACGGACTTACCATCGACCAGGATCATCGCACCTAGGCCGATCAGTTTCTTCTCCAATCGTATCTGCGAAATCCGCTGGCTTAACTGTTGCTCAAGATTGTGTTTGGTCCTTGAGGAAATCGTCCCATCCTGCCCCATCGCTGGTATGACGGAAATCAAACACGCACTGAAAGTATATTGCCACATGCGCAGTCCGTTGTTCATATTATTGCACTCGAGTGTTACCCATCTCCCGCTTGAACGTCTGACGAAATCAAGCAGTGTTAGAAGTACTTAAAGCGAAAAAAGCACAGGGTTATCGTTCTCAGCGTGCGACACGTGAGAACTATAATCTGTGCTTATTTTCGGTTCGTACCGAGCCAGCGAAATTGCTTACGCCACCGGTTGTTTTTTCTTTGCAAATCTTCGACGCGCGGCGTAGCCTGCTGCGACCAGGCCGAGCAACGCACACGAACTCGGCTCGGGCACGGCTACCAAGTTGCCTCTAGCTTCACCGCCACCATTGACGCCGGAGTGAACATTCACGTACCAACTTCCCGCCAAAAGATCGGCTTCCTGAGCAGCAGTGATACCAGAAATAGTTCCGGTGACGCTACCGGTACCGTTCGCATTATTGAGAACCGTGTAGAGGGGCGTCGTGCCTGGTGCGGAAGTTCCCGCACTAATATTGTGCAGTACAGCGGCGTTACCCAATTGCGGATTGGCTGCTGCAACAGGCCCGTGAATATGGAAGCCTGTGGCCGCACCGAGAGTGCCTGCCGTTGCGCCTTGAATTCCTGTCCATGAAAAGTTGAGGGTAAGAATGCGGGCCACATTATCAAAGGAAAATCCCGCACCGATTTCCCCACCCGAACCTGGCGTGCCACTAATCGTGGCGGCGGTGCCATCCGCATTCACCTCGTTTCCACTGAGCAATCCAGCACCACTTCGACCGACGAGGTCGAATGGTACGATCGCCGCGTGCGACAGAGTCGAGCCAACGCCGACCAACAGCGCGGTCAAAACGAACATACACATTTTCATAGGAAAACCCTATCTAGAAAGGAACGAACAACGCACTTGAACAGTGCATTCCAACGCAACTCAAAATTCGATAAACGGATGCGTTCGCGTGTTAAAGTAGTTAGGACGTTACTAAATTACAAGCAACCTGCCGCTCAAATTACTTAGGGCCTGTGTAAAAATAACTTTTACAAGTTGCTATTGGTCGAATTCAGTCGGATATGTGATAACGAAAGCATCATGGATGCAAAAGTTATCGCAGGAATTCGTCGCAAGTATAAGTTGTTGGCTCCAGAACTGCAT
>SYJV01000303.1 GCA_005798335.1 Planctomycetaceae bacterium | reverse complement strand
TCAAACTAACGCGTGGACCCGAAGCAATTATCGAGTCGTCGCCAAGCGAAGAAGTCGCGAAATCTAATTCACTTCAGTTCTCGCTGGTGGCACAACTGCTGCAATCGCACACGTTTTTGCGACGATCACATAGCCTGCCGCTTATTTGCTGCCGCCAGATGGGATACGTCCGCTTATCCTTCTATGGAACTATACGAGCGGTAACTCCAAGAATGAACATGGTATTGGCCTATGGTCAGTTGGTCTAGAGCATACCCATGCGTTGCCCGCCAAACTAGGCGCTGTTTCTTTACGGCCGAAGGCGTTTACTCTCGGGAACGAGCGAGTAACTCACCAATAAATCTCAAGGATATACTTGCAAAACGACAACCATCCCGCGAATATTGTTTTTGGTCATGTCGCCCAACGTCGCAGTTATCTGTGGGTGGGGGTCGCGCCACCATACCAGTTGAGAGGACGGAGTTATGAGGTCGAGGATAGTTCTTGCTAATTTCGGATGGTGGTGCTTGATCGCATATTCGACCATTGGCTTTGCTCAGGATTTTCCGAAGCAGTTCCCCGATGCGCTGCAACAGATGTTCGAGCAGTTCGCCAAAGAATCCAACCGCTTTATGCCCGGCTTCATGGGCGAGATTCCAGCGGAGGAACTGGCGCGTTTGGAGCGAATCAACGTTAGCGTGGCAGAGGAGAATCGCTTTGGGCAGCAAGTGCTGGACGGTTATCTGGAACAGCTAAGAAAGCAAAACAAAGAAGTTGTTCAACGCGGACGCGATGTCGAGTACTTAGTCAAATTAGCCAATACGCTCAAGCCGTTGATGAATCACGCGAAACGCTATCGCCAGCTCGATATTCGCGTCGTGCAGACGCAAGCTACCGATGCTTACTCAATTCCTGGCGGCCATTTGATTTTTACTTCGGGTTTGTTGGCAGATGTCCAATCCGAAGCCGCGCTTGTCGGAGTGATCGCTCACGAGCTTGCGCATCTGGATCGAGGTCATCAGTTAATCGCGCTCAAGCAATCAAAGTCCGGTAAACAAACGCTCGACTTTCGCAACGGGATGCTGGCCATTGCCATCATGGCTCGTCCTGCGCGGCCTGAATACGAAAAAGAAGCGGACGCAGATGCAGTTCGCTGGATGATCCAAGCGGGTTATGCCGCGCGCGAACTGGCGCACTTGCTCGCCCATTGGGATCAACGGCAAGACCAACAGACCCCTTGGATGAACATGATGCCTCCGTTTATCCGCTCGCACCCGGACCCAGGTCGACGCGCCCAAGCGATCGTAGAGCAAGCAGGACGAATAACGAAAAATGGCGGCTACATCGGTCGCAAGAACCTCGACCAGCGTATTCCCCGAGCCGAACAAGAATTCACCGAGTAATAGCACCCTCGACGCCCGTGGCTATCGCCAACGGTTCACTTTTTATCTGCCCAGCTCCAGGCCATGATGTTTAGAAGGCATCTATGAACGAAAGCGGACAGGGGGTGAGGATCATACGATCACCGGCGCGACCACTGCGTATAGGACTTCTGGTGCCCAAAGTGTCTAGTCCACTGCGGAGTTGGATTCGAACCGAACCAACCGTAAGCGTAAGGCACTTTAGGAGGCAAAGTTCTAATTGGGTTTTGCGGTAAATTTGGTTCTCGCGAGAGAACTCTTATCTCGGCCAGCGTATGCGACGGATGACTCCATGGAAACTCGTGCGCGGACGGTTGCTCAGCGCGTACCGGATGCGTTAACATCCATATCAATGCAATCATCAACGTTATAGAACGAATTCTTAGCAGCCATAGGGATGAGTTCATGGGTACACGTAAGTCGTTTCTAAGTAACTCGTTAGTCAGTTTTCTGGGAATCGGGAACTTCGTTTCTACCGGTTTTTCAAACTTAGTTCACGGCCCAACGACTGGCACAACCAAAAAACAGGTTTTCAGTTTTCCTGCCGGAAACAATGACGGCGCATGCAGTTGTTGACCCAAACAAACGTAACGGCCAGTCTTTTCGTTACTTTCGCAACGAGGATCTACCGTGCAGCAGATGACCAATTGTTCAACAAAGTGGCAATAAACGACTGGACGGACATACCTCGGTTTGGCAAAATGAAGCTGGGGAAGAAGTGCCTGCCTTTCCAACTCATCTCAACTGTAAGGGGATTACAATGCGTCGCTCTACTCGAGTCGGCTTTACGCTGGTCGAATTGCTGGTCGTTATCGCCATCATCGGCGTTTTGGTTGGGTTGCTATTACCCGCCGTTCAAATGGCGCGCGAAGCTATGCGAAAGGCTGAATGTCAAGCCAAGATGAAACAAGTGGTGCTCGCCATTCAGAGCTTTGAAAATTCCAAGAAACGCTATCCCGGATATTTGGAGATTTACGGTAACGGCACGGGTACGACCGGCAAGATTGCATCGTGGGTAGTCCCGTTGCTACCTTTTCTCGAACAAAACCCAGCCTATGAACTTTGGGCTAGCTCGTCAGAAAATGCCAATTGGGTTTTGGCAACAGCCGGCAATGCGGAACAAATTGCTCGGTTCTACCCGAATCTTTCGACCGTGATCTGCGCAAGCAACTACTTGACGTTGAATCAGCAAAAAGTTGCAAAAAACAGTTTTGTCTGCAACGCCGGGTTTCTGCCGGTTGCTACGAGAATATCCAGTTGGGGAGGCTACACCGGAAACCCATCCAATTACTCGGTTCATTCTCAGCGCATTCAGAATGGTATATTTACCAACCAGTTAACGGCGGTTGCCAATGGCGTTTCCGTTTTCGGCAGGAGTTCAACCACACAGCCAGTGAAAGTGCGATCAGAGGGTGTCAAAGATGGATTATCTAGCACCATGGCTGTGTCTGAGAATTTTCAAGCGGTCGAGTGGAATTATGTTAGCTTGACTGATGACTCGACTAGATATAGCAACGGCATGGTCTGGCTTTATCGCGATTTACCGGGCGCCAAGCTCCCATCGGGACGTCCTGCTCCCGATCCAGTTAATCCGATCAATTTGATTAATGGTCCCAAAGGCCAATTGGTGAAAGCGCCAGTAAGAAGTATGGAATCAGGTCGCCCATCGTCGGGTCATACCGGCGTGGCAAATGTAGGATACTTGGATGGCAGCGTTCGATCGCTATCGGATGAAATTGAATACGCAACGTATCAGAACTTAATGACACCTCAAACCAAGAGCAGCGACATGCCGAACAATTTTCACTTGCTGCCAGCTGAAGTAAGTGAATAGAGGTGAATAGAGTTAAATTCGAACCATCAGGAAGAGCGATTGAAAAAGCCCAGCACAAGCTGGGCTTTTTCTTCAGTACGGGTCGCGCGTTCGAAATTCAAATTTGCCAAGAGTAGAACGAATCGGTACTTTGACACTGCCAATTTAGAGTTATTAAACGCGGCCCGAGTTCGCGACGCACGTTTTAGACTGTCCTCGCACAACCTGCCAAGAGAATCTATGAAGCAGTTTTCCGATCAACAGTTGCAGGGATTTCTCGACGAGTCGCTTCCCAGCGAAAGCATGGCTCAATTGGAAATTCAACTGCGTACCGACGCGGACTTGCGCAGTAGGTTGGTTGAAATCTGCGGCAAACGGGATGCTGGCGTGCACAGTTTGGGCGACGTCTGGCGCCGCCACCGATTGAGCTGTCCGACTCGGGAGCAGTTAGGTGCGTACTTGCTTGGCGCGATGCAAGACGAGTTGGCGGATTACATTTGTTTTCATATCGACAGCGTTGGTTGCCGAGTGTGCCAAGCAAATCTCGACGACCTGCGAGCTCAGAACGACGAACAGGAGCCGACCGTCGAGCAGCGCCGTCGCCGCTACTTTCAAAGCAGCGCCGGTTACCTTAGTCGTCGTCGGAAAGACTATCCGTCATAGCAATTCAAGCCCGATGCGCAAGCTGGCGCTTCGGGTTTGTATACCGCAAAAAAGTGGCGCGCTGTCCACCAACTAAGTTTTTCACATTCGCAACGCTTCCGCTACGCAATTACATAATGTGGGTAAGTTTTCTTGAGTGATACCGGCAACGTTGATGCGACCACTGCCGACCATGTAGATTCCCTTTTGCGTGCGCAGCCAATCGACTTGCATCGGATTGAGGCCGCTGAACGAGAACATCCCTTTTTGTCCCATGAGAAATGAAAAATCGACGCTGCATCCGGTCGTTTTCATTCCTTGGACAAAGCTCGAGCGCATCTTGTGAATTCGATTGCGCATCTCGGCCAACTCATCCAGCCATTGGGCGCGCAGCCCCGCGTCGGCCAGAATCGTCGCGACAATGGCGGCTCCGTGCCGTGGTGGATTGGAGTAGTTGACTCGAACAGCTTGTTTGAGCTGGCTGAGCACGCGCTCGGCGATCGACGGCGAGTTTACCACGGCGAGCATGGCGCCCACTCGCTCGCTGTACAAACCGAAATTCTTGGAATATGAACTGCAAACCAAAAACTCGGAGTGCTGTTTAGCAATTTGCGTAATCGCCACTCGATCTTCTTCTAAACCCGAGCCGAATCCTTGGTAAGCGAAATCGACCAGAGGTAACATGCCGCGCTGCGCCGTCAATTCAGCGATTTCGCTCCACTGTTGTTCTGTCGGATCGATCCCAGACGGATTGTGGCAGCAAGCGTGCAGACAAATCGCGTCTCCGGCTCGACCTTCGCGTTCGATCAAGTCCAACATACCAGCAAGATCTAAACTGGTTTTGTCGGAGGACAAGTAAGGATGCGACTTGGTTTCCAGCCCAGCACTTTGGAACACACCGATATGATTGGGCCAAGTCGGATTGCTACACCACACACGCGCCGCACCAAAATGAGTCCCCAGGAAGTCTGCCGCGACTCGCAATGCTCCGGTTCCACCGGGTGTTTGCACCGCAGCAACTTGGCTGGCTGGAACGTCGTTTCCCAAACACAGCCGTGCAGCGGCTTGATCGAATTCCTCCAAGCCATCGATTCCCAGGTAGCCCTTGGACGTTTCGGAACTGAGCAGTTTTTCTTCCGCTTTCTTCACGGTTTTCAAGATCGGCGTCCGACCTTGTTCGTCGCGATACACGCCACTGGTCAAGTTGATTTTGTCCAGGCGCGGATCTTTCAAAAACGCTTCATTCAAACCTAGGATCGGATCGGGCGGAGCTGCGGTGATGGTTTCAAACATCGGACATTATGCTGGTAATAGAGGGGTTTCAGAAACGGCGTTGCCACAAGCAATCGAAAATTCCCGAGGCGCCGGCAAAATGCAACTCGCGCTGTAGGCGAATACTTCAGCGGCAAAGTTCGAGTAATTCATCGCACAAAGTGTAGGAATTTGCCCGCGAATTGCTAGAGCCTACGTAACCTCATCCGGTCTCGGAACTGAGCATTCCTAGCTTCTATCGGTGTCGCGGCGCCATTAAGGCGAGCGGCAGATGGGAATTTACCAATACGAGCCCGAAGCGCAAGCGAGTGCCGAAACCAGG
>SYJV01000302.1 GCA_005798335.1 Planctomycetaceae bacterium | reverse complement strand
GTCGAGCCGCGCGTCAACAAGCGTCGCCCGAAAGTGCTCGCGTTGATGACCAAGCCACGGGCTCAATACCACGCCGAACTCGGAGTCGCCTCGTGATCGTAAATCCTTACGCCGTAAGCTACAGTGCCATTCGTACCTGACACTTATTTCTCGAGCGATACTAAAGAGTTGCAGTCCTTGGTTTGGTCCTGTGCCAGTTCATCAAAATAAACAACTTCTACTTCGTTAACGACGAAGAAGCCGCCGCTCGCTTGACCTCGATATTCGTCCTGAAGCGCCTAGCGCAATAAACGAGGCAATATCGCCGCTCTAAGCCTATCAGTGGATTGTACACGCTAAAGATGTTTATTAGTATTTGCTAATTCGTACATAATTCATGTACCTTATGACTTTTTTTATGGGGCGCAATGTGGCTCAAATTAAGAAACAGTTTGGCTTTACGCTGGTAGAGTTGCTGGTGGTAATTGCGATTATCGGTGTTCTGGTAGGGCTGTTGCTGCCGGCCGTCCAGTCGGCGCGCGAAGCGGCTCGAAGAATGCAGTGCAGCAACAACGTAAAGCAAATTGCTCTGTCGGTGCATAATTTTGAAAGCACGTTTAAGACGCTTCCTCCTTGGGCGATTGCTACGACCTCGCAGTTCGCCTCTGGGCATTTTCTTATTTTGCCGTTCATCGAACAGAACAACGTTTTCAATCGAGCAAACGGATTTTCCTTTCAAGCTAGAACCGACAAGATTGCGGCGTTTGCTTGTCCCAATGATCCTACACTTTCCGGCGCTGGTTTCACTGGATCTGCGATTACGACCTCTGCCGCTCGGGCGTCGGTGGGAGGCAATGCTTACGGTGGAACTACTTATCCATTAAACGCACAAGTCTGCAGCGCTCAATTTGTTAATGGACATCCAAACAAGGCAAATTCCACTTTCGCCAAGATGACTGACGGAACTAGCAATACCGTTCTGGTTGCGGAACGCATGGCTTTCTGTACTGGCCCTGATTACCCGAGTGCCACTGCGCGATTTCGGCTTAATCCCGGTTCTTTTACTTGGAGCATCTGGGCCAGGGGCGGCAAGCAGACTGCACACAGCAATTGGCAGGATGGAGCTCCTGGCGCAACAGCTCTGACAGCCACGAACAACAGCGGCGGCCCCGACGGCTACACGTGGTGGGATTGTCCGTTATTCGACGCTGTATACCGCGTTGCGAACAACACGAACGCTGGGCCGGGTCCGCGCAGCGACGCAAACTTCCGTCAAAACTGGGACGGTGGTGTGATTAATCCAGGAGGCATTCAGGGAAATCCAACACCTAGGGCCTGCGATTACCGGAGATTGCAGGCGATGCATAACGGAGTCATGAATGCTGGATTGGCAGACGGCAGTGTGCGATCGGTTGCCGCAACGATCAGCGCACAGACTTGGGAACGAGTTTGCAAGCCCGATGATGGGCAAGTTCTCGGTGCCGATTGGCAGGAGTAACTTTTCGCGTTCGCGGTCCTTCTAACCTCCTTGCCATAGTCAACAAAGGTAATTTCATGGGTGCTTCGCGCTGGTTGCTTCTACTGGCAATGATTGTGACGGGGTGTTCCAACGAACCGAAACTGGTTCAGTTGTCGGGCAAGGTCACGTTCAAGGGTAAACCGGTTCCCGCTGGTTACATTACTCTTACACCCGACGTGGCCAGCGGCACTCTGGGACAAACAGTTGGTTTTCAGATTGAGAACGGAGCGTACGACTCCAATAAAGAAACTCCGCCAGGCATCGGTCCTGGAGTCTACAAAGTAATGATCGCCGGTTTTGATGGAAAGAAAATTCCCATGTTCGGACAGGGCAAGCAGATTTTCAATCCAATCGAACAGCAACTGACTGTATCCGAAGGCACCGTCACTCAGGATTTCACAATTCCAGAATCTGCGGGAGAAAACGTCCGTATCCAACCCACTGCCGATTCCTAACCTAGATTGCTCAGCCCGTGTTCGTCGGTTGCAGGCGTACTGCGGAAGCGCACTCAAGTTGTACGGAATCACACCCGCGGTTACGACACCACACCCATTCACGGCAGTAGATTCCATTACGCAGCTAAAGTTCGCGTGAAATTAGTGCGGTGAATTGTGGGTGATGATGAGCGCGGGGTTGAACCTTGGATTAGACATCTGGCTAGCAACCCTGATGCCAGCTCTCTCCCGCAGATATCCTCTCCAACTAGGCTCACCCTCGTTTGTTCATCGCAGAATCTAACGCCGTCTCATTAGAAAATAGGCTACAAGATCATTCGATGAACTTGGGACCATCGGTTTCGTATTTGCCGGCGCCTCCCTGATATCGCTGGCCATGTGACCAAGCCAGAAAAATTCTGCGAGAAAAGAACCATCCCTGGTAATCCAAGCCAACGGTACCTTCGTGACAGTAACGTCGCTGACCCAACCACGGAATTCCGCCGCCTACATATCCCAAGGCGTAGTCGGCGCAGACGGATGGTCGAGACAACGAACTGATACATTGGGGCCAGCCCGCGCGCTGGTGGTCGGGCAAACAGTATCGGCCGTAGCGTTTGTCAACTTTCTCAGTTGTCACGGTCGCAGGGGCAGCTTCGTCGGTGAAATGTACGCGTATTTCTTCCGCTAACGAGCCTCGGCAAATTGACCAAGCCAAAACTGCAATCATGAATCGAAAGACCATTATTTCCTCCTTGAAATGTTTGGTGCCTCAGGCCGTTTTGGCCAGCAACTAGAGTTCTAGCCTCGTGGATTACGATTGAATTTCTGGTAAGGCAGTCTGACTCCGGCGACAACAAATTGATCTGCTCGAATCGCAACCGCAGCTTCGTAGCCAATTTGTCCGGACGCGGTAACGACGTCATCTTGGTCGACACCATCTCCGCTGACGCCGAATCCGCCGACTAAACTACCGGCCCCATCGTTGTCATACAGTGGCGTACTGCCAGGGAAAAACACTATGCCGTTCTGTTTGGCGAAATTGCGAGTATCGCGAAAATTGCGAGTTGGCATGAACGAGTCATGTCCCAGCACACTGGCGCCTGAGCCAATATAATTCGATGCGGGTAGCGCTGGTCCGGCATTCTCGGCCGTTGCTGGATCGATTCCCAAATCGTTCAGTATGCTAAAGTCGCCCGGCTCGATACCGGCAGCGCCAGTGGGATACTGCGGGCTAGCTAGAAATCGAAAAGTGCGATTGGTAAAGGCGGTTCCCACTGGTACGTCCGGTAGACTATCGTCATTCGTATCCACATAATCGGCCGGCGCTAGGCTTGCTCCGGCGTAGTAAGCTGTATTCCTGGCCTTGGCTACTGCGACATCGACCGAAAAAACGGTTGCGTCTTTCATGCGGTACAGTCCCAGAACTTCGCCGGTTGAATCGGTTACCGCAAAAACCATCTTGGTGCGCACACCGGGCTTGAAATTGTTGCTTACGTCTAATCGAATCGCAGCGCGAACTAAATTGGCTTCATCGATCCCTTGGCGAATGATGCGCTCCACATCTTCGCCCAGAATGGCATCGACTGCGGATGCATGGGGATTGACCAACCAACCCTCTGGCACGCTATGGCCTCTGAGGACTGTGGCGGCGCCCTTGACGGGCATATCCAATCCAGAATTTAATCCTGTACCGCCGCCAAGCGCCGACCCAACTTGAATCAGTCGCTCGGCACCGGTCACCGGGTTAAAACGGGTTGGGTGCGGACCAAAGATCTCGAGCGTGATTCCCACCAAGTCGATACGACCGCTGGGCATTCCAAAGCCAGCGCAAATCGGTGCCAATCCTTCAAATTGAGTGACCGGTACAAAGCCCGGTCCGACGACTGTTCCACCTGCGGCAAAGTAAGCGATAAACTCCGCTTCCAGAACTTTGGGTGCATTCAATCGTTCCGATACTGGCTGAACACCAAGCGACCCGCGCGTGCTGGCGGGCTGGAAATCTTGTTCAAAAGTGGCGAAACCATCTGGTCCCGGAAAGAAGACGCCGATGCCGCCGACAAGATTCAGCTCCGGCTTGCCGTCGCGAGTCCGCTGTTTGTAGAGCGGCATGCCTCCTGGCAACGTCGCGATACCACGTCCTTGGGCAGTTAGCTCGCGCCCAGACTGAAAACCGTAGGATTCGGGAAATGTCTTCATGAATTCCTTGGCTTCCGCAGGAACATGTGCGGCATCAACATCGAAGCGCATCGCCAATGGAATATCGTCGCTGCCGGGAACCAAGCCTTCTTTGATACCGTTAGGGCCAGCATGTATGCTGCTATCGCGGCTCTGGTGCTCTATCGCGAACAGATCTACCAGCGGCGTATTATTGACGCCTGGAGGGAAATGCCCGGCGACACCAATCGGTGCAACAAAACCCGGTCCACGCAGGGACGAATCCATGCTGGGAACATTCGGATTTGACTGCACCTCGCGCTGAGTAATGGTCGATTGGCTGATGAAGCGAATGGTGCGCGATGTCAGTGGAGCCTGGTTGTTAGAAAAGAAGGCCGCAGTTCGCGCCTTGGCTACTGCGCCATCGATGGCGAAGTTCAGCGCGCTATCCCTGCCGACATAGGCGTCAAGCACGCTCTGCTCGACGCGCACACCTAGGATGCGACCCGAGCGATCAACGACTGCGATAATCGCATCTTGGCTGGTCGTGGCTCGGGCCGCTCGTTCCAGCAAACAAAGTATGTTTGCTTCGGTAACGACCGAATCATCGGGTTCGGGCGGCATTGCGTGCTCGCCACCGCTCAACCGGTTCAAGTGGTTAATGACCAGCAGAGCATCCAGCGGCGTGACAAACGAATCATTGCTGACATCCAAGAAGTGACTTGTTTCGCCTTCACCGGCGGTACCGACATCGACAAGATTCAGTTTGTTTACGATCGCGAGCGCATCGTAAGCAGTAACATAGGCGTCCGCATTGACGTCTTCTGGCATGGCTGAATTGTGCGCAGCCCGAGCCACCTCGGCCATTAATCGGCGAGTTTCTAGCTGTTCCACACTAAGCCTGCGGACTGACTTTTTCAAAACCCTTCCTCGTGGCGCCACAAATTCGTGCGCTGGATTGTTACGGTGCACTTGCTAGCACATGAAATTCCACTCTAACCCAAGCTGGTTGCTTTATCCAGAAATAGGCGATCTCACGCTGAAATATTGTCGAACCGTAAAACTATGGATAATCAGACTGACCGATACAGCCGGTAATTCCGATACAACTGTTAAAGTCGGCGTCGATCATAACTTGGTCACCGG
>SYJV01000301.1 GCA_005798335.1 Planctomycetaceae bacterium | reverse complement strand
TAGGCGAGGATTGGGTTGAGCTTGGCTTTGCAAAAAGTTCGAAAACTCAACCCAATCCTCGCCTAGCGGCTGCGGGTTAAACGATTTCGCTGCAACGACTTGTTCTTTCCAATGCAAATGAAAGTGGCGCTGTCCATCTAATTCACCTTCGCAAACGCTCGCTGAAAGAACTCGAGCATCTCGCGTTGTGGATTGCGACCTTGGGCTTCCGCAGTATGCACGTAAATGTTCTCAATGCCCAACTTGTCCATTTCGCGCTTCAGTTGTTTGCCAAAATTCGGATGGTGAATGAACTCTCCTGGCCGAGAATCCGCAGGTGGCACAATGTCCGGTTCGCTGTAAATCATGTACAGTGGCGGATCGTCTCGAGTGAGGTGCGTGATCGCGCCCGCTTCGTCGTACAGTTTCTGTTTTTCAGGCGTCGGTTTGAGCGCTTCTTCAGCGGACTTCACTCCGTAGACTTTGAAGATCGAGGGATGTTCCCACGCGCGCCCGCCAATCAGTTCCTTGATCTTGATCGGGTCATAGGTTCCTTGCCCACCCATCGTGCCAATCGCGACAATGCGCGTGGACTGGCGCGCTATGGGATCGCTGCTGGCTGGATCGGCTAAATCCTCGTGAAATCCCAGCCACATACTGATCCCAGCGCCCGCCGAGCCGCCATAGCAGGCGACTCGGTTGGGATCGATATTCCACTGCTCGGATTTGCTGCGCAAAAACTGCAGAGCTCTGGCGCTGTCGAGCTGAGGAATTGGAAAAATGATCTTCTCGCCATCGACGAAACGATAATGCAGTGAAGCCATGCTGATGCCGGCTGCATTCGCCGCTTGAACCGTAGCAGGATTGATCGAGTCCTTGTTGCCACCGACAAATCCACCTCCGTGAATGTAGATCACCAGCGGCGTCGGCTTATCGGATTTGGCTTGATAGAAATCGAGTACGTTACGCGCGTGTGGTCCGTACTCGACATTCGCGAATGTCGGTTGAGCGCGTTTGGGTTGATCCTGAGCCAGCGCCTCTGGGCACCATGAACCAAACACCGCCGACACGAGTACAATCGACATCGTCGACTGGATAAATCGTTGCATGTTCAAACTCTCCAGCTAAACAACTGTGTACTTCAGATAAACCGCAATACCGTTCAACGAACGTGGGATAAGCTTCCAGCTTGTCAATATCTGGTGCAAGCAATGGCGAAACTCCGCTACAGGTTTACAAGCTGGAAGCTTATCCCACGTTCGTTGAACGGTATTGAGTTAAACCGCGTGGATTGTGTCATCACTCGACGATCACTCACTTGCCAAACAAACGCTGCTTGAGAAACGTGTATGCTAACGTGCTCATGAAAGCCGCTTGTCGGTTGTTCGCGGAACCACCGTGGCCACCTTCGATATTTTCGTAGTAGAGCACATCGTGACCTTGAGATTCCATCTTGGCCATCATTTTGCGCGCATGTCCGGGGTGTACTCGATCGTCGCGCGTCGAGGTCGTGAAAAGAATCGCCGGATACTGAACGTTTGCTTTGACGTTCTGGTACGGTGAAAAATGACGAATGAACTCCCATTCCGATGCGATATCTGGATCGCCATACTCTGCCATCCAAGAAGCGCCTGCCAGCAGTTTGTTGTACCGGCGCATATCCAGCAACGGTACTTGGCAAACAGCAGCAGCGAACAAATCGGGGTACAGCGTAACCATGTTACCCACTAACAAGCCACCGTTCGATCCGCCTTGAATTCCCAATCGTGGTTTCGAAGTTACTCCCCGAGTAACCAAATCGCGCGCGACCGCGGCGAAGTCCTCGTAAGCTCGCAAACGATTGGCCTTTAGTGCCGCTTGATGCCAACGAGGTCCGTACTCGCCACCTCCGCGAATATTTGCGACCACGTAGACACCACCCTGGCTGGTCCAAGCACGTCCCACCGAGCCGCTGTAATTCGGTGTCAGGGAAATTTCGAACCCACCGTAACCGTAGAGCAACGTTGGATTCTGACCGTCCAGCTTGATTGTCTTCGGCGCCACCATGAAATACGGAACGCGGGTTCCATCTTGACTGGTTGCAAAATGCTGCGAGATCGTTAATCCGCTGGCGTCAAAAAAGTTCGGCAGCTTTTTCAGTCCTTCGGGCTGTGTGCCAATTTCTCCATAGGACAGCGTAGTTGGATTGAGATAGTCCGTGGAAGTCATGAAGTACGCGTTGGACTCGTCGGCGTCGACGGCGAATGCGGATACGGTGCCAAACAACGGTGCTCCTTTGAATGGCTCGCGGTTCCAGCCACTTTGGCCCTTGGTCAAAACGTACAATCGATTCTTAACGTCTTCCAAAACGTTGATGATCAGATGATCGCGAGTAAAAGCGTATGACGAAAGCGCTGTAGTTGGCGTCGGTTCAAAAACGACATCGAACTGCCGCTTCCCAGCCATAAAATCATCGAATGACGTGATCAAAAGCGATCCAGCCACAAAGTTCCGCTCGCCGACTGACCAAGGCTCGCGCAACTCAAGCGCCAGATACTGCCGAAACACACTCTTGTTGACGCTGTTGGGAACATCGATCTTGGCTAGTTTTTTGTCTTTGCCGATCAAATACAGTTCGTCGTTATAAAACGCAATATTTCGACTGATAAAATCTCGCTCAAACCCAGGCGAATCATCGTGAAAGCCCGCCGCCGACATGTCATCAGGCAGACATTCGTAAATCGTTTCTGCTTGACCCAGCGGAGTTCCACGAGTCAATTGTTTGACAATTCGTGGATATCCGGATGACGTCATGGAACCTGGTCCAAAATCCGAATACACGAATACCGTATCGCGATCGATCCAGCCCATGCCTCCTTTGGCTTCGGCCCGCGAAAACCCGGCTTGAACGAACGAGCGTGTCACGAGATCAAACTCGCGCGTAACATCGGCATCCGCTCCGCCGCGCGACAAACTAATCAGCGCTCGATCGTAAGCGGGTCTTAATAGATCCGCTCCACCCCACACCCAATTTTCCTTTTCCGCCTTCGCCAGTTCGTCCAAATCCAAGAGAATCTCCCACTTGGGATCTGACTTCTTGTATTCGTCTAAGGTTGTACGGCGCCACAATCCGCGTTCGTTCTTCCGATCGCGCCAAAAGTTGTAGTAGAAATCGCCGTGCTTGCTCACAAAAGGAATGCGAGCATCCGAGTCCAAAATCCCCAGAATGTCGCTACGCAGTTTCTCGAAGTTGGCGTCAGTTTCCAGCACGCTCTGGCATTTAGCGTTTCGCTGGCGCACCCAATCCAGCGCTTTGTCGCCTGTCACGTCCTCCAACCATTGAAATGGATCGTCGCTCGAAATCGAGTTTGCTGACAACACAGCAGCATCTTGCGCGCAAACATGATCTGTCATAAAGCTTCCAAATTCGACGACAAGAACGAGAGCCAACCAATTAAAGCAACGTCGCATAAACATTGTCCAGTTCAAGAAATACGATTTTCCGTTCAGTCCAAGTTGACTTGAATCGATTGTGATGAATCGTTTGTAGGATTCAAATTCGTCAGTACTTTTTCGGTGGGTCGGTCTCGACCGATGCGGACGGTGTGGCTGCCCGCCGTGTATACAGGTGGCCGAAAGCGATTGGTGGAAACACGAATGCAATACAACACTTCATTCGAACCTTCGTGCACGACTTCAACCACTGGCCGCTGGTTGTGGGGAAATATCAATTCGGGCAAATAACCTGTCCGTTTTCGTCCGTCGTTGGATTCCAAAGAAATTGTCACTGGCCAGCCCGGATACTGCGCTTTGTCGCCGTCGGAGACCTTTGCGAATCTTGGCCAGCATTCGAAAGTGGCTTTGCGACTGCGCTTGTCAAATCGTACTAAACCGTATCCGTCACCACGCTGCCCTTCGTCCGCCACGTTGCCGGGATTGGCATACGCCATCATCGAGATCTTGTTTCCCAAGCCGTCTTCATATTTTCCGGTCCACGGCAATGGACTGCCCGGCACCGGATCCAATCCTGCCTTTTCGTCCACAGGATGCCACCAGCGACCATAAATTGTATTGACGATTGCCGGAGCCGTGAAACCGAATGGTCCGTCGTCATATTGATCGATCCCGTGCTTGACGACGACTGCTAAATGTTGGTCGCCGCACAAATGCGGTGCCCACGCTCGCCGAATAACTCGCAGCGCCGCGTTGCGGCCCGATTGCGGCCAAGCATTGCTGTCCAGATCTGCCAGCAAACGCATCGATCGATTGCCGTGCAAATGAACCGCGCCACAAAGGGCAGTTTGCGACAACACGCATTTCAGGTCTGCGCCTGTCCAGTCTTGCGTCCATTGTTCCAGGAATTTCAATTGTCGCGCACCGAGCAACTCCAACCTGGGCAAGTCCACGGACTTGCGATCGTAATTGGGATCGTTGATATGATCGGGACGAGGTCCCATTTGAGGAATCTTGCCCTCCGGACCACTTTTGAATTTTCGATCCTCGATGATCGCAAAGTCGATTCCACCGACTCGCAAGCGCGTGAAGTAGACCGTAATACCGCGTTCGATCGGCGCTGGATCGAGTGGATCGGGCAAGTGCCATGTTTGCTGGCGCTGAACCATGTTGACGTACGAAGCTGGATAGTGGTAGCCACCATCCGGACCAGCGGGCGTAGCCGCTTTGCGACCGTTTTGGCCCCAGATATTTCCCTGACCTACGTCGTGGTCATCGGGAATGGTCACCGTAGGGCGATCGCGCATGATTTCTCGAAACTGCAATCCGAACTCGAGCCAACCGGCAGTATGTTCGGTGTGATGGTAGCTTTGGTCGCCAGCAAAAAAAAGAAAATCAGGATCTTGCGCTTTGAGATTTGCGATCATCTCCTCGCGCGGTCCTTTGGTTCGGCTGGAGTTGCACGACAGGACACCGACGACAATGGTCGGCTTTTCAGTGGGATCGCGGCGAATCGTCCCATCGAACATGGCATCGGTACCGTGCCGCACGCGATAGCGCACCGACCGAGTGTTGTCCCATGGCTGAACTCGAAAATGCGCGTCCCAGCCTGGATATTGCACCGCCGCAGTCGCAACTTCGTTCCATGTCCCTTGTTCATTGAACTCAAGACGAACGGTGCGCGCTTCGTCAGGTTTGAGCGGAAATAGCTGTGCGGATAATTTGAGCACGCCATGATCGTGTGTGTAGACAGCGAACGCGACCACTTGATCGCGCGGAACATTCATCTCGACAATGGCTGTATTCTTGCGATTCGGCGGACGCCAGTCCCACCACTGGCTGACCGATTGGCTATCGAGATCGGGAAAATCTTTGTCGAATACCGGTTCTTGCGCCAGTGCTGACGGAAACAAAACCAAGACCACCAAGCATAGCGCCAAGATTTTTTTCATACACATATATCTCGATTTCCGATTGGTTCCGAAGGCAATTTTTTTTGAGGGCAAGCAATTCTAAGCGGCGATCGGAGTTCAAGTGCTTGGCGAAGCAGAATTCGTATCGCGGACGATCGTCTTATCGCCCTCGCGCTGTTCCACCAGCCCCTTGCCGAGCTTCGGAAGGTTGCGATTCTTGGGGTCGTCGATAAGGCATTCGCTCAGCTTGTAGGCGCACGGGACCAAGATGTTGATCGCACCTATTTTGTTATTCAAAATCGATACGCCCTGCAAATTAAGGTCGATTTTGTGAGCAACGATTTTGGACTCTGCATCTTTCAGTACTTTCTCGATGGATGAAACAACTATTCCCTGACTATTGGCTTGGAAATCCACTTCGTCCAAATGCACGTTGCCCGCACAAACGACCAGACCCGTGTAGTTCTCAGAGATTTTCGTTACTTGAGTAAGACGCAATGCGTTCTCTTTACCGTAAACAAGCACGCCGGCGAGAAGATTGGACTTTATTTCGCAGGTCTTCAAGTCCGCAACACTATCTTCGACATACAAACCAATGAATTCACCTTTTTCAATAATCGATGTTTTCATATCGAGTCGCGAGCCGTTGACCACTTGAACGCCCTTTGAACGTGCGTCTGAAACTTGAATGACCTCCGCAGTGGTATTAGCCTTCTCAACGCTGAGCCCCAAGCCGTAGCCAACAATTTCGCAGTCGGACAATATTACCACGCGATTCTCGTCCGCTGGCAACGTGCCACTTGAAACGTTGCCCACAATTCGTATGCCGGTTGCCCCTTCGCTATCGACGATATTGAATCTCGACACCGTCGCTTTGGAATTCTCGAAGAGAAGTCCATTTTGGCAACCTTCCAATTTCGATCTTGCCGTTGCCGGCCCCGCCGTCTTTAGAGTAACATCCGCACAATTTTGGAAAATCGCACCATTCTCGCAACCATTGATATCGCAATTCTCAATCAGCACGCTTGCGGCCGCCTCTTTCCATTGAATACCGATAGCGGCACCACTTCCATGAAATTTACAGTTGTTCATAGTGCCACCGCACTTGCTTGCCTGAATACCGACCGGAACTTCCTCCTTGCTAGGCGGGCGAATGGTAAAGGTACAGTCGACAATATTGAGGCCCTTCGTTTCCGTAGCGTGGATGGCGGGATGGCGAGTAGATTGGAACTCGCTTTCGCGGATGCTAACAACCGCGCCGAATCGGGCCTTGATACCGTCGAAGCTACGCGTTGTTACTTTGCAATCGATCATATCTAGCTCACCGGATACTTCGATCGTATTAATGTCTGTACCGAGCGGCGGCTTGCTATCGATCGCGAGCTTTTCAATACTGACCGACGCGCCCGCCTGGACCGTAATGGCCGGCTCTTTGGTTCCAATGAGGAACGTGTCATCAGGGCTACCGTCGCCTTGCAGCTTGATCTTCTTAGTAATCACTAACGATTCTGTATAATTGCCTGGCGCAATGCGAATGGTGTCGCCCTCTTGCGAATCGTTCAGGGCAGCTTGAATCGATGTATGCGTTCCGCCAGTAATGGCTACGCGAAACGGACGCTGGGGAATCTTCGGAGTTTGCTCGGTCACCGTGGTAGGCGGAACGGTGATGGTGCTTGGTTCCGATTTTGCTTCAGGTGGTTGCTGGGGCGGGTCGCGGTCTGGTCGAATGAACATGAATAGTCCAAGCAAACCCAGCGCAATCGCGGCCGCGGCTGCTACGATGGTTCTGGTCCAGTTCTTGGGAGCAACCTCGTCTTGCTCCGAATCTTTACCCGGAGTTCGGCGTGACGAAAGCGACAATCGCTTCTGTGTCGTTCTTCTGGTGATAATCGCTGTGCGTCTGGTCGGTGGACTTGGTCCCACTCCTTCGTTGGCAATTCCAACCACGGTATCTGCGTTGGCATATTCCTCGGCAATCGTCAACAAGTCCTTCGCCAACTCATGCGCGCTGTCGTATCGATCGGTAACTTTTTTGGCACAGCAATTTTGGAAAATATCGTCCATTTCGCTGGGCAGGTTCGGCAAGCGTTGGCACAGTGGTCGCGCGTCGCGATAAAAAACTTGCTCCTCGAGTTCTTTGAGAGTCTTAGCTTCGAATGGAGGTCTGCCGACCAATAACTCGTACAGCATCACGCCCAACGCATAAATGTCGGCTCGACCGTCCAGCCAATCCGCGCGACCTTGCAGTTGCTCGGGGGACATGTACAGCGGCGTGCCCGCGCGTTCGCCGCGATGATGTTGCTGCTCATCCTCGAGAATCGCCAAACCAAAATCGGCTACCCAGGGCTTGCCCTGCGAATCGAGCAAGATGTTGTCGGGTTTCAGATCGCGGTGGATCATCCCGACTTCGTGAGCTTTGCCGACCGCGCCGGCGACCTCAGCCATCAGTTTACAAGCTCGCAGCAATGCGACTTGTCCCATTTCGCTCAAGAACTTGCGCAGCGTCGTACCCTCGATCAGTCGCTGGACGACAAAGGGTTGTCCATTTTCCAGCGTTCCGACCTGGTACACCGGAACGATGCCGGGATACTCGAGCTTGGCCGCATTCTTCGCTTCCTTGATGTACTGTTGGCACAGCGATAAATCGTCGATCAGCGGGATCTTGATGGCAACTTGACGATCTAGTTTTTCATCCCGTGCTCGATAGACAACTCCAAATGCACCGCGGCCAAGTTCCTCCAGGATCTCAAAACCCGGGACCAGCATGCGGACTTTTTCCGGGCTAGCGGACCCAGCCTTGATGGTCATGTACAGATCGTTGGTCGCAAAATGGTCGCCTGATGACATGCAGTAATTTTCCCTTGCGATCGGTCCGAAAAATGTCCAAGTTGAATTGGCCAGCAATATCTGCTCAATTCTGATCGCCGCAGGTTGAGATTGCAATCACACGCGGATCGACTATCACCCAGGATCGCCAGGGAAATCCACTCGATTCGACGGGAATATTAACAGGGAAATCGTGGCCGCCCACGCGCGAACTTGGCTACGCTAGAATCAAGACGTGACAAACGAATGCTCTGGAGAAACGCTAGATATGAACCACACTCGACGACAATTTATCGCGACGAGCGTCAGTGCGTCTGCCGTACTTTCTACTCAAGCTGCTGCCCTGGCGCAGGAGTCCGTGAAGACGCCGTTTCACATTCCGCGCTGTCGTATCGTACCGCAAGCGAATCATCAGACTTCGTTTGAGCTGGCTGGCAAGGAAACAACTCGTTGGCATTTTGGTACGGATTATCCGCGGCCCTATTTCTATCCCTTTCTCGGCCCCTCGGGTACAACTTTGACTCGAATGGGACATCCGGGTGCACCCGACCATGACCATCATCAGTCTATCTGGCTGGCGCATAATGACGTCAACGGCGTCAGTTTCTGGGCGAATCGACCTGATGCTGGAATCGTTCGGCAAAAGCAATGGCTGTGCTACGAGGACAGCGACGCGCACGCGATCATGGCTGTGCGATTGAGTTGGATTGCCCCAAACCCTGATCACGAGTTGATGGATCAGACGCTGGTGGCGATTAACCGGCCCGGTGAGAACGGCGAACACACGTTGGAATTGCAGTGTACTTTTCGAGCGTCCAAGGAACCGGTACAGCTTGGCAAAACGAACTTCGGTTTCCTTGCCGTGCGCGTCGCCAAAAGTATCTCTGTGTACTTCGGTGGCGGCAAACTGACTGACAGTGAAGGACGAATTAACGAGCCCGCAATTTTTGGCAAGCAAGCGTTATGGATGGATTACTCGGGTCCCGTGCGTGAAGGCGTCACCGAGGGCCTAACGTTTTTTGACCATCCTGCCAACCCTCGTTCGCCGACTCACTGGCATGTAAGGTCCGATGGCTGGATGGGAGCAGCGCCTTGTTTACAGGCTGGTATAACAATCACCCCTGACTCGCCGCTGAAACTCCGCTATCTGCTGTTCGCACATCACGGTGAAGTCGACGCGCGTCGCGCAACAAACGAATTAGAAAAATTCGCGAGTTACCCCTTCTTGAACATCGTGAAGGGTACCGGCCAACATCGTCAATTCGAGACGCAGACTGCGGAACGTTAATCGCCTTCGAGACTTCGGCATTCCAGCAGAGTTTGGTCCGCACGACAATCCAGATGCAGATCCTCGTGACGGGAGTTCGCCACAAGTCAGAGTGAAATTCGCTAGCATTTTTTCCGATTTGGAATCGGAATGTTCCGCACAAGCAGTTCGGCTGGCAATGGCGGGCCATTACGTCGATGGCGCGGAAGCAGTATGGCGTCACTTGACCAAATATTTCTTTGGTATTTCCGCGCCGGCGACGAAGGCTAGTTTGGCGATCTTGCACATTTGATACACGTTGATGCGAAAGTCCGGGCAAGTGCTCACCAGGCAGTAGGCATCGGTCGGAGTGAAAGCGTACTCAGCGATCAGCCATTCCATCAAGTTGAACGTGGCTGTTTCGACCGCGACTTCCAGCGGACGGTTCGCATGGATGGCGATGATCGAGTTCGGTTTCTCGATGCGCATCCAGGGAATCGGCTTGTTCTTAATGATGTCGAGTTTGACTTGCACAGTCGCCTGCGTTTCGGCAGCGGTTCCCGTAAACTCGGTGTCGCCTTGAGACGCGTGCACATCGCCGAGATAGAACAGTGCACCGGGATGATAAACGGGTAAGTAAATGCGGTTGCCAAGCGTAACATCGCGGATATCAAGATTGCCGCCCCATTCGCCCTGACCGTCCAGACTGGTTGTTACTTCGCGCTCGGGTGCAACTCCGAGCGTGCCAACGAAGGGCGTTATCGGCCACGAGATTCGCTCGCTGAAATGTAGCGTACCGTCGCGCGTGGTTCCGCTGGGGCCAGGCGTATGTTTGAAGATCTTAGTGGTGTATTCTCCAGACAATTCAGGCCAACGAGTCAACAGGCCAGCGGGTCCGCGGCGTGGCCCGACGGCGATCCATGAGTAGCTGTCCACGGTGATCGAATCGATGGTAACAACGAGCACGTCGCCGCGCTGAGCTCCTTCGACAAAGATCGGTCCGGCCAGCGGATTGGCTAGCGGCGGTGTGCGATCGAAACCAGGCCGGTTGCCGGGAATCGCTTTGTCGGCTTCGGTCCGAAAGAAACCGGGACTTGCGTCAAAAGTTTCAAGCTCGAACAATTCGCCCGGCCGGACTCGCAACACGGGTTCATCGCGCCAGTCGAAGGCGTACTTGCGAGCTTGATCGCGCAGGATATGTTGCATGCTTGGTCACTCCAAAAGTCGTAATCCCTGGTGACGCGGTCGAAGATGATTCAGCGTGAAACACAGACCTTGGATCACTGATCGACGCGAGCGCTTGCGAACCAGCCGCTGGGACGGCTAGGGCCAGCTTTTTCGAGCGCTTCGAGCACTTGCGATTCAAAAAGCAAGTCTGGCAGCAGAATTGGTTCTGACGCATCTGCCGGATAGATTGCCAGCAAGGGAATCGAGTTCTGCTGAAACTCATCCAGCTTCGCTCGAATCTCTTCGTTGTAATCCGACCAATCAGCCAACATGGGCACCACGTTATTGTTGGCAACCAATTGTGCAACCTTGGGTCGATCGACCGCGATCGCCGTATTGAGCTGGCATGTTGCACACCAATTCGCGGTGAAGTCGATCATCACGGTTTTTCCTTGTTTGCGCAAGGTCACCAATTGTGCTTCGTTGTAGGGTTGCCAAGGAACGTCATGATTGACCGGACCCAGATAGGTAAAACTGAAAACTGCCCCTAGAGCAATCGTCGCTCCGCCAATTCCCCAAGCTGTCCTAATGCGGCGTGGTTCCGCGTACGGAGGAATGCGACCGATCAACCAACATGCAAACCAAACGACGATGAGCAACGTCAACGTGGCGATACGATAATTGGCGCTGATGCTGGCGATGAAGAAAACGACGGTCAGCAGCAGTGGGAACGCCAGCACCTGCTTGAGAGTCTCCATCCACGCGCCGGGTCTGGGGAGCAATTTTACGAGGCCTGGGTAAAAACATAACGCCAAGTACGGAGCGGACATACCTAGTCCGACCGCGCTGTACAGCAACAAAACTTCCAGGGGTGATTGCGTGAGGCTCAAGCCAAACAAGGTTCCCAGCAGTGGACCGGAACAGGGTGTTGCCAATATGGTCGTTAACACACCTTTGATGAACGCTCCCGCAAATCCTTCACGTTCAAGCAGCTTGCCGGACTGACTGCCAGTTGCGAACCCAGGAATGGGAATTTCCCAAACGCCAAGAAAGCTCAGCGCCATTGCAAACAGCAGCGCCGCTACCGAAACTTTGAACTCCAGCAGCGTGAATTGCTCGCCCCAACCAAAGGCCGTGTCGAACAACAGTTTGGCAACAATCGTAATTATTGCCAACAGCCATAGAACTGACATCAGACCAAGTACGAAGGAGACGTTGAGCATCGCAATGCGTCGGTGATCATTTCCCGACTGGTCGATAAAACTCATGATCTTCAGGCCGATCACTGGTAACACGCATGGCATAAAGTTAAGTATGAATCCACCGATCAGCGCAGCAGTCAGGTGCCACAGTGTCAACGGTTGGGCCGGGGCAACCGTCATGGACGATTTCTTCGCGAGCAACGGCGGCTCAGTTGTATCACTGCTGATGATCGAAGGTGGTGCGGCAGATTGGTCAATCCAAGTTGTCAAGGCTGGATGATTGCCGATTGCCGTGAACTTGACCGCAGATGCCGTCAGGGCAAGTGGCTGGCCAGCACTGGTCGATTTAGAAATCGTTACGGAGCCATTAAATTTCACTCCGCTCGGACGATCGCAACTCTTATCATCACAGGTCGTATAGCCCACCATTAATTCGATTGGCAATCGACCTACCTCGAAAGTTTTCGGAACGAGAAATGGAATTTCCCATTTGACGTTGCCATCGAGAAAGCTAACCCGAATACCCTCTTCCTCCTTGGTCTTGATTTTCGTCGTTGTGGTCGGCGTAGAGAAAAGCAAGCCCGATTTTTCTGAAGCGATGATCAAGGTGCGATTGACGTCTTCTGGATCACCCGCCACAAACGGATAAATGTGATAACCAGGATCGGGCTCGAAATTGATAACCAATCTAGCTGTCTCACCTGGCGCGATTGAACTGGGCGCAATCGAACAAGTGATCACGCCGTGAGTATTCGGAGCCCGATAGGGGTCGAACGCGACCGCATTGCTTAACGACGCCGACGTTGCTGCGGTAGGACTCGTCGTTGCAGGTTTGCCACTTGTCGGGCCCTTGGCCAAGGTTGCGTTCACAGTTTCGCTATACGGCGAGCAATTTCCTCCGTCGCCGACCGAGCAAACCAAGGCGTTGAATTGAATGGCTAACGCCGAAGTAGAAGGAAAATTGGCGGAACTGAACTCAATTGGGGCAGTCCAGGTGACTTCCGCGTGATGTTCTTCGATATCCAGTCCAGGCCAAATATCGTTTCGGGTAACTTCAGGAGCATGATCCGGCTGAAAAGCCCCGGTAACCGTGACACCCTCTGTTTTAACTCGAATCTTTGTGGGCGACGGACCTCCGGGTTTTTGCGTCGTCGAATACAAGTGATGATCGCTGGCGATTTTTGCTGTAACACGCAGTTTGCCTGCTTTCGCAGTTCTGTCGAGTTCGTACTCAGCCACAAGTTGGACGAGCTTTTCTTTTTGGCCGCCTAGATTAGGCAATCCAAGCTGACTGGGAAAAGCGAATAAGTCTTTTTGGACCTTGTCTTGCGATTCCAAACTACCGCAATGCAGGCAGCTAGTGCCCGAAATCAGACTCAGGGTGATGAGGAATTTCTTGCCGAACATATTGGGTTCCTGGAGTGAGACGAGTGCCTTGTTGCAAGCCGTACACGATTCGTGCTAACTCACGGCAAAGCCTAGAAACCATTGTTGGCCCAGTGAAGGACCGCGCTCTTATCGTTATATTTACTATGATCAATTCGCACCGGTCAATGCGTCAGCATCAGCTCAATTGCACTTCGCGGACAAAACTTCCTTGACGAAAGACTTTTCCTAGCCATCCCAATGTCGCCAGTTTTGCACATTGCCGGCTGAAATGAATCTCCTGAGAGAGTGTTTTTTAGAAAAAAGAGGACTTCGAATAATGGTTTCCGCAAGAATTTGGCTGACATGCGCAGTTTGCTCGATTTTGGTTGGCAGTTTTTCGCACGCTGTTTTTTCCCAGCAAGACGCCGCCAAAAAAAATACCCAGTGGATACAACTCTTTAATGGCAAGGATCTTACGGGCTGGACGTCCAAGATCCGTTATTCCTCTTTCGGTGACAATTATGGCCAAACGTTTCGGGTAGCGGATGGTCTTTTGCAAGTTCGCTATGACAAAGATAAGTACGAAAAGTTTAATGAACGGTTCGGTCACTTGTTTTACGAAAAGCCGTTTTCCCACTATCGACTCCGCGTGGAGTACCGATTTGTGGGTGAGCAGGTCGCTGGTGGGCCGGGATGGGCAACTCGCAATAGCGGCATGATGCTCCATTGCGAAGATCCAAAAGCAATGGCCATCGATCAAGATTTTCCGGTATCGATCGAGTTTCAACTGCTGGGTGGAAACGGCAGCGTGCCACGAACTACAGCGAATCTTTGTTCACCAGGAACGCACGTAGTCAAGGACGGCAAACTATTTACTCCGCATTGTACCAATTCAAAATCGAAAACTTATCACGGCGATCAATGGGTCACAGTCGAAGTTGAAGTGCGGGGTGCCGGCAAAATCAAGCATATTATTGATGGCCAGACGGTCCTGGAATACGAACAGCCTCAGCTCGACCCTGCGCACGCTCAGGCCAAAAAACTGCTGGCTGCTAAGGGCAGTTTGCTGATTGACAGCGGATACATTTCGTTGCAAGCGGAAAGCCATCCGATTGATTTTCGCAAAGTCGAATTGTTGCCCCTTGAACCCTGAATAAGTAGTTTTGCTCGATAATATTGGGGCGCCCGGCGACCTCCGCGCAATTGACTCGCAAACAACCATTGGAAATTTTTTTGTGGACTCCGAACAGGAAACACCGGGCAGCGAATCGCTTGCCCAAGCCGCCGGTAAATTGCAACTTGAAATCCCCGCCGACCAACTTGTTAAACTTCAAGCGTATTGCCTAGCGCTGTGGGACTGGAATTCCAAGTTAAACCTCACTCGGCATACGGATTTTGATACCTTTGCTCGCCGCGATTTGCTCGATACGGTTCGTTTGGCGCAGCATATTGGCAACGCTGAAGAAGTCCTCGATGTGGGGACCGGTGGTGGTGTACCAGGTTTGCCGCTAGCCATCTTGCGGCCCGATCTCAGGATCAGCGTCTGTGATAGTGTGGGCAAAAAAATTCGCGCTGTGGACGACATGGTTCAGCAACTGAAGCTGCCGATCGCGGTTCATGCGTCTCGGGTACAAGACGTTTTGGAAGACCTGCGGTACGATACGCTTGTAACGCGAGCAGTTGGCTCGCTTAGCCAGCTATGTGGTTGGCTGCGCCATGACTGGCACAACTTTCGGCGATTGCTAGCAATCAAGGGTCCTCGTTGGTCGGACGAAAAGGGCGAAGCTCGACATAGAGGGCTGTTAAATGGTATTCGCATTCGTCGAATTGATGCCTATAAAATGCCGGGGACAGAATCGGAGTCCGTGATCTTGCAGATCGAAAAACCCAGGCCTGGTGCTGCTTAGTTGCGACGGAGTCATGCAGAGGATAACCGTCGCGTGCCGCTTAGCCGGCTTGGCATTCGCCAGCTTGACCATTTCCGATTAGTTCGCGAATCCAACTTGGACTTTGCACTGGCAGGACGAAGCCTGTGCTCAGAATGAAGGACGTGTGACGGCATCCGCCCTTTGAACGAAAGGACTAAATTTAGATTTAACCCATGAGTTCTTATTCTCCCCAAAACCCCAAAACCCCAGATGCTGCGAGGCAAGCAGAGTAATTTGAATATTTGAAATAAATAAAAAATGCTGAGTCTTGCCAAGTTTATCAAGAAGGAGATCGAATTGCGCGAAAACCTAGTCGGCACTGGATTCATTGCACCACCCGATGAGAAGTCCGAATACAATAATAGGGTCACTGTCATGGGAGAAATCGTATCCACTGCTGGATTCGAAGCAGAAAATCAGTATGTCTTCTATGAAGTATTAATTCCAGAGGAAGGTGGCTGGACGTTTGAGGACTACAATCAATATGAGATGCAGGGTATAGGTCAAAACGAGTCAACATCTGAATTTAACAAGAGAAAGTCAGTGACACATGTCTCGGTCGCGAATGTTGAAGCATCAACAGATGCTGAAGACCCCGAGGGTACGCAAATGGTGTCACACTTCTGTTTCCCCTTCGACTATCAATTCCTAGCTAAATAAGAACACTGTGCAAGTAAGAGACCCCATCTACTCTTCCAAGTAAACTCAGTGGACGATTGGGGCCGCCATCGTATAGAAGGCTACGGTTTCTTAAGGCTCCCAATCCAGCCAGGTTACCATGAGCTAGAGCTAGAAACATGGCGTCCGAGAGGTTCCTTAATGAGTGAAATCCATTCTTTTTTCTTGGGCGGTTCGGTTAGGATTCTTCGTCTTGAGGAGTTAATCCGCACCCGCCACTTCGACGAGAGTGGCAGCGCGGATATCGTGAATCGTTTCGGGCTTGAGACAGAGGACGCGGGGAGAATCCGCGTGAATCTGAATATCTGCTGGCAGTCGAAGGCCCACTTCAAGGCCGCACGCATGGACCACAGCGTCCGCAAGCACAAGGAGCTGCTCGAGACCAAGAAACGCATCAACGAATTCAAGCTTAAACAGATGAAGATCCTGTCCGAACAGATTGCTCAAGACGACAACGCTGAGGAAGAGGCGGCAGAGGACGAGAATGCCTTCGATCCCCGCAATAACGATGCCATGATAAGGACTGGGATGGGAATGCAGACCAGATACATGGCTCGATGAGATTATTCTTTTCGTTTGTAATATATAAAGTAGATTGTCAAGATTGACTGCTGTTTTGATCATTATGGGGTTTTGGGGTTTTGGGGTTTTGGGG
>SYJV01000300.1 GCA_005798335.1 Planctomycetaceae bacterium | reverse complement strand
TGAAATTTAACAGGGCGGGGAATTCAATGGGAGTGCGAGGCTCCTGCCGAGCTTGGCTTTGGTTCGGCAGGAGCCTCTCCCTCCCGGTACGCCCTATTCTGCCGCTCGCCTTAAAGCAACGAGCGAATCAAGCGCTGGGCGGTCCTCGGACAGAGAGTCCGTAGAGAAAAATAGCAACCGTAGGGTTGCTGTCATGAACGAAACGCAATCGCTGCGTTAGTGGCGATATCCAAACGATTGTCGGCGGGAAGCTGATTACAGCATTTCGCGTTGCAAAAAAGTTTTTACAAATGCTACAATGATCGGAGTCGTGTTCATCGGCTGGCGATGGCTGCTGCGTTTTGTCGCTCGAATCTTGAGTGCGGTCACAATGCTGATGATGACAACTACAAGACTTGACTTCAGATTGACTCTTCGACACCTGTCGATGTTGCTTCGATCCCGCACAACCTACGTGCACCAAGCCCACCCAGTTGCTAATCAGCAACGATGTCAGCCCTAGGTAGGTCGCAATGGTCCGCAGCGAGAGCAAGGTCGGGTTCCAGCGTTGAAATCAATAGAAAAATAGACGGCACGAAATTGCCACTAAGATAACTCAACGGTCCGACCAAGGATGTTTTGATTGTCGCAGGTAGCTACGAAATGTCAAGCTAAGTGGTTCGCTGACTGCTTTACGCAAAAGCGGAAATTTGGGCATGGATCAAAATGGGGTCAGGTACCGTTGCCGGAACGGCCCTTCGGGTGCTTTGCACAACGGTACCTGACCCCATTTTGATCCATGCCGAAATTTGTTTTGAGGACTTGACGAACCGACATCGACATGTCATCGTAGAAGTTGCAATGATCATTGGTCGGACCATTTTGCAACCGTTTCCATTTACTTTCTGAATCGAATGTCGGCGATGACTTCGCTGTTCCGGCCACTCCTATCGAGCTTGCTATGCTGCGTAATTGCTTTCGGGCAACTGCCTGCGTTGCTGCACTTGGCTTCTTGCCACGGCCATGCTCACTGCCAGAAAGTCGACGCAAAGAAGACTTCGTCGGAGGTTTGTTCGCACGGTTGCCACCACTGCGAGTCGGTCAATTCGGTTCGAGGTCCTAAGGATCATGTGGTTCAAAATGGGGAATCCCCTTCGGTTCCCTTGCATGATCCAGAACATTGCGCCATCTGCCAGTCTTTGGCAAATCCTGTGGGTTTGGTTTGGAATTTTGAGTTGCCGCTTGTACAGGAATGCCTGTGCGAGCTAGCATCGATTTGTGCCAACCGACTTCCGGTCGAAGCCTCTATCACGATCGCGCAACCGCGCGGACCTCCGGTCGTTGTGTAAGCATTTCAGCTCGTAATTGCGCGTGGGATAGGCTTCCGGCCTGTCTGATATGCGCATAGCGAATCTGGAATCGCATTTCGTAACACCCACCCGGACTTCATCAACCAAATGTCCCGCCGTGTGCGGTGCGGTTGGTTAAAGGTCCGACCAAACCCGATCGGCTGTGCCCGCGCGGTGGGGCTCCTTACATGTTAGCAACGTGGATCACTTCGTTCTAACCGCATAAGCTTGCGGAGAGGCATTGGTGATCGCAATAGCAATACACCGTGTGCGAATTGTTCGTCGCCGCCGCACACGCCTGCACTGGTCATGCGGAACCTTTGGTCAGGCGGCAAAAGATTTTTCAGTACCTCGTTTTCCGTATAGAAAGGGAAACAAACATGCGTAAGTTTTTTAGCAACAAGAAGGGCCAAGGGCTCGTCGAGTACGGTTTGATCATCGCCGGCGTGGCACTGATTTGTGCCGCCGCCGTCTCTGTGTTCGGTCACAAGACCAGCGATTTGATCTCGGCCGTGGCAACGATTTTGCCAGGTGCACATGCAGATGACAACGGGCCGATCACTAGCGGCAAGTTGATTGAAACAACTGCCGCAGGCACAGCCCCGATTTCGCTCGATGTCGCAACCATTGCGGCGAACGTAGGAACAGCCGGCAATCGGTTGGACGTGAACGTTCGAGGTGCCACAGCCGCTGGTACGGCCGACGGTTTCGGTGGATTGATAGTGGAACCGTAAAATCGGCTCTGACAAAATTGAATGACGAATTGTTCCACCCGTGGCGAGTCTTCTCGTCACGGGTAGTTTTGGTTATCCGAAGATGGCTTGCGGAAATGTTCATAGCAATTGCTTCCTCTGTTCTATTGCTACTAATTGTTGCCTCAGTGTTTGATTTTCGAACGCGTGAAATTCCAGACTGGATTTCAGTAGCGATCGCGGTCTTGGCTCTGGGAACAGCGGCAACTGGATGGCTCGGCGTCGGCTTGGTGTTGGTTGCGATTGGTGGCGTGGTAGGTCTGACGATTGGTTACATACTGTTCCGCTTTGCAAAGCTAGGAGGGGGTGATGCCAAGTTGATCGCTGCACTGGGAATGCTGGTTGGTCCGGTTGGTTTGTTGATTGTGTTATTCGGAATGGCAGTGGCCGGTGGCGTACTGTCGCTTGTCGCGATGCTTCGCGGCCAGCGAGATTACGCCTACGTGCCCGCCATCACTGCTGGTTTCATTGGTTATGTCGGTTTGGTTTTATCGTAGCTCATGAAGAACCAAAAATGAAGCAACTGCGTCGTCATAACCGAGCCGGTCAATCGCTCGTCGAGTTCGCGGTAGTGTCGCTTGTACTGTACATGCTGCTTGCCGCAATCTTGACGTTCGGCCATATGCTCTACGTCGCCCAAGGTCTGCAAGGGGCAGCGGATTTGGCGGCTAGGGAGATTTCGCGAACACCGTTGCCGGCCGAGACGACCCTCGAAACAGTTCTTGCGGATGGTTCCCTGAATGCGATCTTTAGCGAAGACAATTTGGTCTTTGACCTCGACACACTTGGACCTGGGCAGTCGTTTTTTCAAGATGTCGTTGGAGGATGGCCGGTTTTGAATCAGCAGTTGGCGACGATGATGATTGTGGATCGACCAGACTTTGACGGTGATGGGACACCTGATCGAAATTTCATTCGCTACCCAGGCGCGTTGCTTATCGATGGAACCAAGCCATCTGGGTACACAGTGGGGATTCCGTTGGTTACTACGCGTGCTGTCGATGGAGTTGAGACCATTCGCTGGAATAAAGTTGTCGAAGAAATCGAACCAACGAATACAACCGATCCAAAATACGATCCGTTCTCAGTGGCAAACACGGTTACGCGTGGAATCGTAGCGCTGCGGATCAACTATCCATTTCAGTCAGCTTCCATGAGTAGCTTTCGACCGAATGCTGCAGGGCAATTCGAGCCAACAATTGGCCAGCCAAATGCGGCTGATGATGGAGCACTGGTGGAACTCAACTCCACCGATCGTCCAGGTGATCTGAGCGGTGCCCCCTTGGTCAGCAGTGGTGATAATCCGATTTACGCGGGAACCTACGGCGGACAGTACGGCCTTGGTGCCCAAGGCGCTTTGGGAAGTGAACAGTTGACTGGCGGACGACCTGTCAGACCCTTTCGTCGAGTGATATCGGCTCAAGCCATCTATCGTCGAGAGATTTTTAGTAATTGATAAACGCAGGTTGGGAGCCTACGCCACCATCGGCACGGATGCATTGAATCCAAAAAGTTGGTCGAATCCGATGCCTCCACGAAACTACCGCAACGCTCCTCGCCGCTCTCGCTTACCGCGTCTCTTGATTGGTGGCTTGGGCATTCTCACGATGATGACTGTCGGTATCGTGGGCACTCTGTGGTTGGCTGGTGTGCCGCTGAATCCGTTTGCTAGAACGGACAAGGAAGATCCGTACCTGGTTCGCATTCCGATCAATGCGCAACCGATCCCCGCTTACACTCGTGTTGATCGCAGCCAAATGATCAATCCAGCGACGGGTGGATTGATGTACCAAATGGTTCCACCTGCCTCGGCAGTCGGTATGTCAATCGTTGGCGTCGATCAGAACGGTTCGCACGCCGAAGGCCGAGTCGAAAACGTCAAGCGATTAAAGGACGAAGTTGTCTTTGTGCTTGCCGACAACCGTGAAGTAAGGCATTCACAGGCTTTTAAACTTGGTGGCGCGATGTTGAATATCAACAGCATTATCGGTCGCGTCGTCAAACGCGATAAACGCGCGGGACTTGGTTTCCAAGAATCCACCTTTTTCCCGGAAGGAACACCCGAGGGGATCGCAGGCGCAACCCCGGTCGGCATGCGAGCCATCACCCTCGATGCCACCAAGCTAACCGGTATTCACGCGCTCGGTGCCGGTGATCAAATCGATCTCTTAGCCAGCTTTCCAGTTGATGCAAGTTCTGCAGATTCCGGATCGCTGTTGATTCCCGGCCAATCGGCTTCTAGCGGCAAGAAAGGAGAAGCGAGCGAACCTCACATGCTAGCTCAAAAAGCCGTTGTCTTGAAGCCGGTATACGTTCGCAATGAAGCGTCAACATCTGCATCGCTAACCCAGGGAACTCGCGTTCAGAACATTCCCAAGTACGAAGTCGCGATTGCGGTTAACCCCGACGACTTGATCCCAATACAACGCGCACTTAATCAATCGCTGTCCATTACATGCATCGCACATTCGATGAAACCTGGAGGCGAAACGCATTCCATAGCGTCGGTTCAGGATTCGGACACGATCATGGTTCCGGTTACCGTGCATCCTGTGTTGGCATACAACGTCGTGACACGTGAAGCGTTCGTCAGCGCTGCAACACGGACATTGAAAGTCGAATCGATGTCGCGATCACAGGTGGCTAAGATGGATGTCATCACAGCGCTCGATGAAGCTTTAGGAGCAGTTGCCAAACACGATATTCCCGCAGGACGCTTTTTGCGACGGAGCGATCTATTGAATGGACCTCCTGGTCAGGTCGCGCCATCACAGAAAATCAGCACCCAGGAAACGCCAAGTGGAGCCGCCAACCCTTTCCACAATGGTCATCAATTTGTATCGATGGTTCAGCAACCCACTACCGAAGCGGCGCCCGCGGCGACTGCCGTCGGGGATCGGCCAGCTATTTCGCGTTTTGTTCCGTCAGGGATGCAGTCGTTTTCAATTCCTTGGAACCGCGTTTACGGGGGTGAGCACTTACAGATTGGAGATAGCATTGACCTGATGGTTAGTTATCCCCTTCAGAAGTTAACAAAGGCCGTCGAAACGTCAACTTCTCGTGATGGGACAGTAACTCGGCGTGAGTACGAAACGATCGACTTTCGAAAAACCGAACGCAATTTGGAAGAAAGCTTCGGAAATAGGGGGGAACCTTGGTTTGTTGCGTCAGACGCGATAGTTATTGGCCCGGTCGGTTTTCCAGCACCCGCCGCAGCCCTAAGAGCACTTGCCGATCCAAATGATCCAACACGAGGGCGCGGTGCCGATGATCGATCGGGTGTAAAGTTATCCGGTCCAGCGATTATTATCGCCGTCGCGGATCAGGATGCTGAAAACTTTGCTGCGGCGCTCGTTACCAATGAGGCTCTTTTCTCTGTTGCGATTCACAGTACGTCAGTGTTGCGAAGTGGCATGAAAGAGATTGCCTTATCCCCCGTTGGTATACAAGCGTACGAGCGATTTGACGAAGCAGTTTGGAACAATAACAGAAGACGGATCATGACGCGACTTGTCGATGAATCTGATCCGCGTTTCGCCTTAGCGATCGGTTCTAAAGAAATCGAATCCTATTACGGTCGCACTCTGGCGAATGCGAAATCGCGGTGGGATTTTTTTTGTCACGACGACTTTCTGCCGCCCGAATTTCGGCCTGGCGTTGCGGCAGCTGTTCGACCCGGCTACACGGTGGCCTTGATTGACGAATCATTTGTTGAGGGCTTGGCGGCATTTCAGACCGAAGAGCTAGTTACAATCATATTGCGATCTGTTACCACTCTTCCCAGCCACATATTGTATCACCGATTCAATCGAGACTTTCCGCAAGCAATTGTCGTTGTTCGCAACATAAGGATCATTCGCCGATCCGTTCAAGGAAAAGTTGCAATCGAATTGCCAGATTGCGAATCTGCGGCACTGCAATCGGCATTGGCATTTGTTAAACCGGTCGAGAAGAAAGACAATGTTCAGCAGAAGACGACGATTGATGGATCGAATCATCCAACACTAGTAGCGGTTGCTCAACCGCGATTCACATCCGTTGATAATGGAAACATAAATCCACCCTTCTCGGCCGTTGAGTCGTTTGATTCGTTGGGTTCGATCTGTTTGATGGAGCTAATAGTAGGTACGAATCGCACAATTTATGCTTTCGATGCGAAACCTCCTATTACGATGGAATATGTTCAATGCGAATAGCATTCGTAGGCTCGGGCAAGACTACCTCGAAGAAGGCAATGCCAAGAGAGCGAATTCTCCGTTCAATTCCCCGTAGTCGTCGAGGCGGATATGTCTTGGTATTGGTTGCATTGTTGCTGTTTGGACTCATGGCGATGGCAGCGCTGGTGATCGACATCGGCTTTGCAAGATTGGCGCAACGACAAATGCAAACTGCAGTAGATACGGCGGCATTGGAAGGGCTGCGCGGCAAAGGGTCTGTCGATTACGCTTATGCCACTCGCCAGTTGGCGGCAGAGAGCGTCATGGCGTGGCAGTTCGATGATGACCTTGATGGGACGAACGGCGACGACGGCATTGCAGACCTTGGCGGCGCGTTTGGCGCTGGGCCAATGGTCGATTTCTCTGGTGGCTCTGGCGATGCGAGTATGTTCGCTAGCCAGTTGATGACGGTAGATCCGGACAACGCGGTTTACAAACCGATCGTACAACGCGGCACTGAAACTCCGGACGAAGTTAGAGTTAGTTTTCAACGTGGTGGCACACTTGACAACAATGCGGATCTTTTCGTTCAAGGCCCACCAGTTCCTTACCTGTTCGCTCGTGGATCGCTTATCAATCGACAATTGATCGGCGACGGCATTACATTGCGAGCATCGTCGAATGCACAACCAAGGCCCGCGCTGAAGGTAGGAATGCCGGTCGCCAGTGGGGTTCTTCCTGGAGCAATTGCAATTGGATATGAGCTATCCGACTGGAACGCAACCAAGTCCAACCCCTTTATTCTTGATTCGCCAAAGACCGTTATTGGCCAAGAAGTCGCAACCAACGGTGCTGCATCAGTTCTATTGAATGGTTACTGCGCGATTTTTTCCAATGTTACTGGGCTTCGCGTTGTTGGCTTCGGATGGATCGATCGCGGTTCACCACTTACAGGAGCCAACGTCGCATCTGGCAATGCGGTCAGTCGTCTCTCCGAAGTTTGGGCTGATATTGACCCGGCAATTCGGCAATTGGTGCTCGACCAAAATGCAACTCTGATCAATGGATTGAGCGTCTCAACTCCAAAGACATTGAGGTAGCCATGTCCATCACCGCACGCGTTCTAATTCTTAGCTCCGACGAGTCGCTGCGTGATGAAGCGAAGCTTGCTTTTGAATCCCTCGGAGAAGACTCACCTCGTTTTCGGTTTGTCGGCAACGCGAATCAGCTCTTTGACGTGCTGCGAAATCAACCAATCGACTTGGTGCTTGCCGAATTCTCCGAAAACCCACGAGACATAACTTCACTTGTTCGGCAAATCCATGCTACCGTACCGTCCACTCGAGTTGCGGCCATCTTGCGTCCAGAGGGGTTCAGTGAAAACGTCAATGAGTCTGCTGTATTGATCGATTCGATGCGCGGTGGTGTTTGTGACTTTTTGCGAAGACCTCTATCGACCGTTGACCTTGAACGGTTACTCAAAACAGGAACTCCCGCCGACGATCGACGACTTCCAGGAACTCGCAACCAACTTGGTCGAGTTGTTTCGTTCGTCAGCAACAAAGGGGGCGTTGGCAAGTCAACGCTGGCAACGAATACCGGCGTTGCGATCGCTCGTCGCGGCAAGCAGAGCGTCCTGCTCATCGATGGCTCGATTCAAATGGGTGTAGCGGCAGCTTTGCTCGACTTGACGCCCAATGCCACTCTGACGGACCTTGCCCGAGAGAGCGAACGCCTTGACCCGACGATGATCAGGCAAACGGCTGCAGTCCATTCCAGCGGTTTGCATTTGTTGGCCGCACCCGCCGACGCAGTCGAGGCTATGGAAATTGACGACGTGCTGATGGCTCGCATCATTACGATGGCACGGCAAACCTATGACCTCGTGATTGTTGACACCTTCCCCATGTTTGATCGTGTTGTGATCGCGGCACTAGATCTAAGCGATCGAGTGTATGTGGTACTCGAAAACGTGGTTCCAACACTGCTTGGCGGAGTCAAACTGCTGAGCGTATTGGAACGCATCGGTTACCCTGCCAAACGCCAATCGATCATTCTCAATCGGCAACAGCGAGTCGCAGGCAGCCTGTCTATCAACGACGTTGCGGATCGCATGCAGAGGGAGATCGATCATGTGTTGCCATTTGACAAGCGAGTAATGGCGGCTGCCAATTGTGGTGTTCCTGTGGCAATGGCGCTGCTTCGATTCAGTGGCTTTAGTCGTGCGCTCGAAAAACTAGCTGACGATGTAGCCGGGCTGATCGGCGATAACTCTTCGCGATTGGAATTAGACGAATTACCTCTGGGTGTTACAAATGCTTCGCCGGCAATCGGGCAAACAGCCAACGCTTCCAGGGCAGATGACTCATGGGAGGAGGCGAGATGAAGAAGGAATCAGACTCGATTCGCGAACGCATTTCCGCACGCGACCTGCTATCTCGCTCCAGTTTGCATTTGCCAGGCGATCGTGTTCGATCCGAAGTACGACGGCAGGCGTCACAGAGTTTTGCTACTCAAAACTCGGCCACACCTAGTGGCGGATCAGCTTCGTTCGCAACCGTCAAAGCGGTGATGCACCAACAGTTGCTTGAAGATCTAGATCGCCGCGAACGAATCACGGCCAACGAAGACGAGTTGACTGGATTGGTGACGGATTTCGTGACTGATGCGTTGGCGACGCAAGACTGGCCGCTTAATGATTCGGAACGCAAACAACTTGTCGATGATTTGATCGAAGAAACGATTGGAGTCGGACCGCTCGCACCCTTGCTCGCCGATCCAGCGGTTAGCGACATCTTGGTCAACGGACCTTACAAAGTGTTTGTCGAGCGGTATGGACGATTGGAAGCAACTGAAGTTCGATTTCGCGATGATGAGCACTTGGTTCGAATCATCGGTCGTATCGCCGCTCGTATCGGTCGCCGGATCGATGAAAGCTCGCCGATGGTTGATGCGCGCCTCCCTGATGGAAGCCGTGTCAATGCGACCTTGCCACCAATCACAATCGATGGCCCAACTCTGTCGATTCGTCGATTCGGTCGCCGACGGCTTCGCAGCGATGAATTGATGAAACTCGGCATGTTCACATCGAATATGCGAGAGTTTCTAAGGTTTGCTATTCGTGGACGCATCAACATGATTGTCTCGGGTGGCACCGGCTCGGGTAAGTCTACATTCCTAAGTGCCATGGCTGAGGCGATCCCTGATACTGAGCGGATCGTAACAATCGAAGACGCAGCCGAGTTACAGCTTGACCAAGGGCACGTCGTTCGCATGGAAACTCGTCCTCCCAACATCGAAGGGCAAGGCCGAATAGTCGCTCGCGACTTGGTCATCAACGCGTTGCGAATGCGTCCTGACCGAATCATCGTTGGCGAAGTTCGCGCAGGAGAAGCACTCGACATGCTGCAAGCGATGAACACGGGGCACGATGGTTCGCTCACGACAATTCACGCGAATAGTCCACGCGATGCGATGGCTCGACTTGAGACGATGGTGCTGATGGCTGGCATCGATCTGCCCAGTCGAGCGATACGAGAGCAAGCGGTCTCTGCAATCGACATCATCGTGCAAGTAAAACGCTACGAAGATGGCGTACGTCGCGTGCAGTCCATCTCCGAGTTGGTTGGGATGGAAGGGGATACGCCTCAGTTGCAGGAGATATTCCGTTTCGTATCCAAAGGCAAAGTCAACCGCAAAATCACAGGGGAGTTCGTGGCAACTGGGGTCGTTCCGCATATCGTCGAGCGAATGAGAGAGAACGACGTCGATGTTCCCGTGCATTTGTTTCACACATCAACAGGGACTTCGACACGCAATGAAGAGGAGAGGCCATCCGATGATCGGGCGCGGTCATGGTAATTGTTGCTGTCATCGCGTTATGGTCCATGATCGGTCTGGGCGGGTTCATGTGGTTGCGATTGTCCGATCAACGTCAGAGGACGTATGAGCGATTTGCGCAAGCAACGCGAAACGTTGCATCGCAAACGTTATCCGCGGGAGCAATTTCGCAAGCAAGTGATGCGGACGTTCCAGAAGAATCAGACATCCATGGTATCCGGCGACTGTCTCGCAACTGGATTTGGTTACCTTGGGTCATCGGTATAGCCGTTGCCGCGACCGCTTGGCTGGTTTTTCGCTGGCCCGTTCAGTATGTCGTGGCAATCGGTGCTGTTGTATCATTGCTGCTGAGCCAATTAGAGAGCTTTCTTCATACACGACACATAGCGATCCTGGAACGGCAACTGGCCGACGCAATTGACATCATGGTCGGTGCAGTGAGCGCGGGCGCAGGCGTTGGGCCAGCGATCGACGCTGCAACGGTCGAAACCGATCGACCTCTCAAGTTCTACTTGGAGGAACTATCTGGACGAATTCGTTTGGGTGACGAACCACTGATGGTGTTTCGTTCCCTAGCTGATCGGGTTCCTCTTGAAACGTTCCTGTTGTTTGCATCGTCGCTAGCCGTTCACTACGAAGTCGGCGGACGATTAGCACCGACATTGGCGACCGTGGGGCGTACCATTCGAGATCGAATCGAAGTGACGCGTCGAATCCAATCCAATATTTCACAATCGCAGTTCAGTACCCTAGCCATTCTTGGCTTAGTCTATTTGATTGCTTTCATCGTATGGCGAAACGGTCCAGAACCAATGCGGGAGTTTGTCACATCGACGGTGGGGAGTTGGTTCGTTGCTGGATCGATCATTATGCAAGCCGTTGGCATTGTATGGATGAATCTCATTTCCAAACCGAAGTTCTAAATGATCAACATTTTCTTGTCCTTGGCGTTCCTTTCAGCAACTGTTGCGTTCGCAGTTTTGATTGTTCGCTACATCATTGTCCGCGAACGTACGCTGGCGAGATGGAATGATCAACGAACGGACTCCATCACAACGGCGCTCGAGTCCTCGTCACCAAGTGGCTGGATGTCTGCGTGGCTCTATTTGGCCGGTTTCCGGAATCCCTTCGCAGTTCCCATTTTTGTTTTTGCCACGTTAGCTTTTGGTCTGCTCGGTTTTGGGGCTGCCACACTTTTCGTTCTATCGGGAGTGCAAAGTCTCATGGAACGAACTGTAGTTCTTGTGCCGGGTGGAGTCGGAGAGACATTTTTGCCTGTAGTCTGGGTAGCGCCCTGGATCATCGCCATTTTGCTGGTATGCCTGCCGCTAACCATCGTTCGGTCAGCCCGCCGAAATCGAATTCAGCTCATAGAGCAGGACTTGCCGCTGGCGATGGAATTGATGGCAACGCTCAGTGAAGCAGGTCTCGGATTTGATTCGGCGCTCATCCGAATCTTGAAAACTCGGCTCGCGGGAAGACCGTTGGCGGAAGAACTTCGAGTCTATCAAGCGGACCTGCTTGCAGGGCGATCAAGAGTCGAGTCGTTGCGTCGCCTCAGCAGTCGCATCCGCATAGGTTCGATGTCCATCTTGGTATCCGCGCTCGTACAAGCTGAGCAAATGGGAATGGGGATTGCCAAGGTACTGCGAGTCCAGGCGGATGACGTTCGCGCCCGACGACGTGAACGAGCGATCGCTTTCGCCAATGCACTTCCCGTCAAGCGTTTGTTCCCGCTGGTTATATGTTTCTTGCCCGGACTCTTCGTTTGGACGCTCGGACCAGCGTTCGTGCAACTCTTCAAGCTAACGGAGACCTTTACGCGAGGTGGAGGTTTCTAATGGCAAGGCTAATTGACAGCACAAGCAAGACGATCATTCCTCATTTGGAGATTGCGAATACGTTTTTTCGACGCTTCGTGGGGTTGCAGTTTCGCAGTTCTCTACCGCCGGAGTCGGGCATCTGGATTTCGCCGTGTTCGTCAATTCATACTTGCTTTATGCGATTTCCAATTGATGTGTGGATGCTTGATCGCAACGGAGTCGTTTTGCAATCGAAACGAAACGTTTGCCCATGGAGAATAGTAATCGCACCGCAGGGAACTCACTCCATCGTCGAAACGATGATTGATACTCTGTCGCTTCCGGACGGACAACGGGTCCTTGTTTCTCACACCTGAAGATATTCTTCGTGCCGTTCCGACTCGATATCTTGATCGGTGGCCGCTGCAACGATTGTCGCTAGCCCTGCACGGCGACCAATTTTCTCATGTTGTAGCACACTAATTGGACAGCGCCACATTGGAGCAAATCATGACCCGAAGCGTAAGCGAGGGAACACGTTACGATGAGTCCCTCGCTCACGCTTCGGGTTGTGAAAAACACGACACTTTCGCGTCAAAGTGGCGCTGTCCAACTAGAGTTCTTGCTTACTAGCATTTGAGCCATTTCAAATTTTCTGTTCAAGATGTCGCCAGATTGTGCCGATTGTAACGGTTGTCCTGTGGTCGGACCCGCCAATGTTGGATGCTACGTCGATTGCCACGGCGCGTCTTGCAGGTCTATTTGTCCGCGCAGGGAAAGCTTGCTATGTTTTTCGGCCTCGAACCACCGCCTCTTTCGTCGACTTGCAAGTGGCTTGTGGCTTCCTTGGTAGCGTCGGCTTCGATGCTCTCGGATTTGTCGTATGGACAAACCGTGATCGAATCAGTGCCTTACTCGCAACCTATACCTTTGCGGAATCAGCCAGAGACGATATCGAACACAGGCCCTGCCTTGATTCAAGGCGGCTTGCCAAGAGAACTGGTTCTTCCTCCGCCTAGTGAAGCCGCGAAGCGTCGTGCAAGCCGCTTTGTCGAAGCGGAGATCAATCCGGAGCTTCCGCTTTCGCTAGTCATTGGGCGTCCCAAAATCTTACGCCTTTCGGATACACCCAAGCGGATTTACGTCCCGAACGAAGATGTCATTCGCGCCGAGGCGATCGACCAACAAACTGGACGCGAACTTGCCGTGACTGGATTACGGGCGGGGACTACTACCCTAATGTTATGGTTCGTAGACAAGAGTGAACCGAGTGGCGAGAGCATTGTTAGCTATTTGGTGCGTGTCTACGATGATCCGATTCTTAGCCGACCGCTCGACGAAGTGGAACGCGATTTGAATCAGAAATTTCCTAATAGTTTTGTCCAGCTTTCGGATGTCAATGGACG
>SYJV01000299.1 GCA_005798335.1 Planctomycetaceae bacterium | reverse complement strand
GGAAAGTAACCGAAGCTTGGCCGGTTAACTGTCGTTGACAAAGTTATGGTCTAGCGCTGACAATCAGCGAAGTTCTAATGACCATTCTGCCAATTTCTACTGAACTTGGTCTTTCACTACAGCATCGCAGGTTGTTTACGCAGCGCATGAACACAATTGCATTACAAGATCCTGAGATTTGGGAGGCCATGCAGGCCGAGTCTCGCCGCCAACAGGATGGTTTGGAGATGATCGCCAGCGAAAATTATACTTCGGTGGCCGTGATGCAAGCGGCTGGGAGTGTGCTGACGAACAAATATGCCGAGGGCTATCCTGGCAAGCGTTACTACGGCGGATGCGAGCACGTGGATACGATTGAACGCATCGCGATCGAGCGGGCTTGCAGACTGTTTGGTGCCGAAGCTGCTAATGTGCAACCGCATAGTGGTTCGCAAGCGAATGCTGCGGTGTACATGGCGTGTTTGCAACCCGGGGACGTTGTGCTGGGGTTGGATCTTGCTCAAGGCGGCCATTTGACTCACGGAATGCACTTGAACATTTCTGGCAAGCTTTACCATTTTTTCCCGTATGGCGTGGACTCGCAAACGCATCGCATCAATTTCGATCAGGTTGCGCAGCTTGCAAAGCAACACAAGCCGAAATTGATCGTGGCGGGTGCGAGCGCTTACCCGCGCGAAATTCCGCATGCGCGCTTTGCAGAAATTGCACGAGATGTGGGTGCGAAGTTGATGGTGGATATGGCGCATTATGCTGGCTTGGTGGCTGCCGGAGTGCACGATAATCCGCTGCCCGTATCGGACTATGTTACGACTACGACTCACAAGACTCTACGCGGCCCGCGAAGCGGTTTGATTCTGTGCAAGCAAGAATTTGCCAAGAGCATCAATAGTAGCGTATTTCCTGGTTTGCAAGGTGGACCGCTGATGCACGTGGTGGCCGGAAAAGCAATTTGTTTGGGAGAAGCGCTCACCGCCGAATTTCGTACTTATGGTGAGTCGGTCGTCGAGAATGCGAAAACGCTAGCAGAAGTGCTCATGGCAAGTGGCCTGCGGCTGATCAGTGGTGGTACGGACAACCATTTGATGTTGGTCGACGTTACCAGCATCGGATTGGGTGGTAAGTTGGCGGAAAAGACACTGGATGCTTGCGGCATTACCGTCAACATGAATATGATTCCCTTTGACACTCGCAAACCCATGGACCCTAGTGGAATCAGAATCGGTACGGCTGCATTGACCACACGCGGGATGGGAGTTACCGAAATGCAACAAATCGGTCGGTGGATCAACCAAGCCCTGCGCGGTGCCGGTGATGAATTAATGCACGCTTCGATACGGAACCAAGTCCGAGAATTATGTGAGAGTTTTCCCGTGCCCGCCGCTGCGATAATAACGACTTGATTCAATTTGCTTGACACGCAATGACGGCACATTGCCGGCATTGGAGATTGGAAGTATGGCCAACAAGAACAAGATCTTAATCGCTGATGACAATGCGGCCAACCGTGAGTTATTAGAAGCTTATTTAATGAGCGTCGAGTGCGAGATCGGGCTGGCTGTGGATGGTCAGGATACACTCGACAAAGTGCGCTCGTTCCAGCCGGACCTAATTCTGCTGGACGTGATGATGCCGAAATTGAGCGGATTTGAGGTCTGCAAAAAACTGAAAGATTCTTCCGCGACTTCTAAAATCATGATCCTGATGGTAACGGCGCTGAACGAACTGGGTGATATCGAACGTGCCGTAAAGGCCGGGACCGACGATTTTCTTTCCAAGCCCGTGAATAAATACGAATTGCTCAAGCGCGTTGAAAACATGCTGCGGCTGAAGGATACGACCGACGAACTGGCACGCTTGCGATTGTACATTCAAGAAATGGAAGAGCAGGCCGGTCCGGGCATAGGAAAACGACGCTAGAAAAAAGCTGATTTATCTAAAGCTGTTGGTTCGGAATGACACCAGTCGGTCTTTGGGCATTTTTTTGCCGGACGTTTTGCCGTAGTAATCTATCCAGGCGTAACAATCCTCCAGGCTTTAACGGTGCCGTCTAGCTGCGAGGAATAACTTGCCCAGCTTGGTGAAGTGTTAGTTTGGGTAGTTCTTGCAGCTTTGGAATTGGTGGATCAAGCCCCTTCTCTAAACCAGCCGATTCAATCCGCGTCAACAGTACTCGGCACACAACGAGTTACGACAGCGTTTTGTCTGGGAGCTTGGCTCGCGGACATTTCCCAACCGAAGATCCCGCCTCGGAAGGGCACAACTTTGCAGATTACAAACCGCTCAAGGTGGTATTGGATCATGGTATCCATTGCCGCCAGTTGCCTAATTGCGCCACGGTCAGCACTTGCTCAACCGCCGGATTCGCCGCGTATCACGCGCACCGTGCTGGCCATCAAAGCCGCCGAAAGTGCTGTGGTAAATATCGAAGGTAACAAGCCGTCTAGCAGCTCCAATGGAAATGGAATTGCGGAACCACACCAAGTTAATGGCATGGGGTCCGGCGTCATTATCGATCCGGCTGGTTACATCTTAACCAATCAGCACGTAGTTCAGGACGTTAGCCGCATTGAGGTCACGTTGCACGATGGATCGAAGTACATTGGCAAAATCATCGACCATGATCCAAGTAGCGATTTGGCGCTGATCAAAATTCAAGCTCGTGGACCGCTTAAGAAAATAGAATTTGGCTCGTCCTCTGATTTGATTTGCGGCGAACCGGTGATCGCGATCGGAAACCCCTTTGGATACCATCATACGGTTACCGAGGGAATCATCAGTTCGTTGCATCGCAATATTCCTGTCAATGGTGCACAGGAGTATCGCGACCTGATTCAAACCGACGCCAGTATCAATCCTGGAAATTCGGGCGGTCCGCTGTTGAATGCCGAAGGAAAAATGATTGGCATCAATGCGGCAGTGCGCATGGGAGCTCAGGGAATTGGATTTGCAATCCCCGTCGATAGTGCGCTTGAAATTGCCGCCGATCTGCTTGCAAATTACCGACTTGGTAGCGCTGACAATATCGTCGAGGTGAAGACCCTGCTCCGTGACAACGGAACCGCGGTGCAAGTTGTGGCCATTCACTCGCCCACCAAACTTCTTTCGGGAGAATTATTGGTTGGCGACATGTTGACGGCAGTTGGTAGTACTCAAGTTCGCAATCGTTTGGAATACGAACTTGCCTTGGCCAACAGCAATTCCCCAGAGTCGGCTGAATTGCACTACTCACGCAACGGTGCGATCGGCCATGTCACAGCGAACTTCAGGCCCGTGGCAAAACTGATTACCATGGCTTCGACTAGAACCGCAGCGCGCACGTCGGAGGTTGAAGAGAAAATCTGGCGGCAGCTTGGCCTACGTTTGCAAACCACCGATCCGCAAAAAGTCGTCGAAGTGGATGCGAATTACAAAGGCGGCCTAAGAGTCTGGGAAGTTCGCGAAAACAGCCCTGCTCACCTTGCGCTGATACGCAGCGGCGATATCCTCGTGGGTTTGGTGAATTGGCAAACACCCGACTGGGAAGATCTAGAATGGATCATGGACTCTAACGAAATTAGGACTCAATCCAAAACTCGTTTTTACATCATTCGCGCTGGCGGGCTGTTTCAAGGAACTTTGGATATCCCCAAAGTAGCGCGATCGCGATTGACCAGCGCAACTAAAACGAGACTCCAAAACTAACGCTGAATTTTTGCCGTCAAATTCCGGGAGGGATGATTGGGGAGAGGCGTGTCAGACCCAGCACACGCCTCTCCTCAGGCGCAATTCAATCTTCAGTTTGCACATGCCAAGCTGGCGAGTCACACGAGCTGGCGACCATGTCTGGCTTGCACTCAAATGGCAATCGATTTTGTGCTTTCAGTCGCTAGGCAAATTTAGTCACTCCTGGTCGGGCGATTTCAGGAGTTGCGATTGGCCCCCACTCGTACTTCGCAGGTGAAATATCTTCTTGGGAATTCATAGCGGCATCCCAAGTTATCGACTTGCCAGTATAAGTTGCCATGCGACCCAGGATCGCCAGCAAAGTGCTGTTGGCCATATACTCGCCATGATTGACAGGTTTGCCGCTGCGGATGCTGGCGAATAAGTCATCATGTTCGGTTTGATAGATGTCATTCTCTTGGCCGTCGTAGACCCATCGGTTTGCGGACTCGATGAAGGCACCGTTGCGACGTTCGTTGAGGCCAGCTCGCCCTCGCGCGCCGACAATTTGGGCGCTCATATCGCCGGTGCAGTTGGGTATTTGCCTAGTATTGCTAAATAATTTTGCACCGCTTGCGAACTCGTAAATCACGCTGTGATGGTCGTAAATATTGCCGTACTCTTCTCCGGTCCGCACCGTGCGACCGCCCATTCCAATGGCTTTGACAGGATACTGGTTGTTCATCATCCAAACGCAGACATCGAGAAAGTGAATGTGCTGTTCGACATTAAAATCGCCTGACAGCCATGTAAAGTAGTACCAGTTGCGCATCTGCCAGTGCATATCGGTCCATTCAGGTTTCCGGGGTTTGACCCAGATACCGCCGCGATAGTCATTGGCTTGTAACGTGTGAATCTCTCCCAGGTCACCTCCATGAATTCGTTTAGCAGCTTCGATAAAACCCGCGTGATATCGTAAACACAGACCCGAGACGATCGACAGATTCTTCTTGCGGGCCAAGTCACACGTAGCCAACACAGCGCGAACACCTGGGGCATCGACGGCCACGGGTTTTTCGGCAAAAACATGTTTGCCCGCGTCGACTGCAGCTCGCAGATGCATTGGGCGAAAATGAGGTGGTGTGCACAACAAGACAACATCCACGCCACTATCGATCACTTGTTGGTAAGCGTCAAAGCCGACAAATCGGCGTTCTGGCGGCACGTCAATCTTCGCCGATAGGGCTTCGTTTTTGCGCAGCGCCTCCAAACTGAGTTCCAATCGGTCTTCAAACGCGTCACCCATCGCGGTCAGTTTGACATTGGAATCCGCCTTGAGCGCATTGGTGGCTGCTCCTGTTCCACGACCGCCGCAACCGATCAGGCCGACTTTGAGCGTCTCAGAGCCCGCAGCATGAACAGCAGGAAGATTAACCAACGACTGGGCAGCAATCAGTCCTGCGCTGGTCACACCACTGGCGGTTAACGCAAAATTTCGTCGATTGGTTTCTTCTGGTATTGAAGCACCACGAGCAGATTGTTGGTTAGGACCACATTGGTTCATTTCGAGTCTCCCAAGGGGTTCAAGACGATATTTCTAAAGAAAATTTCATTGCTTTCGTTTTGCAGCAGGATCTTACCGGCGGCTGGAAAAACATCGTAACATTCATTGACAGTAGTGCCATTGATCTTCACGGTAACTCTATTTCCGGTGCAAACGCATTCAACTTTGGTCCATTGGCCCAGTGGGCTGGCAACGTCGTCTTTACCTCGTGTATCTAGCAGCTCCTTGAAACCTACTTCGTGCTGAGACCACCAAAATTGTTTTCCAGCATACTTCGTCGGAGTGCCAGTGGGACTCCAACGAGTTCGGCGATCATCAGCCAAACGTGTATCGCTGGTGATGGTCGCTGGAATGACTTGGCCGCTAGCATCCTTGCCGCGAATAACGATCAAGTCCCCTTCGCAACCTTGAGCCAACTGGACCTCCAAGCTGGTCATCCACGTTCCTCCAGCTCCACCGTCCGGACCAACTGCATGCAACAGAACTCCTGAATTGCGAACGTATTTGGAACCGTCGGTTCGCATTCCCCAGCGGTATTCCAGACTCAATCGATAATCTCGGTACTGGTGTCGAGTTGCCAAGTAACCGCTTCCCTGGCCGGTGACTTGCACCATGCCGTCAGTAACTCGAAAAACGCGATTAGGATCTTGAATACCGGAGTCCTTGAGCCAAGTAGTAAACTCGCTGAGGTCCCGCCCGTTGAAAAGCGATTGCGGCTGGCTTACAACGATCGGATCGGAAGATTGCGCACAACAGGGATGGCTCGCCGAAAGAGCACAACCGTAGACTACCAGAATACTCAGTAGTTTAGTGAGAGCCACTCGCCAACCGTTGTGTTGGGCGCTGTTCACCCAGCATGAAAACCACGTAACGATAAAGAGCATCAACACCATGCCAGCAACCATTTTCAGCGCCGCAGAGATTAGTCGACGTAAATTCGTGGCGCTCACGACCGCAGCCACCAGCGCAGCTTACTTTAATTCCCGAGCAATTGCCAGTAACGCTGCCATGCCAACTAAGTTTCAAATTGCGTGTATGACCTTGCCATACAGCCAGTTTCCGCTGGAACGAGCTTTGGCGGGCATCAAAAGCGCAGGATTCCAATATATCGCGTGGGGCACATCCCATCGTGAATCGGATACCGAGAAGAGTGTTCCGGTGATGCCAGTCGATGCTCCCGTCGAACGAGCTCGTGAATTGGGAAAAAAATGTCGAGATCTCGGCTTGCAACCGGTAATGATGTTTTCCACGGTCTACCCAGAACATGCCAACGGTTTGTCGATTTTGACTCACCGACTTAAACAAGCATCTGCGGCTGGGATCGCCCAAGTCTTGACGTTTGGCCACACAGAAGGCGGCAATCGCCAAGCATGGCTGGAGCGGTTTTCAAAGTTAGGACCGATCGCGCGAGACAACAACGTTTTGCTCGTCGTAAAGCAACATGGCGGTGACACTGGTACGGGCCAAGCCTGCGCGGAAATCGTTCGGCAAGTCAACGATCCTGGGGTGATGGTAAATTATGACGCTGGAAACGTGATGGACTATCTAAACGTCGATCCACTGCCGGATATCCAGAAGTGCGCCGAAGTAGTTCGCAGTTTTTGCATGAAAGACCACCGCAACTGGCCGAAAGACGAAGACTGTGCGCCTGGATTTGGCGAGATCGACCACTACCGATTGTTGGACGCAGTTGCGATGACCGGGCTGGCGATGCCGTTGTGCTGCGAGAACATTTCGGCTCCGCTGGTAGCTCGACCCAAGAACGCAGAGGGAGTCGATCAATTGGCCCAGCGAACGCGCCAATTTCTCAAGACTGTAATCGCTGGGCTACAAAGTCCCGATCGCCACTAACGCAATCAGAGAGTAGAGCAATTGTCCTCAATTGCTCAAATTCATTGAGCGTTGATGATGGAGATTTCGAATAAGCGGGAATCCATGAAGTTGTATTAAATCAAGAGTGAAAACGATTGAGGCTCAGTGTTTAGAAAACGATTAAGGACAATCGTGCGATACCAGAAACGATTGAGGACAATCGTTTTACTCTCAGTTCTGAAGCCAAACGGGCAGCTTTCCTGCTGGGGGCAATTCAATAGTCTGAACTTTCGCAATCGAGCCGATAGCTAACAGTTGCTCTAGAGCTTGCTGCGGCGGCTGGCTATCTAGGTTCAATACTCCGATGGCTTGCCCGCCGGGATGTTCGCCGCTGCGACCGACAGCCATTTGAGCAATGTTCACTTGATGTTGACCAAACACAGTTCCTACGCGACCAATAATTCCCGGAACATCCATGTGCGTGAAGATCAGCAAGTTGCCGTCGAGATAAGCTTCCAATCGATGATCATCCAGCAGAATCAATCTCGGCATGTTATGACCAAACAAAGTGCCGGCGGCCTTGACCGTGCGTCCGCCTCCACCAACTTCCGCAGTGATTGAGGAACTGAACGCACCAGTTTCGTGACTGCGACTTTCGTTCAGTTCAATGCCACGTTCGCGCAGCAGCAATTCGGCGTTGATAATATTGGCTTCTTCCACCAAAGCTCGTTCAAGGAGTCCTGCACAAAACGCGGCGGTCAACAACTTGGTATCGCGATCAGCGACTTCGCCCCGATATGTCAGTGTGCAACCCGAGATCGACCCACCGTGCCATTGGCTGAGCAGCAACCCCAGCCGGTGCGCGACATCCAGATGCCCACGCATCGCGTCGAGCGTCTTGGGGTCGAGCGAAGCAACATTCACAGCATGTCGAATCTCGCCCGTCTTGAAAAAATTGATCAGCAGATGGATCCCTTCGACCGCAACTTGCGTTTGTGCTTCTTCGGTGCTGGCGCCCAGATGGGGCGTGCAGACCACGCCAGGCATACCGTACAGCGGGCTGTTCGTACAAGGTTCTTCTTCAAAAACGTCCAGCGCGACGCCAGCAATCTTGCCGCGTTTTAATCCCTCGACGAGAGCGGCCTCGTCATAGATTCCGCCGCGCGCGCAGTTGATTAACCGCATACCAGGCTTGAGAAGATCCAATTCCCTCATTCCGACCAAATGCTTGGTTTCGTTGGTCAAGGGAGTGTGAACCGTCAAGTAGTCGACTTTGGGTAACATGTCGGCGACCGTTTCGACGCGTTCAATGCCCATTTTTAGCGCCTGCTCTTCGGACAGGAATGGATCAAACGCGAATACTCGCATACGGAACGCTATCGCTCTGAGTGCGACTTCGCGTCCGATGCGTCCCAAGCCAACCACACCCAGAGTTTTGTCGGCCAACTGCGTACCCATGTACGATTTCCGATCCCACTTTCCATTGATCAAACTCTGGTAAGCGGGCGCGATCGACCGAGACAGTGCCAGCATCAGCGCAAAAGCGTGCTCCGCCGTCGACAGGGTATTTCCTGCCGGTGTGTTCATCACCACGATGCCCAGGCGGGTTGCGGCGTCTTTATCAATGTTATCTGTGCCGACCCCCGCGCGCACGATCGCTCGCAAGCGTTTGTTTCCTGCAAGTGCATCGGCAGTGATTTTGACTCCGCTGCGCACGATTGCACCGTCGAATTGCGCCAAAGTTGTCCGCAATGCGTCCCCTTTGAGCCCATGGCACTGTTCGTATTCAAAATCCTTCTCTGCGCGGAGCAGTTCCAGGCCCTCGTCGGCGATCGGATCCAAAACGGCAATTCGGAAATTTGACATTTGATTTTCAGGTGATTTTCTAAATTGTGTCAACATATTGTGAAAGCAATGGTTAACTTCCCATTGTCATCGACAAGCTGAGCGCTTATCCCACGTCATGTGAACCATGCCTGGATTGATCTACGCCGACTTGTTCGCAAAGTCACTCATATAGTCAGCCAAGATTTGTACGCCCTCAATGGGCATCGCATTGTAAATGCTCGCGCGAATGCCACCGACGCTGCGATGTCCTTTCAGGCTGCATAGTTTGAGCTGTTCGGCACCGGCCAAGAATTTCTTTTCGATAGCCTCGTTAGGAAAGCGAAAGGTCACGTTCATCAACGAACGGCTCGATAGTTGTGCATGCCCGATATACAGTTCGGGAAACTTGTCCAGGACGCTGTACAGCAGTTTCGCTTTGCGTTCGTTCAGCAACCGCATCTGCGCCAAACCACCGATGGTACTTTCGAGCCACTTGGCAACCAGACCAAGCACATAAATGGCAAAAGTAGGCGGCGTGTTCCACATCGAGCCCTCCTTAGCGTGGTTACGATAGCTCAAATATCCGGGCAGGTTCCCGCCACTGCGTTCGATGAGATCTTTGCGAATGATGGCAACGGTCAACCCCGATGGACCAGCGTTCTTTTGAGCGCACGCGTAAACCATTCCGTATTGACGCATATCCAACGGACGACAAAGAAAATCGCTGCTGGCATCGCAAACCAACGGAGCGCCACCGGAGCTGGGGTCCGTCAAGAATTGAACGCCCTGAATCGTTTCGTTGCTGGTTATGTGCACGTAAGCTGAATCAGGTCGCAATTTCAATTCCGCGAAATTTGGCAGGCGATCATAATTGGTCGCTTTAGCGTCGTAGACGACTTCCACGGGCCCTTCCTTAATCGCCTCTTCGACGGCAAATTTGCCCCACGAACCAGTGAGGACATATTGTGCCGGTCGCGATTGTCCACGCAATAAGTTGATCGCAGTCATCGAGAACTGCAGTCGTGCGCCTCCTTGCAGGAACAGGATATCAAAGTCGTCGCCAATACCTAATAGCCGCTGTAAACTCGCTTTCGCGGCGTCTTGAATTGCCATATATTCCTTGCCACGATGCGACGCTTCGAGAATCGAACAGCCTGCACCTGGTAAGCAAAGCATCTCGTCTTGGATCTGCTTAAGTACCGGAACCGGCAATACAGCCGGTCCTGGCGAAAAATTATAAACCCGCTCGCGAGAGAGTGGATCGGCCATCGTTTACCCATTCCTCATGCTGTAAAAATTACCACGCCATTTCCATGTGGCACATTCTAGGACCGAACAAGATTCTGCGAAAGAACGGCTTGGCAAGTTGCAGGGCATGCAGATCGAAAAGCCGCATAACGATGGCCAAGCACAGAAAATGGAGCGCGGACCAGCAAGCGGTGGCAGAATCAATTCTGGGGGAAATTAACTTTCGCAAAACCAAGCATAGCGAACCAGAATGGAACTTCGTTAATCGTCACGCTGCATAACCGGTGGGTGGCTCAGTAGCGAGGAGTATTTCCGGGTTGCGGATTTTGCACCGTCCAGCCACCTGATGGGGCGCCAGTGGACAGAGAGTTTTGCGCTATTTTGAGATTGAGAGACGCAACCCGTTGATATAGTTCTGGCTGCAAACTGTTCAGTGCGATGCTTTGTTGGTAGTTGTGGAGGGCTTGTCCGAGGTCACCTGACTGCTCGCGCAACTGGCCGCGCGCCGACCATGCACGAGCGTCACTGGGGTTGAGCGCGAGCGCCTCGTCCAGGTACCGCTCGGCAGCTTTGGTTTGTCCGAGTTCTTGGTGAAGTCGGCTCAGTTCGACCCTGGCATCGGAGAGCTGAGGGTTGCGTGCTGCCCAGTTCTTTAACAGTGCCAGTCCTCGATCATTGCGGCCTGTTTCGACCAGCAGCACAGCCAGTGCCCGATGACAATCGACATGATTGGGTGACAAGTCCAAGCACTGATTATAGAGCGATTCCGCTTGCTCGATCATCTTGGCGTCTTTGTGTGCGACGGCAAGTTTGTGATAAGTCGACGCCAAATTATAGTACGCATCCGGATTAGTAGGATCCGTTTGCTGAGCGACCTGAAATTGCTGCAGTGCGTCGGCATACTTGCCCTGCTGGTAGAGGCTAACTCCCAGAGTATTTTGACCTGTACTCGTCCAGCGACAACCCGTAAGGACAGCAGCCAATACCATCCACATCGCGCAATTTTTCCAGCCGTAAGACCGAAGTTCCGGTCCTCCACTGTCTGGTCTTATCAACAAAATGTGACGCATAGCGAGCATCCTTGAGTTTCTATCCCTAGGTTAAGCCTGCGGGATTCAGTATCCAGCGTCCTCCGCTGAGACACTCGCAGACGATACCCACGCATGCCCGCACAGCTCAAGAGCGTTTTGACAAATTCTCGCGATTGCTAGCATGGGTATATGGAAGTGAGTGGAACGGCGTCCAAGGCGAGAAGCAGTTGCGCAACTTCAGGCGTAATCGGCATGCCAACTCGTTTTTTACCGCCAACCCCGTAACTGAATCCCGTCGGGGATAGCGCCCTTCCGCTCACAAGAAGCGTCTACTTACTTTGCGACCTAAGTTAATCCAGTGAGGCTGACGCCTGCTTGCGCGAGCTCGTTTTGCGATACAGCTCCATCTGATACGGACCTCGATACAACAGCAACAGTGCCCCTACTCGCGCGAAACGATGGAAAACTGATTTGAGGAAGTGCTCTTCGCCTGGCCACGGATATACAAAGATAAGTGCAAAGTCATTGATGGACATATCATTTTGGTCGTATGCCGGTTCGATTGAGTGCGTCAAACTGACCAGCGGGTCTTCATCGACAGCCAGTTGCCGGGCCCCGCGTGGCAAGAAATTTCCCTGCCATATTTCTGCAGAAACGCGATTTTGTACTAATAACTCACTCGCTTGCCGGCAGAGAAATTCTTCTGCCTCGACCCCGATTGCTTCGAAGCCGAGGATGGCAGCTATCCCCGTAACAATGCCAAACCCACATCCCCACTCACAAAACAATTTCCCGTCCGCCAGCTTTCGATGTACACACACCGCAAGTGCCTGTGCGACGTAATCGAAATCACATTCAATATATTGTGGCAATGGTTTGGCGGAAAAGTGATCCCAATACAACTCAATGCGCTGGCGGCCGGCCGCGATCCATTGCTTGAGCTCCTGAGTCGTGATCCCATCATCAGGTTCAAATTCAATTTCCAACAACGCCATAAGTTCTATCCCTTGTCGACGCAAGTATTGGACTTCGGGCCTGGCTCAACAACGGTAATGCAACCATTTTCCTTTTGCGTATTCGTTACCGTTCCTGCTCTAGTCAAGCACATCGAAGATCATGAACTGCTCGAGCATGTGGTATACTTCGCCAGCTCTGCAATCCGTCTGGTCGATACAGTCAAACACCTCAATCTTGCTTTGCGTCCCCCATCTACCCAGACACAACGATCTTGAGAGATTCTTGGCTAGATTCTCATCAAATCTGATCGGTCGTCGATACCACCGCGCAGGGCCGAATTCAAGAAACCTCCGCGGACGATACTGCCAGGATATTTTCAAATCCAAGATAGATGGACGAGCGGCATGTCGATAGCGGATCAACATGGACGACTGCGCGCGTTCCTACAGATGCCCATTGGTGCTGCGACAAGGGAGGGACAAGCTTCTTCTTTGGCCAGAGTGTTAGCTGGGGTCAGCACAATTGGCGAGTTTGTCCGTTGAAGGCGCGCCATGTTTTGAGTGATGTAATGGAGTAGACAGAGGATGGCCATCGATCTCCAATCTCACGCTGCCAATCGCAATTTGGCTGGATCAACCAACCCGAGCAATGTCGTTCGTGGCACACTGATTTTGTTGGATAAGAACGAGCAACGGTTGAAGCAATGGCTTGTCCGGCAAGCCAAATGTACAATTGGCTCGGCCTCAGATTGTTCAGTTTGCTGTGAACTACCCGGAATCGCACCACACCACGCACTGCTGGTCATCGGTGCCAAACAAGTATTCTTGCGCGCTCTGGCCCCAAAAGTCTCTCTCAATGGCGTGTACATCAACGAACTAGTTCTAGCCGACGAACATCAAATATTCGAGATCGCGGGCCACCGATTTAGCTTCTCGCGCAAGCAGCTCCAAGCGGCCCAAGTGAATCCTTCCCTGGAACTTTCAAAACCCAAACGAATTCGGTTCTCCAATGCTCGCGTAGAATGCCAGCCCGGCGCGCCTCTCGCACCGCCGCCGGTTAATGCTGAATCTTTCAGCGGAATTTCGCGGCAGTGGATTTCCCAAGCGATTAAAGAAGCAGTCGCACCGATCGAGTCCCGATTGCGCGAATTAGCGATTCCTACCGACGTGTTCAAGCTGGAAATTGATCGAATCCGGCAACTCGAATCGACGCGTTTGGCAGCCACCGCAGACACAGACCAGTTGGTCAATTCTCAAAAAGCCATCGAAAGAGTCATCACTCAACAAACTGACAGCATCGACAGCATCGCTCGACGAGTTACCGAAATAAATGATCGCATCGTCGCCATCGAGTATGCCGTCAATGATTCGTTGGCCCAAGAATCTTCCATTGCCCAGGACACTCGTTTTCAGGCGTTTCAAGATTCGCTCAACCAAATTCAAGAACGCGTGGAAAGCGTATTCAACCTAGCGAGGGAATTGCAAGGCAATCAAACTGCTATTTCGGATAGCGACGTGGATTGGAAATCAGCGGTCACAACTAAGCTGACAGAATTGCCAGAGCTGATCGAACGATTGCAAAGCGGCATGAATGCGCTATCCTCCGCCATGGAAGCCTTACATGCCAGCCACCAAATCGTCGCGGAACGAGACACGCCTTGGCAAGCATCCGTTCAGGATACTTTGGCGAGTGTTCGACAATCGGCAGACGTGTTGGTGCAATGGCATTCGAATGTATTGCTGCGAGACGATTTCTATGCCCACTGCCGGCAGCTCGCCATCGAGCCCGAGGCTGCGCTACCCGCCATTTCAGAATCGATTCCGCCGCTCCCCGAGTCCCTGCGGAATTTCTCCAATCAGCAGGTTTCTCAGCCGCACAACCGAATCACTGAGTCGACTTTGGCTCCCCTTCCGGCAATAACCGAATCAATCCGCAGCGATTCTACTGTACCCTATCGATCCGAGTCGGCGCAGCACCAAGCCGCTATGACGGACTCTGAAGATAATGAAACTGCTCCGGATATCGATTCAATACCTGGCAATGTGGCCGAAGCGCAACAAGTTACCTGTGTGCTCGACCGAGATCCACCATCAGAACAAATTCCCATTTGGTGGAAATCAGAAGATCTGACGCAAATCGATAGATCTTACTCGCGATCCCAGTCGGCAACTATTGTCGAACCGTCACGTCAAGGAAACTATGCGAACGATCGCCACTGGGGAGAATCCGCTTTCCGGATTACTCCGCAAGAAGACAGTTCTCAGCCAGAAGACGTGCTTCATGCGCAGTCCATTGGTCAATCGCCTGCTTGGAATGAGTCGTCGACCGATGAAATTACAACTAATTCCAACGATTTAGCCAGTTCGCATAACCAATCGTTTCGCGAACAATTCACTCCGGAAATTGATCCTAGCGCTGCCCATGGCCACGAATTCGATGCCTACGGATCGTCTGCATCCGGATTGGCAACGGGCGAGGTCGATTCGTTTTCTGCAAGTTCGGAGAGCACCAACTTTGATGAATCGGCCTTTGCAGAGGATACACACGACTACCCAATCCAAGAATTTGCACCAACACCTGCAGGCCACGCGGAACCAACGGAACTTGCGGGCGAATACCTACGCGAGCAACCAACGCTCAGCCACGAAGATGAAGTAACCAATTCGATAAACGACATCATGGCACGGCTCTCAGGCAGTTACTATAAGGAACCCCAGAGCAACACGCCGGCATACGGTTTATCACAAACTCCGCAAGAGCCAGCAGCCGAGTCATATAGCAGCGCAATAGCGCAGGATACTCAAGCTTACGAGCCAGAAATTGCTGAAGCGATTCACGAAAATCATCTTGCCGGACTGGGTGCGACTGAGCAAACCGATGCCAACGACCAAGGCGACGATGAATCGAGCTCTGTTTCATTGTCCAGCGCTAAAAGTTTGGAAGTTGGTGGCTCGGGTGAAGATGGCGAAGAGAGTGTGGAGGACTACATGCAGCGTCTGCTGGCGCGCATGCGTGGCGAGGAGCCGTCGAAACTTACCTCAACCAAATCACCTCAATCGCGCCCTACCGCCCCCGTTTCTTCTGGAGCGATGAAACAACCGACCGAAGTCTCTAGCCCGCGGACCCAATCACGAACTTCTAAGTCGAGCGATTTGGCGGCGATGCGAGAACTGGCGAATAACTCTGCTCGTTCGGCGATCCAAGTTAGCGCGCGACGGCGGTACGGGACTGCGATTATTTTGAAACTATCTATTTCGCTGGTTGGATTTATTGCAGGGTCAACGCTGCTGTTGATCAATGGCTTGCAAATCAACGTCTCGTTCATTGCTACGATCGCTTGCTTTCTAGTTGGCGGCATTTGGGGATTCGACGCCGCCAGCAGTCTGCGGCCTATGTTGTCCGCCGCCGCCCCGCCAATGAAAGAAACTGGCGCCCCAACCAAAGCTCCCACAGAGCCGAAAAGCGAGAGTGATTAGCCTGAGGACACCGCAGACCTAGCGCTTGATTACGAGAATAATCCTTCGATGATTTCACCATCAGCGATCGCAGTGGGGCGAGGCAGTCTAGGGAAATATGTCGCGTGGTGATCGATGCCCAGCGCATGATAGATTGACGCGGCAACGTCCTCGGGGCCCCAAGGACGCGTTTTGGGTGCCGAGCCTGTCTTGTCGGTAGCCCCAATCACCACTCCCCGTCGAACATTTGCGCCAGCAATTAGTAAACATCCAGAGTTAGGATAGTGATCTCGCCCACCCTCTTTATTAATTTTGGGCGTCCGCCCGAACTCACCCATCACGACCAGTAACGTTGTTTCCAACATTCCTTTCGATTCCAGGTCGTCCAGCAACGTCGATAATGACATGTCGAGTTGTGGCAGATTACCAGGCCCACGATTGGAATGCCATTTGTAACCGCCAGGGATATCTCTCGGTACTTCTTGGAATGACGTCATCGAGTCGAACAATAGGTGGTGGTTGTCCCACGTCCCGTTCGTTGGGCCTTCGCCAAACAAGCCTCCTTGCACGGCATGGTTGACCGTAACAAATCGCGCACCGGCCTCGATCAAACGACGAGCCAGCAACACACGTTGGCCGACGACGTTCATACCGTAACGTTCGCGCAACTCGATGGGTTCCGCCTCGAGGTTCATTGCGTGTTCCATCGCGCCGCTGGTTAGCAGCGCCACAGCTTCGTCAGAAAACTTGTCGTGCGCTAAAATCTGGCTGGCAGTTCCTAGATCGTGCAGCCTGGCTAAATTCTCAAGCTGCAGCAACATGGAGTGGCGATCTTCGAATCTGATCGGAGCCAGCGTCAATTTATTGGCTTGCAACTTACCTGCTGAAGGATCTTCCTTGACGTTATAAGCATCGAAGGCAGGACCCAAATAACCGGGCGGTGTTGTATAGCGAGCAGCAACTGGTAATCCAAAATGAGCCGGTATGCCGGGCACTCGGCTGTCATACAGCGCAGAGATTAGGCAGCCGAAATTGGGAAAGTGCTGACCAGTTCGCGGCGGCAGAAATCCACTCGCCACATGCTGCGACGCCGTGTCATGCGCACCGCTTTTACCTTGCCACGAGCGAATGACAGCGACTTTGTCCATGCGACGCGCCATGAGCGGCATTTTTTCGCAAATCAGTGTCCCAGGAACGTTCGTGCGTATCGGGCTCCACAGCCCGCGAATTTCGACGGGAGCTTCGGGCTTGGGATCAAACGTCTCGTATTGGCTGGCGCCACCGGCAAGAAACAAGAAGATGCAAGAAAAGTCCGACTTGGACGACTGCCGTGCCGCAGTACTCGCGGCCGCCAATGCGGACGCTAGATTTAATCCGAACAGTCCGGAGCCAATCTCCAGGGCCGATCGACGACTCATTTGCCAACTTGCATCACTTTTCGTCGTCATTTTTTTATTCCGGAAAGGTAGCGCTGATTGGTGAGTTGTACGGACTACCGAAAGTATGAGTGGGCGAAAGCACTGCGGCACACGACTCTCATTGCTTGACATATGGGTCTTGAAGTTTAGTATAACCTAACCAAAAGGCTACAGAATTAGGAGATCTTGTTTTTGAATCCTCGCCCAAACGCATGCAAATCCGTCGAACGCGAATTTTCTGCGTATCCAGACGCGACGACGGGACAATGCAACAGCACGAGCGTGCTTTCGCCTGATCTCGCAATAGAACAAATCGTGGTGTCGGTAGTGGTTCCTTGTTACAACGAGCAACCAAGCATCCCAAACTTGGCAGCGCGTATGCGAGACTTACTGGCACAAATTCCCCATCGCTACGCCCTGGAACTGGTGTTTGTAGATGATGGCAGCTCGGATGCAACTTGCCAAATGCTACACGAAGTATTTGGGAGCTGGCCGGATGTACAGATTGTTCAGCACCGAGGCAACCGGGGATTGATCGCCGCGCTATTGACCGGCTTCCAGGTTGCAAAGGGCAAATGGATCGCATGCTTGGATGCCGACTGCACCTACGATCCAACCGTTTTGGTCTCATTGTTGGCCAAGATGGAGGATGGGTTCCAAGTTGTGTCAGCATCGCCTTACCATCGGCACGGAAAAGTAGAGAACGTGGCCGCCTGGCGCATTGCTATTTCAAGGGTTGCTTCCGGAATGTACCGCTGGTTGTTCAAGTCGAATTTGAGCTGTTATACCTGTTGTGTGCGCGTGTACGATGCAAATATGGTTCGCAACTGCAAAGTTGATTCAACCGGTTTCGTTGGTGTAACCGAACTCTTGTGGCGACTGGACAGGAAAGACGCTCGGATCGCCGAGGTTCCCGCGATTCTGCATCCACGCGTTACAGGTGTTTCTAAGATGAGAACCGTTCGAACAACCTGCAGACATCTTCGATTATTGACTGTAATACTCATGGAAAAGCTGTTCGGCATTTCTCGGTAACTACCATGAATTCTGTGGCACCCGATTTCACTTTTGCGAAATAATTACTTGAGAGCCATCATGAGTCCCGTTATTTCACCAATTGAGACCAAACGGAAAGTATCACTTCCATCGGACCAACAAGCGGATGGTCGTACACTGGGCAGCGATGAGATGGAGGCTGTCTGCCAAGCGATCAAAAGTGGTACATTGACGAGCACTAAAGGGGAGTATGTCAAGCAGCTCGAACAGGGTTTTGCGACTCGCTTGGGCTCCCCGCATTGTTATGCTTCCAGTTCTGGGACTGCGGCGCTGCATGTTGCTTTCGCGGCAATTAATCCAGAACCAGGTGATGAAATTATCACCACACCAATCACCGACATGGGAGCACTTACTCCCATTTTATATCAAGGCGCCATTCCAGTATTTGCGGATGTCGACTATCGCAGTTGCAATGTCACGGCCGATACCATCGCCGCTCGCTTGAGTCCGCGGACCAAAGCCATCGTGGTGACACACTTGTTTGGAAATCCGTGCGACCTGAATCCCATCATGGAACTGGCCCGCGCTCGATCGATACCAGTGATTGAAGATTGCGCCCAAGCGTTCGATGCGAAGTATCAAGGCAAGGCAGTGGGCACGATAGGGGACATCGGTTGTTTCAGCCTCCAGCAGGGTAAGCACATCACGACGGGCGAAGGTGGTTTGACCGTGACTCGCGATGATGAATTTGCCCGACACATATATCTATTCATAAATAAAGCCTGGGGTTATGGAGACCCCAAGCCAGATCACTATTTCCTGGCCCTCAACTATCGCATGAATGAACTGACTGGGGCAGTCGGATTGGCTCAGCTTGGTAAGCTGGATTATTCAGTCGCCAATCGCATCGCCATGGCCGATCTGCTGAACGCCAAACTACAAGGACTTGACGGAATCGAAGTCCCCAAACCTGTGCCAGGGGCAACTCACACGTATTGGAAATACTGTTTAACGATCGATCCCAAAGTGATTTCTGGCGGAGCGGTCGGACTGGCTGCGAAGCTAAAAGAACGGGGAATCTTTTCTGCTCCTCGATATATCCAAAAGCCGGCGTTCGCGTGCGAGGTCTTCGTAAATCAGCGCACGTTTGGGAACAGTCGGTTCCCATTCACGCTCGCACGGCCCGAAGCTGTCGATTACCGCTCAGAGTTGTTCCCCGGGACTTTTCAAGGGCTGGAGCGGATCTTGGTGTTACCGTGGAATGAGAACTACACGGAGCTGCACGCAAATTTCCTTGCCGATGCGATACGCGAGTGCGCCCGATAATCCGTTCAGTTGCATCCATGGAACATGCGCGAGGAGCCGCGTGAATCCTGGCAACTGAGATCGTTACTATCTTGATTACTAGCATGAGATTGCAACATGGCCAAACAGCAACCACTTCGCGTGGCACTTGTCGGAGCGGGGGCGATTTCGCAAACCCATTGTGCGGCACTAAAGCAAACGTCTTTGGCTCACTTGGTCGCAGTGTGCGATATCAATGCCAAGGCAGCGCATAGCTTGGCGGAATCGACGGGAGTGTCGGCCTACGAGTCATTGGATAAACTGATTCGTTGCGTAGATTTTGAGGCAGCAATCGTCAGCACGCCTCCCAACACACATCCGGAAATTTGCTGTGAACTGCTGGAGCGAGGAATCCACGTTTTGTGTGAAAAGCCAGTCGCAGTCAGCCTGGAATTGGCCAGAAAAATGTTCCATGTTTCCCAAGCGACCGGAGCCAAACTGACCATGGCTTCCAAGTTTCGACATGTTGACGACGTACGGGCTGCGAAGTCGATGATCGATTCGGGTATGGTGGGTGAAGTCGTGCTACTGGAAAACATGTTCACTGCCAATGTGGACATGCGCAATCGATGGAACAGTAATCCAGAGATTTCCGGCGGCGGCGTGTTGATCGACAATGGAACTCATTCTGTGGACATCATGCGCTACTTGCTGGGACCTCTGGCAGAACTGCAAGTTATTGAAGGCAAGCGACTGCAAACTCCTATGGTCGAAGACACCGTAAAAATATTCCTGCGATCTGCCGATGGTGTATTGGGGGACATCGACCTATCCTGGAGCATCAACAAGGGCCAACCTGCCTACATCAACTTGTATGGCTCTGAGGGTACCATCATGGTCGGCTGGAAGGAGTCCAAGTTTCGTCGAGCGAAAGACAAGGACTGGACTATTTTTGGCCACGGCTACGACAAGATCCAGGCGTTTCGCGACCAAATAGAGAACTTTGTTCTGGGCATTCACGTAATTGCTGATTTTCTGGTCAGCCCAGCCGATGCGCTCGCCTCGGTCGAAGTTATCGAGACCGCCTACGAAGCGCTACGAGATTCTCGCTGGCACACCATCGGTGGACGCGAGACTCGCGCTGCCGTTCCCGTTTAGCCAAGTAACTTTATCATGCCAGTGCGCATTCATCCGACAGCGATTATCGAAGCCGACGTGAGCCTCGGTGAAGGCACATCAATTTGGGATCACACCCATATCCGTCACGGTGCGACGCTGGGCGAGCAGTGCATTGTCGGAGGAAAATCCTACATCGCTTACGACGTGAGAATTGGTAATCGCGTCAAGATCAATTCAAACGTGTACGTGTGCAATGCGGTGACGATCGAAGATGGGGTGATGATCAGCGCGGGAGTCATTTTTACGAACGATCGCTTTCCACGAGCCACTACGCCGGACCTATCCGAACTGCGATCCAGCGCCCCTGATGAACACACACTTCCGACTCTGGTGCAAGCCGGCGCGACGATCGGCGGGGGAGCCATAATCGGTAATGACTTATCGCTCGGGCGATTTTGCATGGTCGGCATGGGGGCTGTTGTTACCAAATCCGTGCCAGATTTTGGATTGGTCATTGGCAATCCTGCACGACTGATTGGCTTCGTGTGCCGCTGTGGACCACCGGTTGTGCGCTTTGATTCGCTGGACGACTTGGTCCAAGGAATCTATCTATGCGAATGTGGCCGCAGCTATATCGTGTCCGACGGTGTCGCACGAGAGTCCGCTGAAACTTAACTGAGCGTCCAATGACTAAACAGCTTGCGGATCTGTCGTTAGATTTGGATAACAAATGGTCCTACCTAAAGACTCATGGGGATGCGATTTGGGCAAGTTATCCTTCGTATTTAGAGGTAGTGATCCCGCACGCTTTGGAAGCATTGCGAGAACATAATCTCACCATTACCTTTTTTGTAGTCGGTCAAGATGCGGCGCTGGAATCGAATCGAGATGCTCTGAAGCAGATTGTTGGCCAAGGACACGAAATCGGTAATCACTCATTCCGGCACGAACCGTGGTTGCAGCGCTACTCAAGACCACAATTGGAGGACGAGTTTGATCGCGCCGAGCAAGCAATTGGATCGATCACGCCCCAGAAATTGATTGGCTTTCGCGGACCCGGTTACAGCCTGTCGCCGGACGTGCTAGACATTCTTGGTTCGCGCGGTTACCTGTACGATTGTTCCACGCTGCCGACTTTTATTGGCCCTGCTGCACGCGCCTACTATTTTCTCCGTTCGCGGCTGACGCGCGCGCAAACCGAGGATCGCAAACAGTTGTTTGGCTCAATGCGAGACGGCTTGCGACGATTAAGACCGTATTATTGGGAAACGCCCAGCGGAGCAGTCCTGGAAATCCCTGTTTCCACGATGCCAATCTTTCGCACGCCGTTCCACTTTAGTTATTTGCTTTACTTGGCCCAGTTTTCCGAGTTATTGGCCAGCGCTTACTTTCGCCTGGCGCTTCTGATGTGCAAAGCCAGTTCTCTGGCTCCATCGATGCTACTGCATCCGCTTGATTTCTTGGGAAAGGATGATGTAACGGATCTCGACTTTTTTCCCGCGATGAATTTGCCGGGTGCTCAGAAACGGCGCTTTTTGTCGCGCATGCTTGGGCTTTATGCTCGTTCGTTTGACGTCGTCAATATGGCTCGCCGAGCGAACTGGTTAGTCTCGGGTGACGGCCCACACTTACCGGTCAAGCAGATGAGTTACTTGAAGTAGATTTTTTCCTCTTGGCCGGTGTCAGGTTACCGCCTTCACACGATATAAACCGACGTTGCAAGTTCATTCCTATCATTCAAGCGAGTTTCTGCCAGATGCAGACGACGCCAATCGAGACGGTGGCCCGCCAACGTTGGCTGATCGTCGGTGGAGGCATGATGGGCTTGACGCTCGCGAAACTGCTTGCCGAACGGGGACAATCCGTTACGGTGGCAGAAGCCGCTCCCACATTTGGCGGCTTGGCAAGCGCATGGACAGTGGGGGATGTAACCTGGGATCGATTTTACCATGTTACGTTACTCTCGGATGCGAGGCTGCGCGGGATACTGCGCGAGCTGGATCTCGAACATGAGATACGTTGGGTAACGTCGAAGACTGGTTTCTATACTGGAGGAAAATTGTATTCGCTGTCCAGCAGTTGGGAATTTCTGCGATTTCCGCCGCTGAACCTAGTGGAAAAACTGCGATTGGGTGCAACGATCTTGCGCGCGTCCAAAATAAAAAACTGGCGTCCTTTGGAACATATTCCGGTTGATAAGTGGCTACGCCGCTGGAGTGGACGCACGACGTTTGAAAAAATCTGGCTCCCTTTGCTGCGAGCTAAATTGGGTGACGCCTACGTACACACTTCTGCTGCTTTCATTTGGGCGTATATTTCTCGGATGTATCGAGCTAGGCGCAGTGGAATGAAAACCGAGATGTTTGGCTACGTCCCAGGTGGCTACGCGCGGGTGCTGGACGCTTTTACCAGCCGATTGCGCTCAATGGGTGTCGAGTTAATGCCGTCCGCCGCTGTCCAGCAAATATCGCGCGACGAAAAAGCGGGGTGCCAAGCGAGATTTCGGGATGGCCGCACACTGCACTTCGATAATGTTATCAGCACATTACCATCTCCGGCGATCAGCGAATCGTGTGCACAATTATCACCAGACGATCACTCTCGCTTGAAAGCAATTTCGTATATCGGTGTCGTTTGCGCTTCGCTGGTTCTCGATAAACCACTGGCAAGTTACTACGTCACGAATATCACCGATTCCTGGGTACCCATGACCGCGGTGATTGAGATGTCGACGATCGTTCAAGCCAATCAGTTCGGAGGAAAATCGCTGGTATACCTACCGAAATATCTGCCTGCGCACGATCCTGGATTGGACGACCCCGAGGATGTGATTCTCGATAGATTTTTGGCCGCGATTGAGCGAATGTATCCCCATTTTTCGAGGAGCTCAGTTACCGCTAGTCGTGTGGCACGTGCTAAATTCGTCATGGCGATTCCAACGCTAGGCTATTCCGACAACCTGCCGCCGGTGGTAACCTCGGTGCCAAGTTTCTATGCGTTAAATTCGGCGCATATTACCGAAGGTACGCTGAACGTCAACGAAACGATCGAATTAGCCGAGCGTAAACTGCACTCTGACGTTTGGCCAGATTTTTTGCGCCGTACTCAACTCGTTGGGTAATTCTGCAGGCCATGATTGCTTGTGGAGTGGATTCTTCCAATTTCAATCTTTGGCTAGCCAGAAACAAGAGACGCCTTTGAGGCAAGCGAAATCATGAATCAAATTCAGTTTTGGCACTGCGACGGCAAGCATACGAACTGAATAATCAGCACGATCGATACAATCGTCGAAGTGAATCACCAGTTGATGCGGGTTCTATAGGTTTGGTCACAATTTTGAACCTTGGCGTGTGCAACACTTGGCCAGGGTTTCATAGGTGGGACTCGGTCCGTATTTTTCCAACTAGCAATCCAATCTTCTTATTCAGACTGCATCGCACTCCTGATTGATAGTCAGGAGAAAGAGTTACTTGCCGGTTCATCATGCAACGCCTAAACGTTACATATCGAATCACGATTCTACTAGCGTTGTTATCGACAATGCCGGTGTTTCTATTGGGTCTGGATAAGCCCCAAAAGGAGACCATGGCGGAGTTGATTCGCCAGAGAATCGAGGTATGCGAGCAGGTGGCGGTTAGCTGTTCGCTCCACTTGCGGCGGCAGGACTCGATGGCCGCGCGTGGCCAACTGCAGCAGTTCATCGATAATTCCAAGTATGCCAGTAGTGTGCGCATGAGGCGATTTGACGGCATGCTGCTGCTTGAGATCGGTAACCACGACAAGCACTGGTATTTGGAAGCAGATTCGCCGTCAACACTAGAGAACGTGCGTGTTCCGTTGTTGCGCGATGGACGCAACTGGGGAACCATGGAAGTTGCATTTCGCACCGACATCGCGGCAGCGCATGGTTGGTGGTTTGCATGCAAGTTGTTCATCGTCACGACACTTGTAAACGCGCTGTCGTTTTTCATGCTGCTGCGCCGCAAATTGTCGGTACTCGATCCGGGCAGCGCTGTTCCCAAGCGTGTTCGCAATACGTTGGACACGATCGTCGGTGGTGTAGTTGTTTTGGATAACGTGAATCGCGTTGTCTTGGCAAACGAGGCTTTCGCGACAAGCTGCGGCAGCGAACCGTCGCAAATGTTGGGACGTTCACTGGACAGTTTCTCATGGCGCGTCACGGGAGGTGCACCCTTCCCATGGATCGAAGCCGTTGCATCGCAAAAGAGAATTTCTGGTGCCACGGTATTCTTGAAACTGAACGACAACGAAGAACGCTGCTTCGTCGTCAATGCAACTCCACTGTTCGACGCCAAAGAAAAACTGGCGGGCGCGATGGTCAGTTTCGAAGACGTGACGATTCTCGAAAAACAGCGTCTTTCGCTAGTGCAGACGCTTGAGAATTTGGAGATCTCCAAAGAACAGATCAAACAGCAAAACGAAAAACTTGTCACCTTGGCCTCGCGCGATGCTCTGACGGGCACGTACAATCGCCGCGCCTTGTTCGAAAAGCTGGACGAAATTTGGATACAGTCGGTCGATTCCGGCCAACCCATGGCCTGCATCATGATGGATGTCGATCATTTCAAGAAACTGAACGACAGCCACGGACATGCAGTAGGCGATCAAGTGCTGCGAGAGGTTTCTCGCATCGTAACCGAGTCAGTCGGTACCCGTGGACTCGCAGGACGTTATGGTGGCGAAGAGTTTTGCGTGGTATTGGCGGACGCCTCTGCCGAACAGGGATACGATGTGGCGGAGAATATCCGACGCAATATTGCCGCTCAATTGGCCACGCCATATGCGGTGACAATCAGCGTGGGCGTTTCGACGTCGGCCAGTGGCGCTAGTAGTTTCCAAGTCGTTCTCGAACAAGCAGACAAGGCGCTGTACAGCGCCAAGCACGGTGGCAGAAATAACGTTCGACTTTGGCATCCGTCGCTTGATCAGGTCGAAGTCAAAGAAAAGAAAGTCGTCCTGAAACCGTTGACTGTGCTGAACGAAAACGCTTCCATTTCCTACCACGCTGTAACTTCGCTCCATGCTGCCTTGGCGTATCGCGACGCCGACACAGCCATTCACAGCCAACGCGTGGCCGAGATGAGCGTCGCACTTGGGCGTGGTTTGATGTCCGTCAGCGAGCTGTACATCTTGGAGATCGCAGCACTGTTGCACGACATCGGCAAGATCGGCGTACCGGACAGTGTCTTGCTCAAGCCAACTCGGTTGACCGAAGAAGAATGGAAAATCATGGAAGCGCACGCGCGCATCGGCGTCGAAATCGTCGAGTCTTCGTTTGACTCGCCGGAATTGGCCGATATCGTGCGTTGGCATCACTGTCGATTCGATGGCGTTCGCCAGTCGAACGATATGCCACTTGGCCAGAACATTCCATTGGGCGCCCGCATTGTATGTATCTGCGACGCCTTTGATGCGATGGTCTCAGACCGAGTCTACCGTAAAGGCCGTTCGCCCGAAGACGCTTTCACAGAGCTCAAACGCTGCGCGGGCAGTCAATTCGATCCGGAACTGGTCGACCGCTTCGTGAAACTCCAACTCGGCTGGCGACCGGATTCGCATATGTGCGGTTCCGATATGGCTGACAAAATAGCGATCACGATCGGCCAACTGACCGAACGCATGATTCAGTGTTACGAACGACGCCAGGCAGATGCTCTGTGCGAAGTGCTTGAGCACTTGGGCCGCGCTGCGGACAAGCACGAATTGCCGATAATCCAGCGACTCGCAAGCGAAATGACACAACTCATCAAGCGCGAGAAATCGGACGAATGGAACGATATCCTGCCGATCATGCAGTCCTTGGTTGACCTCTGCTTGACCGTTCAACGAGCCCATATCCGCGACGTCGGTTCGCGTCCGAAGCACCTGGAAATCACGATCCAGCGTGTCTTCGACGAGAATGGCCTGTTGGCTTCGGAGTAGCCTCAGGGACTCACGCATCGCCTGTCTTTGAAGTTGATCCATTCCAGTGTCCAATACGACTACTTCGAACTTTCTGGCAAGCTGATAACATAGGAGCTTTCGCCCGGAGAACCGAATTAGAGTGAATTGGAAACACGAGCGCGAAATTGGGATTCTGGAAAAATCTGTTGGGACTCGGCAGTAGTTCATCGCACAAGCGGCTTGCTCATCTTGCCGGCACGGTGATGGCTCAGCTCGTTGGTCCCTGGAATTCACTGTCCAACCAGCAGCGCGATCGTCTCGAACAGTGGGTCGTAAACTTTACCGCGCGCAAGAACTGGGAAGGTTGCGGTGGTTTGCGCCTGAACGACGACATGAAATTGGCCGTCGCGGCACAAGTAGGCTTGATGGTCTTGGGATGGGACCAGCCGTTCTATTTCGACCACGTTCAATCGATTCTCATTTATCCCAATGCTTTCGTCGCACCGCGCAAAGTTGCCATCGGCTCCGGCGTGCACTTGGAGGCCGAACAAGCACTCGAAGGTGAAGCCTGGTATGGCGGACCAGTGATCGTGTCGTGGTCGGACGTGCTCGAGCCCTCCCGAGGAAAACCGCATAACCTGGTCATTCACGAGTTCGCGCACCAACTGGATATGCTCAACGGAGAATCCGCAGATGGCATACCGCCACTGCCAGACCGAAGGCATATCGACCGCTGGCAATCGGTACTGCAAGAGACTCTCGATCAACTTCGCCATGCGTGTCGCGATTCTCGGTACACGATTCTAGATTGCTACGGCTGCTCAAGCCCGTCAGAATTGTTTGCGGTCGGTTGCGAAGCGTTTTTCGAGGCCGGCTCGCAACTGATGGATGAATACCCGATTTTTTACCAAGAGCTCGCGAACCTGTTTCGATTGGAGACTCATCTTTGGCAGAGTCCATGGGGAGCCCACTCTTGAGCCCTTCTCGATCTCAAGCCGATAGTCCACCAACGGCTTCCACCAAAGTAGTTCACAAGCAGCAAGTTGACACTTGGTCTCCGGTCATTCGTATTCGGGGTGCGCGTACACACAACCTGAAAAACGTTGACCTCGATTTACCACATCAGCAATTGATTGTCATCACTGGAGTCAGTGGCAGTGGTAAGAGTTCATTGGCCTTTGATACCCTGTACGCCGAGGGCCAGCGGCAATATATCGATAGTCTGTCGGTGTACGCGCGACAATTCATTGACCAAATTCAGCGACCCGATTTCGATTCCATCGATGGCCTGCAACCAACGTTGTGCATCGAACAGCGTGTCGGAACCGCCAATCCGCGAAGTACGGTGGCCACCATTACGGAGGTTTACGATTACCTGCGTTTGTTGATGGCTCGCGTGGCCTCGCCGTATTGTTACGAGTGCGGTTCACCAATCTTGCAGCAGTCTGCTGACCAAATTCTCGCCGAACTTAACAGCCTCCCACTGGGCACGAAAGTGATCGTCATGGCTCCCATGGTTCGCGGTCGCCGAGGACAACATCGGGAAGTCTTGGACGAAATTCGACGCGCTGGTCTACTGCGTGCGCGAGTAAACGGCGAGACGTTTGATTTGGAGTCGGTACCACATTTGGACTTGAGACGCAAGAACTCCATCGAAGCCATTGTCGACAAGCTGATTGTACGTGAAGGGGCCAGCGGACGCTTGGCCGATTCGGTCAATTTGGCCCTCAAACTGGCTGACGGGTTGGTATCGACCAGTTTACAATTGGTCGCCAGTGGTAACGAAGTTGAGAGTTCCCCTTGGACTGAGCGGCTGTTTAGTACCCGCTTTGCCTGTGCCGATTGCGGCATCAGCTATGAAGAGATTGAACCGCGTACGTTTAGTTTCAATAGCCCCTATGGTGCGTGCCCAGATTGCGACGGTATGGGACGAAAGGCAAGCGACGACGACTCTGAACAGGTCCGAGTCGATAATGCGACCGTCGTATGCGCAACTTGCAACGGTACGCGACTGAGGCGCGAAGCACTATCTGTAAAACTCGCGGATCGCAATATCGCCGAGATTTGTTCCATGAACATCGGCGAACTGCAAGACTGGTTCACCCAGTTGCCGGTACCTGTGGCTCGACAACCCGTTGCTACTCCTATCGTCTCAGGAATTCTCAACCGACTACAATTCTTGAATCGAGTGGGAGTCGGCTATATTTCGCTTGATCGCGGAGCCGACACGCTCAGCGGCGGTGAACTGCAACGCATTCGATTGGCAACTTGTATCGGCAGTGGTTTAGTCGGCGTATGCTACGTACTGGACGAGCCGTCGATTGGGTTGCATCAATCGGACAACGATCGCTTGATCGAATCTCTGCGCGACCTGCAACGCCAAGGGAACACCGTCATTGTTGTCGAACACGACGAAGCAATGATGCGAGCCGCAGATCTCTTGGTCGACATCGGACCAGGCGCTGGCAATCGCGGTGGCCAGATTGTCGCGGTTGGAAATGTCGCGACGGTTTGCGAGAATCGAAACTCACTTACAGCGCAATATCTCCGCGGTGAGAAATCTGTTTGGACGAATCGCCAGCGCAGGACTTCGCAAGACCGACCATGGATCAAGCTGGAAGGAGCAAAACTGCATAATCTTCAAAACGTTTCGGTAAGGATCCCACTGGGATGCTTAGTCGGCATCTCGGGCGTCAGCGGTAGCGGCAAGAGTTCCTTAGTGGTTGAGACCCTGGCGCCTGCCATCGCCAGTAGTTTAGGTCTCAGTTCTGCCCGACCTGGACCGTTCCGAAAAATTTCTGGCATCGACCATATCGATAAACTTATTCAGATCACTCAAGATCCAATCGGCCGTTCGCCACGCAGCACTCCGGCCACTTACTGCGGCTTGTTTGACTTGGTTCGTGAAGTGTTTGCCAATACTCGCGAGTCCAAACAACGAGGATTCACGGCCAGTCGATTTAGCTTCAATGCCGCCAGTGGCAGATGCCCGCAGTGCCAAGGACAAGGCTTCGAAAAGATCGAGATGAATTTCTTGCCAGACCTATTCGCAATTTGTTCAGCGTGTAAGGGCAAGCGATTCAACCGCCAAACGCTGCAGGTCCGCTACCGCGAAAAATCTATCGCAGACGTTCTCGACATGTGCGTCGATGAGGCCGCCGAATTTTTTGCCAACTTTAGTAAGATACACCGATTTCTGGACAGCCTCAATCGCGTTGGACTAGGTTACCTCGCTCTCGGGCAAAGTTCGACTACGCTCAGTGGTGGCGAAGCGCAGCGAATAAAACTAGCCACCGAATTGGCTCGCTCCGAAACTGGTCGGACATTGTACTTTCTCGACGAACCGACGACGGGCCTCCATTTCGACGACATACGCCGGTTGCTAGATGTCCTGGATAGATTGGTCGAAGCCGGCAATACCGTGATAGTTATCGAACACAATCTCGATGTATTGTCAGCTTGCGATTGGCTAGTGGACCTCGGTCCGCTGGGTGGAGCGCAAGGGGGCCAAATCGTGGCGGAAGGCCCACCGGAAGAAATTGCTCGATGTTCACAAAGTGTAACCGGCCATTACCTCGCACACTTACATGCCTTGCCTAAACCGTCACATGACGCAACGAGCTAAACCTTACATAGTTGATATGTCGATAGAGCTCGCTGCGCTGCAACAGTTCCGCGTGTGTTCCGATGTCGGCAACTTTATGCTCGTGCAGCAAGACAATTGTTTCGCACTGGCGCAGCGTCGTCAATCGCTGCGGGAGCACCACGGTAATCATCGGTCGAGTCAGCAGACTGCGCATCGCGTCCGTGGTTTCTTGTTCAACTTTTATATCCACGCGCGAGTTGGGCTCGTCCAACACAACGAGTGAACGGTCCAGTAGCGCCGCGCGAGCGATACCCAGTCGAAAGGGCGCGTCGAGAATCAAACGATCGTCGCCGTCGGAAACTAAGGTTGCCAGTCCGTTGGGCAAGCGTTCGACTGAATCCAGAACGCGCGCCTCCCTGAGTGCGTCGATAATCTTGTCGCGGTCAAGTTGCTTTCCATCGTATTGCAGATTCGCTTCGATCGACGCGGTTACCAATGGCCCTGTCGCAGAAACCCAGGTCGCCCATGGAGTCATCGACTTAAGATCGATGTCCGATATCAGAGTATCGTCCAGCAACATCCGGCCGCTGATTGGCCGCCCAAACCCCATCAACATCTCGGCCAGCGCGCTGGCTTGCAATCGCTGGCTGGAAATAATGCCTATCAGTCGACGGGGCACAAATACCACAGAAACGTCTTCCAACAGCTTCCTGCCTTCGCTGTCGCGCATGGTAACGTGATCCAATTCGATGTGTTGGTCAATCCGAGTCAATCCGCGCGATTCCGACGCCGGCAGTACATCTGCGGAAATCGCCAGCAACCTGCGAATATCGTCGGCGGCCGTCTGAACGCTTTTTAGTTCGCGGAGACTGCGCTCCCACCGTACAATGCTCGCCGCCGCTCCCACGCTGCACAACAAGAATGTCACTGTCCCCGCCAACGACAATCCTGCCTCCGGACGCAAAATGTGAATGGCGACGATAAAAATAAAAAGACAGGCCAGCGAGCCAGACAAGAATACGACCAGCGGTGTCTTCCAGGCAGAGCTAGCCAGCGAGCGTTCTGCATCGACGCGGTATCCACTGAGCTCTTGCTCGAATCGCTCGCTGATGTCGCTCGCCTGGTGTACTGTCTCCAGCAACGGACCGCGAATACAGATCGATTGAATCGTCGCTCGCCGCTGCGCCGCTCGTTCGCGTACGACCGGCAACATCGTTCTGCGACGGCGATCTAACCATCGATAGACGACTATCACCAGGCTTGCAGCAACCGAAGTCAACAACATTAGCATCGGCTGGACCAGAAACGCCACAATGCCACAACCAACGAGCTGTACCAGATGGCGCGGATACGCCCGCCACCAACGACTGAGACTATTGCGCACGCGCGGCAAGTGATATTCCAACGCATCTCCAAGCGCCAATTCTTGCCCCGACAACCCGCGTACAATCGCCAGCTTTCTCGCATGATCGCGCAATCGCTGAATTAATTTGGTTTCGAATTCGACTGCTACTCCTTGAATTTGCCGATAGAAAGCCAGCAAGCACCACGACTGAATAAACAGCAGCACCAGGCCCAAGGCGAGCAGTGTGGAAACTTGCGCCAATAAACTCATTTCTTCCGGCAGCCAGCGCCGAAAATTTGGCAACCACCTGCCAAAGATAACAGACGTCGATCCATTGGGTGTTGCCAACGCGTCGGTTACGTATCCGCAGAGAATGAAAATCAGCGGCACGTGAATCGCTGCCAATCCACCCAAAAATCGAGCAGTATTCAATCGCCGCGCAATTTTCGCGCTGGCCAGAAGTTCTCTGAAGTTGCGTGTACTCAATCGCCCATTCCGCTCATGAAAGATAAATTCTACTGAAAACTGCATTCTAACTTGCGAAGTTCCCAGCATGCTACCTAAATGGACAGCGCCACTTTCATTTGCATTGGAAAGAACAAGTCGTTGCAGCGAAATCATTTAACCCGCAGCCGCTAGGCGAGGATTGGGTTGAGATTTCGAACTTATTGCAAAGCCAAGCTCAACCCAATCCTCGCCTAGCGGCAGCGGGGTAAACGACGAAATGGCTAGGGCCAAAAGCCATGCCTTGCACACAAAATGGCGCTGTCCAACTAAGCTGCCATGGCCAATACAGCATTCGTATTAACGATCCGTGGCGCATTTGTTTTCGCTGGCATGGTAACAACGCTCACCACGTCGAATTGGTTGATTTCGGATGCAACACGCGACACCATTTGCGGTTCCACGAATTGTGCCAAGGAGTGTAGACAGATCGGCACCGGTAAAAAAATTGCTGGACATTTCCATCGCGGAAGACTTGCATTTGCGATTTTCAGTGGCACGGTTACAGATGAATCGGCTATCCAGCTATCAAAGCTGGCCAGCTTGATACATTCCGCACTCAAGCAGACGATCGAGTTCTTTCGCCGGAATTATCGGTACTATCATGCAAATCAGCGAATCCATCGCCACGGTGACGTCCAGCAACGAACTGTTCGGGAAGAATGCGAGGGACTATCATCGACAGTTGGTGCAAGGAGTGGGCCTAAGTGGTGAAACGCCCGATTACTTCGCACGCTCGCGAATATCCGCAACCGCGAGGCTGGCCGAGCGTTGGAGTATGCCGATCAACAGTGTGCTTGATTTTGGATGTGGCGTTGGCACGGCAGCGGAATTCTTGGCCAAGGATTTTCCTCGAGCGATCATTTACGGCAGCGATATCGCCACAAGTGCATTGGCAGCAGCCCAATCTGCGCATACCGATGACAGATTTCGCTGGGTTGAGGATTTGGCGGGAATAGCTTCCAAGTCGATTGATTTGGTATATTGCAACGGTGTATTCCACCACATTGCTCCCGAACAACGAACGACTGTTTTGGCCAGAGTTTGCGATCTGATTCGTCCTGGCGGTGGTTTTGCCCTGTGGGAGAATAATCCGTGGAATATCGGGACACGTTGGGTTATGAGGCGCATTCCCTTTGATCGGGACGCGATTGTTTTAACCCAAAACGAAACTTTTGCGCGCCTTTCCAACGCACAATTAATGGTGCGGTGTATTGAACATCACTTCTTTTTTCCACGATTTCTCGCGTGGCTGCGGCTGTTCGAGCCCCGGTTGCGGCGCGTTCCTTTAGGTGCGCAGTATGTCGTATTCGCGACACGCCCCAACTAATATTCCTGCTTGGTAATCAACTTTCGTTGACGGACAATTTCGATTGCCTAGAATGCAGATGTCAGAGACATACTCTGGGCTGACGAAATTGCTGCTTATACGCTTACGCGTATGGCTCGGACTTGATTCGGAAACAGTGGCGGAACTGGTCAAGAGTTTCGATCGAACGACGAAATCCTTGACAGATTCCGCTACGAGATGGTAAGCAGCTAGTCTGAAGCGATAGGTTTTGCTCGGAGAGTGAAGAGTTTGCGTTTGCAATCGAAAGGACCGAAACATGTCTAGGAAATGGCTAGCCGCACTTCCAGTTTTTAATGAAGCTACGACCGTTGATTCGGTTCTAGCCGAAGTAAGTAAGTACGCGCAGGATGTGTTAGTAATCAACGACGGCTCGACCGACGGAACGATTGCGCGACTGAAGTCATGGCCAACTGTTCAAGTTGTCAATCACGAAAAGAACCGTGGTTACGGTGCGGCGCTGAAATCCGCGTTTGCATACGCGATCGAACATCAGTACGAGTATCTGGTAACGCTGGACTGCGATGGTCAGCACCAACCGCAACGCATTCCGCGATTTGTGGCCGCCTGTCGCCATGCAGATATTGTTTCGGGCAGTCGTTACCTGAAGAGTTACGAGGGCGATAGCCAACCACCGGAACAGAGATTATTCATTAATCGCTTGGTTACGCGCCAGTTGAATCAGCGACTCGGTTTGAATCTGACCGACGCCTTTTGCGGTTTCAAAGCTTATCGAGTCGAATCGCTGAAGCTGCTGGATATCCAAGACGATGGATATGCGATGCCATTGGAGTTGTGGGTCCAGGCAGCCGCGTTGGGGCTGAGTATCATTGAGGTGCCGGTACCGCTCATTTACCTCGACTTGAATCGGTCCTTTGGCGGTACACTCGATCAAGCTGAAATTCGCTTGAAGTATTACAACGAATGCATCGATCGCAGCGTGCTTGCTGCACTAGAGAAGGGCTATCGACTACCGCACGCCGATCTGACATGCCAGGAGTGCCCTTAATGACTGTGGCTGGTGCAAGACCGTCACTTCGACTCAAAGCGCCAATCGATTCCGGACATTTCTTGGTGCAACCGTCGCGCGATTTGGACGGCGAAAGCATGGTTGCTGGCCAGTGGTTGGCTACAGCCAAGCAACGTGTCTCATTGTGTGGCAAGAATCTTGCGAGCGTGCGCGACGAGGCTCGGCGCGAAGTACTTTCGTTGGCTGCCCGGTATGTTGCCAGCTATAGCGCCGAGCCATTTGACTTCGCACCTTCAGAGAACGCTCCATTAATTATCGCTGGACATCAACCGGAGTTATTTCATCCAGGCGTGTGGTTCAAGAATTTTCTGCTCGACGAACTTGCCAAGCAAACCGATGGCATCGCGCTGAACCTGATTGTCGACAACGACTTGTGCCGATCGATCGCCGTAAAAGTCCCCGGACGCGATGCAGTTGGGAATATCACCTTCGAATCGGTCCCATGGGATTTGCCCCGTCAAGCGACTCCGTGGGAAACTCGCTGCATCGCCAGTGCTTCGACGTTCGAATCGTTTCCTCAAAGGATTCGCCGCCACTTATTGACCGAAGTGGATAATCCGCTGGTCGATCAATTATGGGCGAAAACGGAGAAGCTGCTGGAACGCCCTCTGCCTGTCGGCACAATCTTGGCACAAGCTCGACACGCTCTGGAGCGAGCATGCGGATTGAACACGTTAGAACTGCCGCTGAGCAGTTTGACCTCTACTCGGTCGTTCGCCCGTTTCAGTTTGCAGATCATGCACGATTTGGCGACGTTTCGCAAGATTTATAACTGGCATCGCGACACCTATCGACGAGCCAACCATGTTCGCAGCGCGGCCCATCCCGTTCCGGCGCTGCAAGAACGAGCTGGCTGGATCGAAGGTCCATGGTGGGTCTATCGCGCCGAAGTGCCACGACGTCAAGCACTATTTCTCTACCATCGCCAGGACAGTTTGCTGCTGAGCGATCGCAATGGCTGGCAAGTTGAGATTGAAGGCCCAATCGATAGCGAACAAGCGATCGATCAATGGATGGAGTTGCTGGAAGATGAGGTTTTCATTCGACCACGTGCCTTGCTGACAACGATGTTCGCCAGGATGGTCATCGGCGACTTGTTTGTTCACGGCATCGGTGGCGGCAAGTACGATCAGTTAACGGACGCAATTCTGAGCGAGTATTTTGGATGCGCCGCGCCACCGTATCTGGTCGCGACTGCCACGATGCACTTGCCAATCGATGTCCCCAAAATTACCGACCAAGAGATTCGCGAACAACAAAATAGGATTTGGCAACTGAGGCACCATCCCGAGCAGTTCCTGACGATTGACACACCAGAAACTCGTTTATTGCTCGACCAGCGCCGCAATTTGCTCGACCATATGCCTGAGAAGGGCAAGAAATGGAACTGGCATCGCGAATTGGTCGATATCCACCGTCGGCTCGAAACGTTTAATGCATCGCAAATCGAAGACGTTCAGCGCAATTTGGATCAACTGAGTTCGCAGATGCGGATTCGCAATGCTCTGCAGTCGCGAGAGTTCAGTTTCTGCCTATTTCCGGCCCAATTGATCGACCAACTGCGCAAGCTCGCGCATAACGCATGCCAAACTCTTGGGTACACAGTTTAGCGACGGATCGCGCGTTCAGCGAATCATGATGCACGAAGGGCTGGGCAATGAAATCAATTCGCCAGTACGAGTCAGTTTGCCGGAATTCGGATCAATGCGAAATACAACGACATTGTTTCCAGGCATGTTCGCACACAACAACAATTGTCCGTTGGGGGTAATCGCCAAATTTTGTGGACCTTTTCCTAGACTCGGCTCAATGCCAATTAATGTCAACGAACCGTCTTGAGCGATTCGGTAGGCTGCCAAGCTGTCGTGACCGCGATTGGTACCGTACAGGAACCGACCATCGGGAGTGATCTTCAAATCAGCGCAGTAACTCTTGCCCGTGAAATCGCTTGGCAAAGTCGAAATCGTACTTCGTTCGGTCAGGAAACCAGTGTCACGGTGGAAATCAAAAGCAGTCACGGAATTGGCGAGTTCATTGATCACGTACGTAAACTTTCCATGGGGATGAAAGGTCAGGTGTCTGGGACCGGCTCCCGGTAGCGTGCGCACGAACGCCTGCTGGTTGGGCGTGAGCGAACTGTTCGATGCAGCGAGCTGATAACAAAGAATCTGATCCAGGCCAAGGTCCGCTGCGAGCACAAAACGGCCATCCGGACTGATCACACTGCAATGAGCATGGGGGCTAGATTGTCGATCCTCATTGACGCTCGAACCAACGTGCTGAACGAACGTAACCGGCTCACTGAGCGAACCGTCTGGCTGAATAGCAAAGGACGCCAAACTTCCATTCAGATAATTCGCCACCACCAGCGACTTGCCAGCTTGGTCAACATCCAGATAGCACGAGGCCGTACCCCGCGATGTTCGACGATTCAGCAAACGAAGTCGTCCCTCTTTGTCGATGATCTCGAACGCCGTTACCTGTTCGTCCTGCGTCCCACCAAACTTACCCGGGGCGTGAATCGAATACAGAAACTTATTATTGGGCGACACAGCCAGAAAGAATGGATGTTCAATGTCTGCGGTACGATTTGTCGGGCGCAGCTTGCCTGATTCCAAATCCAACTGAAATGCATGAATCGCTCCTTCATTCCCTGCCGCAAAAGCCGAGATGAATACACGCAATTCTTCGCTGCGCAACAGAGGTGAAACGGTTCCCATCAATACTCCAATCGCCACGATCGCAGAAAAGCAACTTCGATACAACATATTACGGATCTCCAGGGAATATAGTGCAAATAGCAAATCACGTCGCTAGGTTAATCGGTGAATGAACCGATGTGGACAAGTACTCTGCATCAAAGTTGAATCATTCGATCATAGGCAGTTTTCAAACGGGTGACTTCGTGCGGGAACTCCGTCGCCACGTTGCGCTGTTCGCCTGGATCAGCCTGAAGATCGAATAACTGCATCGGAGCCGCGGCAACACCCGAGTCGAGTCCCGGGAAATCGCTGGGCTGATATTGTTCGTAAGGTGCGAGAATCGTTACACCGTCAGGAGCGCGTGGGTCGATCCAGCGACCGGTGTTATTGCGATTGAACCGCATTTGATTGGCAGCTAATACATGCAGTTTCCAGCGTTGGTCGCGTATCGTCGCCAAGCGAGGTCCTTGGTGTCCCAGCACAAAGTCATGAGGTGATGGTGCCGCGCTGGTTAGTATGGACATCATGTCCAGCCCGTCGATCTTGCGACTGTCAGGAGTTTTCACGCGACAAGCCGCCAATACCGTTGTAAAGATATCCATCGTGACCGCGTGTTGATGACTGATATGGCCAGCCGGGATTTTTCCGGGCCAGCGTGCGATCATGGGAACGCGATAACCACCTTCCCAACTGCTCCCTTTCATTCCTCGCAGGCCACCGGTGCTGCCGCCAAACCAGGGACCGTTATCGCTGGTGAATATCACTAATGTACGATCGTCAATTCCATTGGCCTTCAAGCTCGACAACACCTCTCCCACGCTCTGGTCGAGTTCGGCGAGCACATCGGCATACAGTCCTTGACCACTTTTTTGGTACATTTTCTCCGATGCGGCCAACGGCTTGTGTGGCATTGCTTGTGCGAAGTACAGAAAGAACGGACGAGACTTGTTTCGTTCGATGAACTGAACCGCGCGGTCGGTGTAACGTTGTGTGAGCGTGGCCTGGACCACTGGATATTCCACCGTCTTGCTGCCGTCGACCAGTTTGACGGGCCGCATATCATTTGAGTAGGGAATGCCGAAATATTCATCGAATCCGCGGTCGGTGGGTAGACTGGCTGGTTTGTGTCCGAGATGCCACTTACCTACAATTCCGGTCGCGTAGCCAGCAGAACGCAGAATTTGTGCCAAAGTGATTTCGCTGACTGCAAGCGAAATTGAGTCAGCTCCTGCCGGCCCATCGGGTGCTGGATTTTGAGTCATGCCCGAACGAAAGGGATAACGTCCGGTCATCAGCGCCGATCTTGTTGGCGCGCAGAACGGAGCGGGGGTATTAAATTGTGTCAACCGAGCACCTTGCGCGGCCATTTGATCCAGGTTCGGTGTTTTGAATCGCTGATGACCGTAACAACCCAGGTCTCCGTAGCCCAAGTCATCGGCAAGAATCACGACGACATTGGGAACCGGTGTATCGGCAGCGTTGGCGTTTCGCGCCAAGCACCCAGCGATGCAGGCGAGTGTCAGCATTACGAATAATCGGCAACAAGAGATTGTCAATTCTGCTCCCCTTCGGCAAAGTAGATATCAAATAGCTGGCGATTCTCCACCCGTACGCGGCGGCAGCGCTCGTCGATCGACTCATCTTCGTGATAACCCAACAAGAACGCAAGCTGCCGCAGTTGATCGCGATCAGTCGGTAAATCGTGCCGCGCGGCCAAGTCCATCAAGCGTAAACCCGATTCGATGCTCCTCAAGAATCGATAGTTTTCGCGCAGCGTATTCGCATCCTCTGTGGAGATCAATCCGTGTTCGCACAGTTTTTGTAGCGCCTCGATCGTATTGGGTTCGAGCAATAGAGAATTCTGTCCCGCGTGTTGCAACTGCAGCATTTGCACGATGAATTCAATGTCAACCGTCCCACCTAAGCTGCGTTTCAAATTCGACTCGGCAGCTCCGTGTTGATATCGATAACGTTTTTGCCGAATTTCCTCAAGCATTTCCGGCTGCCAATCGAATCGAGTTAGAATCTCGTGCACGGCTAGGGTTGCTGCCAGGCGGCCTGCCGAACTGCCCCACACCGCGCGGGCTTTGCACAGCGACTGGCGTTCCCATAGCTGGCCATGTTCCTCAAAAAAGTAGGCTTGCAAGTCGGCGACCGTAATCGCTAATACTCCGCTCGAGCCGGAGGGACGCAAGCGAGCATCGAGGTCAAACAATCGGCCTCCGACGCCCAGGTGCGTCATCGTTTGTACGATGCGCTGGGCCAGTTGATTAAAGAAATGCCGATTCGTCGTTGGTTGGTAGCGACGGCTAGGCACTATCGAGCGAGTTTGACCATCACCGTCGAATAGAAATAGGACATCGAGATCACTGTGGTAATTGGGTTCGTTGCCACCTAACTTGCCAACTGCCAGTACGATCAATTCCGCCGGCTGACCGGCGCTGGCTCCTTCGCCGACGATGGGCAGACCTAGCTTGCGCACAAGTTTGTGATATTCTTGCTCAATTACTTGCTTCAAGCAAACTTCTGCAATTTCCGCCAGACAACGATGCGTGCTCTCGATCGTTTCTTTGGCAAGTATGTCGCGAATGCCCACGCGAAGATGCATCGCGTTCTTAAAACTATGCAGCATCGGCGCGATATCGTCGGCGTTACGGCACGTTTCGGCGAGTAACTCGTCCAGTTCATCGTAGTTCGGCAAACGATCGAGCATCAGCGAGTCCATCAGTTCGTCGATCATGCCCGGATTGCCAACTAAGATGCCTACCAGATACGGGCTGCAGGCGCATAACCGAACGCACAGCTCCATACTGGGTGAATTGACGCTGAACAATTCCCACAGCACCGCTTTGCCGCCAATCGACTCGCTGACCAACGCCAACTTTACCAACGTATCGTCCGGCGAAGGTGTGCGAGCGATCGTGGCGAGCAACTGGGGAGCAATCGCAGCGAGAAAATGGCGACAGCGACGCGTGGACAAGAATGAAATCGATTCGCGGGCTAACTCCATCAGTATCTGGTGCGCTCGTTGTGCATCGCGAAATCCAAATCTCGCTAACACGCGGTCGATCGACTCGAGGCTGGGCTCGGGGTCCAAGATCAGATCGCTTTCCTCAGCAACGTTGGCTTCGCCCCCAAATGCGTCGTGCAGCAAATGGTCGAGTATTTTTCGGTTCTTCGCGGTGCGATCCACATATTCATTGATGAATTGTGTGGCCGCACTCGCATTTGCGCGATCGCGATAGCCAGCGCGCAACGCGAATCGGCGAACTTCCACTGGATCGGTAGGCAGCATATGGGTTTGCGAATCGAACATGATCTGCAGCAGGTGCTCGATCCTGCGCAAAAATCGGTAGTTGGACTCCAGTATGGATCGTTCCGGTGCCGTCAAGCAACCATGCTGCTCAAGTTGAGCGATTACATTCAGCGTGTTTGCTCCGCGCACCGATTGGGACTCGCTTCCATTGAGCAACTGCAGAAATTGGATCGCAAATTCAATATCCCGGATTCCTCCTTTGCCCGTTTTCACATTACGATCATCTTGTCCAGACTGGTTGGATCGCCGTTCTATCCGTCGTTTAAGTGCAGCCAAACCGGTAATATCTGCTCGATTAAGGTAAGTGCGGTATATCCACGGCTGTAAACGTTCGATGAACTCATTGCCAAGCTCGCTGTCGCCGGCAATCGCGCGAGCTTTGACAAATGCCTGCCGTTCCCAAGTTCGTCCGGCGCTGTCATAGTAGTGCAGCGCCTCGTGCAGTCCAATTACCAATGCACCTTGTGCGCCGTCAGGTCGCAATCTCATGTCGACTCGATAAGCGTGCCCCAGCGCTGTAGATTCGCTCAGCAATTTGATCAACTGCCGAGCTAGTCGTAAGAAAAATTCTGAATTCTCGATCGGTCGAGGATGTTCGGTGTGCCCTTGTATGTCGGCCACAAAGACCACGTCGATATCGCTGGAATAATTCAGCTCGGTTCCGCCGAGCTTGCCGAGCGCGATTACTGAAAATCTGGCAAGTTGGCCGTCGGAACGCAGCGGCTGTCCCCGCCACGCAATACAGTCTCGCCACGCGGCGCGCAGCGCCCCTTCGACGATTGCTTCGGCCAAGGTAGAAATCTGTTGCGTAACGACTTCCAATGGCATCTGGCCCACAAAATCACCGTATGCGATGCGCATCGTTTCGCGATGTTTGTACGTGCGCAGAATGCGCATCACTTGTCCCTCATCGAGCGCAGCGTCCACCTCGGTCGCGATTTCATCGACCAAGATATCGCGAGCCACTGGTTGACCTTCGGTCAATCGCAGCAAGTCGAATACTTCGGGATCGCGCACCAGTTGTTGGGCCAAATACTGGCTGGTGGAAAGAATCGTTGTCAGAGACGCCAACGACTCAGGGTCGCGTTCGAACAGCGACACCAGCGACTGCGGCGAGCGGCTGGCCGCGATAAATCGCTGAAGATGACACAGCACACCATCGGGATCAGCACATTGAAGCAACACACTCGCCAACTGACGCACCAGCATTACGAACAGATCCTCGGTTAGTCCCACCTCCAGAACCTGCTTGAGGCTCGAGGTCGAACGCGGAATGTCGACGCAACCAAGTTTGCTGAGCATGTTGTGCGCAACATCCGGGTCGTCAAGATTTCCCGCATGCTGAGTTTTCTCCAATGGCATTTGGCATTCCAGCTAAGAATCGATGCGACGAATCGGTACACAGTCCGATCGTTTCTTCAATCTCGACTTGGCGATGACAGGTACTCCGCATTGAGTCGGCAGGATTCGGGGACTACCCCATGGCACCGATCAGTGCGCGCGCTAATTCATCGACCTGAGCCAGGGCAACTTCGGGGTCATTCGCTTCAACAAATTTGCGCACGATCGCCGACCCAACGATCAATCCATCGGCGACCGGTGCCAGTTGCCGGACGTGCTCGACGCGACTGATGCCGAACCCGATGCATATCGGAATCTCTGTTCGCTCGCGCAACCACGCCACTTGCTCGTACAATTCTTGTGGCAATTCCGTTCGCTCACCTGTAATTCCAGTCACCGATACGAAATAGATAAAACCCGTGCTGCACTCGGCGATGCGCAGCATTCGCTGGCGAGGCGTGGTCGGCGTTACCAGATGAATCAAACTAAAATCACGCTGACGACATATTTCGCGCAGTTCGTCACCTTCTTCAACCAGTAAATCGGGAACGATGGCTCCGCTGAACCCACAGCGCTGAGCATCTTCGACGTATCGTTGAGGACCAAGTCGATTCACGATCGCATAGCTGACCATGGATACGATCGGCATTTTCACTTGTGGAACTACGCGCGCGATCGTCGCAAAGATATCCTCCAGTTTTATGCCAGCCTCAAGTGCTCGCGTATAGGATGCTTGTATGACTGGGCCGTCGGCGATTGGATCGCTGTAGGGAATGCCGACTTCCGCAATGGCCGCACCGCATTGGCTCAGCCGTAGCAGCAGTCGCCCAGTCATGTCCAGTGACGGATCGCCTGCTGTGATAAATGGAATAAATGCTTTTCGTCCCGAGGCTCGCAAATCGGCAAATCGTTCGTCAATAACAGACATGCTAGTAGTCTTGTCCCTTCAAGCGAGCAATCTCGGCAGCATCTTTATCTCCGCGTCCGCTCAAACAAATCAGCAAGTTTTGTTCTGCGTTCATCGTCCCGGCAATCTCAATCGCTTTGGCGACCGCATGACACGACTCCAGCGCCGGCAGGATGCCTTCGTTACGAGCCACTTTGTCGAACGTCGCCAAGGCATCATCATCGCGACAAAACGTATATTCGACTCGCCCGCTGTCTTTCCAGTAACTATGTTCCGGACCAACTCCGGGATAATCCAATCCGGCGGAAATTGAATGGACCGGCGAGGTCTGGCCGTCGCGATCCTGCATGACGTAACTGTAGCTGCCATGCAAGACCCCAGGAGTACCCAGCGATAAAGGTGCCGCGTGCTCGCCCGAGCTGCTCGAACGCCCTCCAGCTTCCACTCCGATCAAGCGAACTGAAGCATCTTCAATGAACGGGAAAAACATTCCCGCAGCATTCGATCCACCGCCGACGCACGCCACAACGGTGTCTGGCAAGCGATGAAAGGTCTCTTGGCACTGAGCGCGTGCCTCGCGTCCGATCACCGATTGAAAGTCGCGCACCATCATGGGAAACGGATGCGGACCGATTACCGAGCCAATGATATAGTGAGTATTCTCGACCGAGGCCATCCAATCTCGCATCGCTTCGTTCACGGCATCGCGCAGTGTTTTCGATCCGCTGGTGACCGGGCGAACTTCGGCGCCCATCAATCGCATGCTAAACACATTGGGCTTTTGGCGTCGCACATCTTCGGCGCCCATGTACACGACGCACGGCAATCCGAAATGTGCACAGGCCGTGGCCGTCGCAACTCCATGTTGACCGGCTCCCGTTTCCGCGATCACTCTTTTCTTGCCCATGCGCAAGGTCAACAGAGCTTGACCAAGCGTGTTATTAATCTTGTGAGCACCGGTATGATTGAGATCTTCACGCTTGAACCAAATTTGCGCACCGCCGGCCAGTTTAGTCAACCGTTGCGCATGATATAATGGTGATGGACGCCCGACGAATCGTTTGAGCAATTCGTTCAATTCGACATGAAATGTTGGATCCTTGCGGGCCGCAGCGTATGCGGATTCCAGCTCAACCAGTGCACGCGTCAATGTCTCCGGCACAAATCGTCCGCCAAACTCCCCAAAGCGTCCTCGTTGGTCGGGAATCTGCGTCGACGCCGATTGTACACGTTCCACGGTATGGCTGTTCATGAACGTTGGCTTGAGTAAGGGTACATTTTAAGTGACTCGATATTTGGCAGCTGAGAAACCCAAGAAAACCTTAAATACTAAAACGATTCTCGGCATTTGCCCTAGCTTTGCAATTCCACATCGGTCGAAATTCTATTACTTGAGCAGTTCGTAAGCGACCAAAGCAAACTCACCCGCAGTAATGCTGTGCGGGTTCTGAATTGGGGTTCGGTCCACCACGAATGCCCACTGAGGATTGATGGAGGCAAGAACAGATCGGAGATGTTGCGACGAAATTGCCGAGGCGGTTGTAATGGTTGGCTTGCCGTTGCTGGACAGACAAATGCTTGCCAATCGACCGACCGCAGATTTCAGTTCTTGGCTGGTCAGCGGTTGGTCAATTCCCCATGGATACCCAGCGGCCAGCCACATCGCATCTTTGGTCAGCGGCCCCTCTCGATCCAGTACTTTGTATAACGACAGCAGTTGGGTGGCGCGCCACAGGTTGCTGCCCCAGGTAGAGCGAGTTTTTTTTGCGTCCTGGGATATCGCATCTGAGAAAGAAACTCCGCAGAAAAAGCAGCACAACGCTAGCCCGAAAACGGTGAGCGGAAGGGTGCTAGCCCCCGGCACGGGAGTTTTGGCTACCAGGCTGTTTTGACGCGACTTGCCAGTTGGGTTTGCATCGCACGTCTGGCAACAGCCGCCGCGCCGGAGGCTAGCGCCCTTCCGCTTACTCTTTCTAAACCAGCACAAGGCTGCGAACCGGTAGTGTGGCAGGATGTTCATTGAGCTCGGCCGCTATAGGATCTATCTAGAGAGTAAAATTGGCGAGGTAGTCAGCAGAGGATTCGGTACAGTTGCCGTGGCCAAAGCAGGATTTCGCCCGATCGTCCCTGGCTCGTACTGGTGTGGCCAGAACTCGTTTAACCCGTACCTACCCGATTCTTCGAACCAGCAGTGATTATATATGGATTGCAGACTCGTTTCGCCCACCCCCATCGCGATCGGCCTAGCAAGTGATGACACAATGAAACAAAGCGTCATAAATAGCGATTCGCGAGCGAATAAATGGTAGGCAACACTGCGACAAAGAAAACTGTGGTGAACTGAGGGCCAAGAATTTGCCGAAACTCGATAACGTGAGAACCGTTCGACGTTTATAATTTTGAACCAAGAAGTGAGATTGCACGTCCAACAATATTGGACGCCTACCGCTTTAGCCTGAATGACCGCAAGGAAAATCACTGCCGAATGTCCTCTGATTTCACACTACAGCAGACCATGGGTGAGCTGCGCGCGGCTGAACGCTTGAGCCTGAACGCAACTGTTCCACCAGCAGAAGTGCCAGGAGTACGCATCGAAAAACTGCTGGGACAGGGTGCATTTGGTCAAGTTTGGAAGGGACGCGACCTCAATACTTCGCGCGAAGTGGCGATCAAGTTTTATCTGCATCGAGGTGGAGTTAACTGGTCGTTGTTAGGCCGCGAAGTCAAACACTTGGTCAACATGTCGACCGGCAGGTATATCGTCCAAGTGCTGACGGTCGGTTGGGAAGCTGAGCCACCGTACTATGTGATGGAGTTTTTGGAGAACGGCTCATTGGAGGACCTTATCCGTCAGCGAGGTAGGTTAACTGTCACGGAGTCAATTGCGATTTTTCGCCAAATTGCCGAAGGACTGAATTTCGCTCACGGCAAGGGCGTATTGCACTGCGACCTCAAGCCGGCTAATGTGCTGCTGGATCACGATTGGCGACCGCGACTGGCCGATTTCGGGCAAAGTCGCATGTCGCACGAACAGTCACCGTCGTTGGGTACTTTATTTTACATGGCACCGGAGCAAGCCGATTTGGCGGCGTCGGCAGATGCCGGTTGGGACGTATATGCGTTGGGAGCAATTTTGCACACGATGCTGGTAGGCACGCCACCTTATCGTTCGCCGCACGTCGTTGAAAAACTGGATACCGCCGCCTCGCTACCCGAACGTCTGGAACGTTACCGGAATGCGATCTTTGACTCACCTGCACCGCGATCGCATTACAAGCTTTCACGAGCCGACAAGGCCCTGTGCCAAATCGTTGATCGCTGTCTAGCTAAGCAGCCGATGGATCGATACGCCAACGTACAGCAAGTTCTGGAAGCAGTCGCACGTCGCGAAATTGCTCGAGTTCGGCGACCACTCTACCTGCTGGGAATTGTTGGGCCACTGCTGCTGCTGACGATGATGATGGTTTTCTTCCTCCGCGGCATTTCGATTGCAAAACGGGAATCATTGGAACGCGTTCAACATTGGGCGCTCATGAGTAACCAGTTTGCAGCCAAATTCGCAGCCAGTTCACTCGAAGGAGAGATCGCTGATTTGTTTCGTACCGTAGAGGCGGAAAGTAATCGCGAGAGACTTCGCGAGCTAATCACTGAGGCCTTCGAGGCAACAGAACAATCGCTGCGCGACATTGCACGAGTTCGAGACAATCAAGCCGACATAGCGCGATTCGCCGAAATCCCACAACTCAGAAAACTCAACGAATACCTGGCCAGTCGACTGGATGAAATCGTGGACGACAACTCGGCCGGAGGAAAATCCGCGATATTCAGCAGTCTCTTGGTGCTCGATGCACTAGGCAATAATTTAGCCATCGACTACTACGATCCAGAAGAAGCTAAGACGAATAGTCCTATAGGGAAAAACTTTGCCTATCGAACGTACTTTACTGGCCTGCAGGAAGATCTGAAACCCAACCAGTTGCAAGTTCGCCCTGCTGCGATTCGAAGTACCCATTTTTCATCAGTTTTTCGCAGCACGTCGACCGGAAAATGGAAAGTCGCCATCAGCGCTCCGATCTGGCGCGACACAGCGGACGCCGAGTCGGACGGAACGCCGATTGGAATTGTCGTATTGACGATCAATCTAGGAGATTTTCATCTATTGCTAGACACCAGCTATCAACAGGGAGACGACCGGATCTTGGTGTTTGTCGATGGTCGCCAGGGGATGGAAGGCACGCTGTTGCAGCATCCTTTGTTGCGCGCGCAAATGAGACCGGGGACTCTTGTCGGCTCCAATGACTCGTTGGATATTCCTCCTGTGATCGACGCAGGCCAATTAGCAAAACTGCGCAAGACCGGGATGGAATCGTATCTCGATCCAGCCGCAATGAAAACCAACGGCGAAGTTTTCCAGGGTGAGTGGATTGCCGCGATGCAAGAAGTACACTTGCCTAGTCGTGATAGCACGGATTTGAGCGATCGCTCGAAAACCGACCTCTGGGTCTTAGTACAAGAACGATCTGCCGGAGTAAGAGAGCCGATTGAACGGCTTGGCGGACGGCTGAAAAACGAGGGCTTGGTCGGTTTGGGGCTGGTAATTTTGGTAATTTGCATTCCATGGTACTTCGTTTTTCGGATGAACCAAGTCCATGAAAAAACGCCATCTTTGGCTCAAGACACAAATGCGGTAAACTACGCCGGGCTCAAGGCTACTGAAGACATCAAGTAGCTGGTCGGCTGACCCTAATTGTACCAGGTAGCTGGCAGGTAGAACTTGCTGGCATGGAGCCGATTCGGCTCGATTAATGAGTTAAGGATTGGCTTGTGGAATCCATTGAACAAAAGTTACTCGACCAATTAGTCAATAAATTTGGCGGTAACCCGCAGTTGTCAGACAGTTTGGTGTTGGTAGGCGTCGATTCAGTTGGGATGGCTGAGTTGACCGTGGAAATAGAACGCGATTTCAAAATTGCTGTCGACGACCAAATCCTCAATGTAGAAACCGTCCAAGAACTGGCGGACTACGTGCGCGCAATGCAGACAAAGAACTCGTGCTGAGTTTTTCTACCGACAGGCCCTAAGTGAACAAAAATGCATCTCGCGAACGCGTTATAGGCGAGCGGTGCGGGAGTGCCTTTACTGCCTCGTCAATTTGAGAATTCGACGCGAAACCAATAATCGCCGCCTGAACTTGCGTATGTGTGATCGAAAATCGAATTGCTTGACGCGCGAGCTCGTCTCTGCCAAGGTATCCAGCGACTAATTCGTCAGCTCGCTGGCGATCGCGCAAATACAAATCGAGTGGAAAAAAAGGCGTCTTGTAAGTATGCGGGCTAGGTTCGTTGCCGGCCAGCGCTCCGCCCGCGAGAACGCGAATCACGAAAACGCCCAAGCTTTGTCGCGCACAAACATCGATAATATTTCCATAATTGGTTTCCATAAATTCCGCGGGCATACACCTGCCGGCGCTTGGGTTCAGCATATGGTAGGGAACTTGGATCGTTTCGAATCGCCCCGAACATGCAATCTGCGCCATGCTGTCCGGATGCCCCAAGCCTGTAAATCCCAAAAAACGAACATAGCCTTCATCCCGCAATTGTGCGAATGCCTGTGCAACTCCATTGGGCCCAAGCACATCCTGCGGCGCGATGCTCGTAGGCTCGTCGCCTCGCTGCGGAGTGATCGAGTTGTGGAGCTGAAGCAACGTAACATTGGAAACTTGCAAACGCCGTAGACTTTCGGTTAGAGATCGTCGCGCGGCGCCGAGAATATCACTTAAGTCTTCAGGTGAAAAACGAACCTTGGTCGCGATATGTGGCATCCGTTCGGGCGCAATTTCTTTGAGCGCCAGCCCGAGGCTGATTTCCGAAGCACCTTGACCATAAGTGGCTGCGGTGTCAAACCAATTGATGCCACACTCAAGAGCGTGCCGAACCACCTGCGTCTGCAAACATCGCTCTTCGCCCACCATTAGCGTCGAGATCGGACCGGCGCCAAACGCAATGACTGAAACCTGGATGCCGGTCTTTCCCAGTACTCGATACTGCATCAAATGCTCACCACGGAATTCACGGGCGGACTGTGGCCGATCCAGCGAAATAGGCTTGAAATTTTGGCCAGCTCCAATTCGCTAATTCACGCCCAACTTTGATCCCGACATCATTGTCGATAGGAATGTGGTAGCCGCCAAGTGCGCGCGACAAAGCTGCCATCTCCGCCGTCGCGCTCCATGTCGGCAATTCGAGTGTCATCAGATCGCCAGCATTCGTTTCTGTCAGTTCACAATGCTTGCGACGTTCGATAAAACCAAATTGATCGGTTCCTGTGAACAGCTCAAGTGTTTTCGAACATGCACCGCTGACCGTTGCGTGGCCGCTGGTGTAACCTGGAAACGGAGGCGTGATGAACACATATGGAGAATAGGGATGCCATTGCTCCGCAGGCATCTGAACGACGCCACCCGTCGGACCTGCCCAGCCTCGAATCGTCTGTCCTCGATAGTAATGCCGCACCAATGTCCAGGGACGCGATGAATCGTAATAGCGCTTGGTTTCCCAGCACGAAATGAATGCATCGGAAGCCACGTTGGCAATGCAGAAAAACAACTTTATGTCCTTGTCCAAGTCGTGTTTATCTCGGCGCGAGACATCTTGTGCGAATCTAAGCCAATGGCCGCTTTGGCCCGTCGAGCGCGGTCCATCGCGCATGAATTCAACGATGGCTTTTTGCTGATTCGTCAACGACTGATTGTAACGCAATACCTGCTCTGTTTGTCGTCGAAGCTCTGCGTCGTCGGTGGTTGTCTTGGGAGGTGGCCCAGGACGAAACTGGGCACTACTGTCCAATGCAAAAGTCTTGACTCGATACCAATGGGGCGTCAAGAAGCCAGGCGTAAACTTCGTGCCATCGGGCCGAGTAAACGTGATGGGTTGCCAGCGATCCGGATCGATAATCTTGTCTGGCGGATTGATCGGCTGGTAAAAAGTGTAATCGGAATAGGGAAGTCCATCACCTCCTGCTTCGTTGCCAAGTTGATTGGCGCCGTCATGCTTGCGATATTCGATTACCGCGTTGGCGGCGCGAATTCCCACACCCACCGGCGTTGTCAAATCGAGCGAATTTACTTCGGGATCGAATCCCAACCGCCGCATTTCGCCAGCGAGCCACTGCCGAGATTCTGGATACACAAAGTCCAATGCGCGAAACGACGCATAACTAATGGCAATTTCTTTGTTGCGCAGCGTGCGTTCGTTGGGTGGCCTGCGCAGTTGGCCACCAAGCCGAGAACCGACAGCCTGCGCATCATAGGCTGCCCAAGCATCGTACATGGCAGTAGCCCAAATCGATAATGTACGAGCGATGATCGTGGGTCGCGCACCAAAACGATCGACGTCGCGAGCGGTTGCTTCCTCTGCAATATCCAACCATTGATATGCGTACGAGTACTTTGCCGAATCCTGAACTCGATCGAATTTGTGCAAGCGTTGATCATTGGCCTGAGCTAAACCTTCGCTGGTCGAAATCTGTGCCCATACGATGCCAACAACGCTCCACAACATAGCCTCAAATATCAGCGACGAAATGCCAAACTTGCAAACAGGCCCAGCATCAGGTGATCGGTTCATCATTCTCTCCAACGTGCAAACACACGCTCACTACGCTCTGGGAGATTCTCTGTCCCGATTTAGCTGCGTGGCTCGAACGTGCTGTAGGTAGCTTGAGGATAGGCGAAATGTCGATATTCAGCCGGTATGCTGTTTCGATGTTTAATAGCACCGAATCGTTTCGTGATCAACAACGGCATCAGCGCGCACGAAATGCGGAGGCGACAGCGGCCTTCATTTTGGCGAGTCCCGTTCGCGCTACTTCGTGCGGATCTTGCGCCCAGTAAGTGCGATTGAACAATTCGAGGCTTAGCGTGCCGCTGAACCCGCCGCGGACCAACGTTTGCAAAATATGGTCCATGGGGGCAACTCCGTCACCGGGATAAACTCGATCTCGGTCGGCGATCGAATCGCGTGGCGGCGTGGCGGGATAGTCGTTCATGTGCAAACAATGCATCTTAGTACCGGGCACCAATCCTAGGTTACTAAAGTCACTGCCACCTTTATACAAGTGATATACATCCAGCAGTATGCAAGCATCCGCGCTATTGGCGGCCGCGGCGATGTAAAGTACTTCGGCCAACTTGGAAAGGTTCTTGGAGAACCCCCACAATTCAACTTGCGGAATGACCTCTTGCGAGCGGCCCAGTTCCAGCAAAGCCGCATAGCGCGTGGCTGCGTGGTCCAAATCGATCTTCTTGCCGCTTGGACCGAGGTCGGTTGCACCGGACGGCGGTGCGGCCATCCGCCGACCACCAAGCTGTCGCAATCGGTCCATATCGCGTTTGCAAGTTTCCAGCCCAGCGGCGCGCTGCTTGTCGTCGTCGACGATCCACTTTCCGAATGCGATCGCACTATCCACACCCAGGCCAAGATCATCCAATTCTTTGCGCACGGACTTGAGGTCGCCACCGTTCTTTTCGTAGGTATCAGCGTCGCGCAGCCACAGTTCGACACTGTCGTAGCCCGCCTGAGACGCAATTTTTAGTTGCTCGCGCAAGGGAATTTGCGAACTATTAATCGTGCTCATGTTGAGGCAATAACGAAATTTGGGGGCCGTGATATCGTCGGCTGCTAGCGCAACAGTTCCTGCACCTGTAGCCGCCAATGCCGCACCGCCGACTAGCGCGGTTGCTACAAATCCACGTCGATTGGTCAACAATTCATGCACCTTGAATTCTCTCATTTAACTAAATGATACAAGAAAAAAAGAATTACTTCGTCGCTCATAATCTAACATGACGACCTCAATCATGGCGACTGGGAAGCTCGTCCAGGTAAGTTTTCGACACCAACTCGCGCGAAACAATCGAACCGCTGCAAAACGGTTTGGGGCAGGGAGTTAGAAACGAGGGCGAGGCGACTGTTCTGGATTGGTTGCGCTGGTTGAGTCGTTTGCTACCGGCACTCGTCCTGTTTTCTGCTTGATGATTTGATTTGTCGATGCTTGGCGAATTTCGTCGGCCCGTTGGCTCATACGAGCTCGCATCTGGGGCGTCATGCGCTCAATTGCCAAGCGATGGAATACCCGCGCAGTGGCCAATCGATTTTGACGCACGGCGTCTTCAGCTTCATTCAGATAATACCTAATATCTTCTTCGATGGCTGTGTCCAACTTGGGCGAATTGGCAGGTGAACGCGCCAATGCCATTTGCCACGCATTGGGATCAGGTGGCACAATCACGCGCTGCGAATTCGTGATGCTGGGCGGTCCAAGCGTATTTGGTATCAATCCGTTTGGATTGGCGACAATCGCAGGCGGTGCCGTTGAGTTCAGCAGCATATCGTCGATCGCTTTGAGGTCGATGATCACTGCTGAGACGTTGGCTTGCGCTGCACCGCGGGAACTTCCGGTCGCCCGACTGGGAATCATCGCCGAGCTGCCGCTGGCTCCCCTGGATATTCCACCGAGATTCACCAAGCCCGCATCGGGAACGGTTACCGTTCCGCTATAACCGAAACTACGTACGCTCGGCAGTTGCACGACTTGGCCGATCCCAACGTTCATCGGCGGCAACCAAAATGCGATCGACGCAACAACCATCGCCAGTCGCATTCGTTTTATCTTCAACATTGCTTTGCACCTCGCTGGGGAAATACCGCCGCCATCATCAGACAAGACTATTGTAACTGCCGTTGTGCGCCAACAATAGTCAGCTCGCAACAAGGTCCCAATTAGTGATCGCGCAAGGGTATGCACCTAGAAACGCAAAATGGCGGCGCTGGTTTCCCAGTGCCGCCATGCTTTGCCAAGAGCAAACTTGTTCTGCCGGAATCAGCAGTCCGGACGCGTGCTAGAAGTTATACACGCCACCGATTTGTAAACCATGCAAAATTAGCGAGCTGTTGTTGTTATAGTCCGCAACGTTTCCTAAGTGCGACATGTTGAACGGAATCTGCGATACTGCGGTCGCAACTCCAGAGGCCCCGATGATCCGGTAACCAACCGTCGCACTGAAACCACGGGACATGCACACACCAACGCCACATCCCAGTTCACCTAACAAGGCAACGTCATTTTTATAGACGTCAACCAAGTAGTTGTTACCAAAGTACGCATTGGGTGCGGTAATCGTGGCATAGTCGGGTGGCACTTCGTTGGTTGCAATTCGAGTGAACAGGGTCGAACGATTGTTGTACACACCGACCTTGCTGCTACCCCAGAGGTTGATGCGCTTGCCAACGCAAACGTTTCCTATTCCACCAAGCTGGAAACCAGCTAAATCATTTGTCGTATTGATATCATAGTAGATATCGTCGGCACCACCAGTGAAGGCTGCGTCTGCGGAACTGGCCGCATATTGAAAATTATCTTCAAAGCGGAAGTAACGGAAACCAGCCAACCAAGTCAAGTTCAGACGACTGCTGCAGCCCGGTGGGACGAAACCGCAAGGGCCCGTCGTACCAACGCACGGATTGCAAGCGGTCGCGCACGAGCCACACCCTGTACCACACGAGTCACCGCAAGCGCCTGTACCACGTGCGCCAGCGCCGCAAGTACCTGCACCATTACCGGCGAACATACTCGACAGGTAACCGGCGCGAGGCGCAACGGCACAACCAAACGAGCGAGCTGCACCACCAACGCCAAAGCCTAACAGATTGACTTCGACGTTGTGATACTCAGCACTGCGTCGAACGCGATGCACGATCGCACCATCGTACCAATCGTATACCGTAGGTCCGCCCGGCATGGTCAACTCGCCAAACGGATGACGCGATCGCAAGTTCGTACTCGTGGTAGCTGTCGCCATGGCGTCGCTGGGGAACAGTCCCCAGTAACTTCCGACGATTGCATTGCGACCACAATTGAAGTAACGACCACCAAAAATTTCAAAGCCCGAATGCAGACCAAGGCGAGCGCTGCGCGTGGTCAGGACATCGACGTTGGGCATTCCCGTATCATACGTTAGCGCAATGCGGTCATCGTCAACTCGATTGAACAGCAAAGCGTTCGCACCAACGAACCAGTTGCGATTTCCGTTCATCGCTGGTGAAAAAGCACCGTAGAATGGTCCTGCTGTGCCCGTGCCTGGCCCGTATGCGCCACCGTAGCCGCAAGTACCACAATCCGAACCGTAGCCCATTGCTGTTGGAGCTACCGCCGCTCCATACATTGGATTTACGCCTGCTTGTCCACAGGAATTGCAGCCTGCCGATGGTTGCCCGGCGGGATACGATTGCCCCTGAATAGGATAGGATTGCATCGGAACTGGTTGCACCGATGGAACTGGTGCGTGCTGTTTTGCCCCGTAAGCTTGATTGTCCAAGGCCTGGGGAACATGCACCGCCTCGACCGGAGCCGGCTGAGATTGTGCGACCAGTTGATATTGGCCATTGTACGGACCAACCCATCCCTGATGAGCCGCTTGTTGGGCAGTGAATGCAGTTGGGACCGTGGGGATCTGCCGCTGTTGCTGCGGCATCGAATATTGAATTGGGTAAGAACTAGGTGCAAGTCCCGCGTTACCGTATCCGGGCGCAGGATAACCTACATACTGGCCTTGGGCCAGTCCGCTCATCGAAACATAGCCTAGCGCCAGAGCGAGGCTGGGAAACCATATCCTTCTCACTGCTAAACTCCTTGCAGTTTTCGTCGTTCCTTGACTGCGGCACTTAACTTGCGCCGAGAAGATTCGACAAGTACAGTTGCGGGACAAGTCCCGTTGTCTTGGCATTGGAATCAAAGCTAAGCGCTTTCCGTGCGCTCAAATCCATATTTCGAATCGGCAACTCAATAGGCTAGCAATCGCTGCAATTCAACTCTGGCAAGCTTATTTCGCAAAACAGACATTCACAACCGATACTCAAATCATCCGCCAAAAATCCATCAAGGCTTGCGCAAGCCGCAAACACAACCTGCTTAACAAATTCTACAGACTTTCGACTCGCAACTGGCTGGGCTAGCATTTTCGCCGTCGGCCGATCACTCGCAACTGACCACAAACCATGACATGCAAGTTGCCTGGCAATGTCAGTCGTTGTTGGGGACACTGCACGCTGTCACTGGCCACAAGCACCGAGTAGACACTCAGCCAATGTTTGCGATTCATGGATTTCATAGGCCAGCCCCGGACTTGCCAAACTTGCTTGAGAGCTTCTCGGATTACCGGCGCAGGCATTGCGACTAAGCTGCTGTGCATAACATACCAAGGATTCTCTAGTTCAAATCGTCGCACGATCTCGTCGAGCGCGGGGCTTGATATTGGTTGCTGGTCCAACCAACGCGCGGCGATGACGCTTAAGGCATCAATCGACTCACGAGCAATTTCGGCAAGCGATAGTATTTGGCGATCGACCCCATTTACATAATGCTGTCGCGCTAATGGAAGCAATTTAGTGCGGATAAAATTCCGCGAGAAGCGATCGTCCCAATTGGTCGCGTCAAGTCGATAGCCCTGATCGAGCGCGGAAAGGTAATCCAGGACCTGACAACGAAAGACGCTCAGCAGCGGACGGACCAGCATGATACCTTCACTCAGCAATCGCATTGCGCGAGGTCCGGCAATTCCCGCCAATCCCGAGCCTCGTAACAAATTATGCAATGCCGTTTCGATTCGGTCGTCAGCAGTATGACCTGTTACCACGAATTGAGAACCGGTTTGATAGGCGGCATCGATCAAGAATTGATACCGACAAAGTCGAGCCGCCTCCTCGCTTTTGGTCACTACATCCGTTTGCTCGGCGGCTTTATCAACTAGGTTGACGGAGGTTCGCTGGCACAGTTCGCGAACAAACTGCGCATCGTCATCACTTGCCTGCCCGCGCCAGCGATGATTGAAATGCGCCACGCAGATCAGATCAGGATTTGGCGCAGTACGTAGAATCGCCCATAAAGCCGCGACGCTGTCGGGACCGCCACTGACGGCAACTAAAACTCTGCGCCCCCGCCACCTTTCGACAGGCCAAGCTTGTAGTAAACTCAGCTCAACCGAGTGCGCGCTCATGCGTTGAGAGCAAAATAGCGCGTACTCATTCCAACTTCAGTTCTATCGTATTCGATGAATTCTTCACTTCGAAATTCAGCGGAGTAGTTTCTGGATTCAGATATTTTGGAGGTACCAAATCCTTGCTCTTGCCTGCACCCTTGCCAACATTCGCGGCGGCTTGAACCATGCTCAAATCGCGTCCCTGGGCATCGAAGCCAGCGTCTGCCGTGCTCGCTTCTGCGGGTGCTTCCATCTTCTGCACGACCACGGAATAGCTGCCCGGTTGCGCTCCAGGTGAATCCAAAGTGAACAGTTCGTATTTGCCGTCGGAACCCGATATCGCCGTGGCAGGTCGCAAGTCACCCTTGCCCACAAAAGTAATCGTGGCACCCTCGAGCGGTTTTCCATTCAGCGTCACAGTTCCTCGCACCGGATAGAGACCGGTAAGTCCGCCACCTGAACATCCAGCCGACAGCAACATCCCGGCCAGACAAAGTACCTGAACGCTCGCGTAAAAACAGAACCAGCGGCGCATCGCGGACTCCTCACTTGACAAACGTTCGAAAAATATGAACTGTGCAAGCAGCGGCCAATGCCGCTGCCCCCAACACGCTTAAGATCAACAGCCTATTGTTGCCAATTGGCGACTTCACCACCCGACACCGTGCCAAGCGCACCCCAGACTCCGTAGTTACGATTTGGAGCCACGCCATAATTGCCGCAGTCGATCGTCTCGCTAATAAAATGAACGCTGCCATCAGCCATGCAAACGTTAACACCACCGGTGTGTAAGCTGCTGAGCGAAAATAACCCAGATGCGTTACTGGGGTTGACGTTGTTCAAATCATAGCACGACGGACTATTAGGAGGCAGAATTGTGTTGAATCCAGCCCAATGAGGATGACCAAACGCCCATAATTCGTCAGCCGGAAAACGTCCGGAAATGGTACCTGAGATGTATTTCTTGCCGCGAGCGGTCGCCAAACAAATAGTCGGAGTGTTGTTCAAAGTCGTCGTATTGTAAGGATAAACCGCCAACCCAATCACGGTCCGCGGACTGGTGGCTGCGTTGGTTGCATTGGGATCGCCGCCATCACCATGTCCTTTTTCGCCAACGGCCACTGTATTGCTGGCGCCATCGGTCATGTCAGCAAAGCTCTTATGAGTTCCCGGTCCAATACACCCATTGGCTGGTAACGCGCCGGGAGCCGAATAGCTGAATAGCCCATTAGTCACGCCTGCGTAGTTGTTGATGATCGTCGTACCCATCGAAAAATGGTAGGAACGAACCGGTTGAGTCGTATATCGCGCATTGGTCGTCGGCGAGGCAGAGGGACAAATAAGAGTCGAGATCGCGCCCATCCAAACTTGAGCCGCGTTGTTGAATGGGTCAATCGCCGCAGCGCCACTTTCCATATTCGCGCGCGGACCTTGCTCGAAGAAAGGCAACATGGTTACCAATCCATGGTAATCGCCGCAACGATTGGAGGGATTGTTGCGACCGCCTCGCAGGTACGGGAACTTCTTGTGAGTATCGTGATAATTATGCAGCGCCAAACCAACCTGCTTGAGATTGTTACTGCATTGCATCCGACGCGCTGCCTCGCGTGCCGATTGAACCGCCGGCAGCAGCAGGCCAACCAACACGCCGATGATGGCGATGACGACCAATAATTCGACTAAAGTGAATCCCAGTGGAACGCGACTAAATCTAGTGCAACAACGAGAAACCATAGAGAATTCTCCGTCAAAGGAAGTGAGCCGCCGATTGGGTTCGGCGTACTGTGGAAGGATGGATACAGCCAGCAGCGCAGAGCATTCGGAAGGCTGTGAGGTTACAATCTAGATCTACGATACCTAAATTCATCGTAATCTGCAAGACGCAGCATGATTTCAGAGGTTTCGTGATGGAACCGCTCTGTGCCGCGAAACGAATGATCGGACATTCTTTTTATGTTGATTCCATATTCCACCGACGCGCCGATATATCACTACCCGATCGCAACCGTCACGCTAATTGTGGTGAACGTCATTTTCTTTTTCAGCTTCTGTTTACCTAACGAGAACGAAGTTGATGGGAGCGAGATCAGTCATTTTGTTGACCGAACTGGCCGCTCCTACTCCATGGAAGAAATGGAGTCCAAAGCGAACGAGCTGATCGAGGCAGGGGAAAGCCCAGATGAATTGCTGGAAGAGTATAAACCCGTTTTCAATTTCTCTACAGCGGATCGCTTAATGTTGCAGTATGGCCAAGGCTATCTGCCGTGGCAGTGGTGCACATCGATGTTCATGCACCAAGGGTTCGGGCACTTGATCGGCAACATGGTATTTCTGTGGGCGTTCGGTCTGTTGCTTGAGGGCAAGTTGGGTTGGTTAGTATTCACTTTGGTCTATTTGGCGACAGGCGTCGTCCAGGCGTTTCTTGTGCAGACTCTGATGTGGTTTTCGCACGGTGCGGCACTTGGGGCGTCTGGAGCAATCTTTTCCATGATGGCATTGGTCGTAATTTTCGCGCCGCTGAACAACTTTGAAGTGCTGCTGTTTTTTGGGTTTCGCGCGATTACCTTTGAACTGCCGATCTTGATGTTTGGGTTCTTTTACGTCGCGATGAACGTTGCTTTCTTTTTCCTGGGAGGCGCAGATATGAGTAGCGAAGCGCTGCACTTGATTGGGTTCTTGGTTGGTGCGCCAGTTGGATTGATTATGCTCACGCGCGGATACGTCGATTGCGAAGGCTACGACATAATTTCCCATTTGACCGGCCGCGAAGGGAAGCGTTCGCAGGTCGGCAAGCAGGCCCGCCGCCAGCGAGCGGCCAAGCAGACAAACCAAACCACCACTATCGCCGCACCAGCCCAGGACCCAGCACAAACATTATCACTGCTGAATCGACAAGTCGATCAAGCCATTGGACAAGGTCAGTTTGATTTGGCGGTAGCTCTGCAAAACAAGATTTGCGAAAGCAACCCAGATGCGCGCTGGAGCCAGCCTCAACTTGCCGCGGTCATGCAACACTACGTCAAGGCTGGCGATATGACCAAAGCAATTCCATTGATAGAACTCCACGTCGGTATGTTCGAGAAACATCGATTCCTGTTGCAATCCAAGCTGATCAAAACCTGGCTGCAACAGCAAAGACCGCGCCACGCCATTCGCTACATGCGTGGACTGAACGCCGCATTTCTGTCGGACAGTGAAAAAGCTGAAATTCAGAAATTAGCAGCCTTCGCCAAGAAGCAAATTCAGGATGGGGTGCTGGAAGTGGAGTAGTGATCGCACACAATCGCTTGCCTAAACTCAATACCGTTCAACGAACGTGGGATAAGCTTCCAGCGTGTCAACCTGTAGCGGAGTTTCGCCACTGCTTGCACAAGATATTGACAAGCTGGAAGCTTATCCCACGTTTGTTGAACGGTATTGTGCCTAAACTCGGCAAGCAATTATCACTCTCTACTTTAGATCAGCTCTGCCATCGCCGTCGGAGTCGAGTTTCCGTAGATCGAGGTACGCATAGGGCCTTTGAAACGCTTCCTTTTCTCCCTTGGCGTACGAAACCCACATCCGCAATCCGGTCGCATCGTAGACTACGTTTTCGACGTTGCCGCCTTTGATGGGAATCTGGTTGGCCAACTCTACTAGTTTCTCACCCGACAGTTTTCCGTGTGATTTTTGCAACCTCGGAAAAGCACCGCGTCCTTCGTCGTTGTAGACCACGCAATTCAGGACGTTCGGCGCGAACTCGTCGGTCGGATCGTTGTCCTTCCAGATCGACAGCCATCGCTCGGCTGGTTCAGGCGAGTGCGCTCGCACCTTGACCGCGCGTTTTTCATTCTGGCCATCGCCAAACACGAAATGGTATCGCTTCGTCGCAGGTTGCGCTTTGAAAATGTTCAGCACTTGCGATAGCGATTCGCCGTCGTAAAGCAGAGTGCGAAAATAGGCCGTGAAATGAGGCGCGTGGACTTGGTAGGGCGCTTCCTTGGCCGACGCGTCTCCCATTTCGGCCAGCACAATCCCTCGCATGTTCATGCCCGTGTGAGCGCCAACCATCCCAGCAAATGTCGGTACGACGTGCGGAATACCATCGTTGGGCATGTACACGACAATCACTGGAAACTCATGCGCGCCGACTTCGAGGCTCCAGTCCAGATTGCGCGTTTGATACAAGTGACCATCCTCCGTCGCTGCTCCCCACGCGGCAATGCTGCTGCACGAATAGGGCATCAACAGCGGTACCGCGTGCATCGCTTGCAAAGTGGACAACGAAACGCCCGATCCGTCCGCCAAGCCGATTAGCTCTTGCTCCAATCGATCGTCCGCATAGGCGGAAGTACGCGCCCAAACGTCCTGCAACACATCGATATCCACGCCGAGTTCTTTGGCGATGCCTGCCACCGCGCGCGGTACGAACTGCTGCATTTCCGCCCGGATCAATCGGCCAAGATGCCTGCCCATTTCATAGGGCGTGCCCCGAACTACAACGACTGGATATTGAATCTCGCCATTCGCGACGGACGTGCGATGACCGCTGCCGCCTACTCCTGGAACCGCGTATCGGACATGGGCATCATTCCCAATCCCAGCACGAATTTCGCTCGGCTTGTCCTGCGCACACATGGGAACGACAAACGCGTGAATAACAAAAAACGCACTGCCAATCGCCATAGCCGATCTGTGAACAATCCAATTCAATCGTCCCAAAACTAACATGAGAATACCTTGGACTTCTTGGACAATGAGGCGTTTCAGAATTCACTGGACAGATCTCAAATCTCAAATTGCAGATTTCAAACCTCAGATTTCAAACGCAGATTTCAGATTGCAAGTCTCACATCTCGTTTGTGGACTTCTTGCGTTTACTTCTTGCGTACATATTCGACCGTCATCATCTGTTGCTCTTTGCCGCCGATGGGAGCGACGTACATTTCAAATGTCTGATGGTCCTTGTCCTTCATCATGGTAACCGATCGCCATTTGGCTGGATTTCCGTCGGGACCGGGCGCGTCGGCGAACATGGTCAGCTTTTCTCGTTTGGCGTCGTACGAGCCTTCGAACAACATTGGAGCGGAGATCATCGAGTCGACCCACACAGAAACATGTTTCTTCTTGCTCAAGTCATAGCCGTCCATGCCGCGTCCCTGAAAGGGCATACCCCCAAAATCACAACGAAAGTCGCTCATAAGCCACATGCCTCCGCATTCCATCTTGAATTTGCTGGTCCCTTTAGCGCTGGTACCATCGGGAGATTTCAATTCGAAGTCCCAGTCTCCTTCCAACAATTTCAGTTCTGCATGCTCCGGGCCAGGCGATGGAGGCTGCTGTGCAAACGTGACAGAGCCGAATAACGCAACTAGCGCCAGGAAATTAATTGGCTTCGCGTAAGTAATCATGGGAATTTGCCTTTGTGAAAAAGAGTAAAAAGTTGACCAAGCGTCGCGGAATATCGTTTACCGATCCGTGGAAACATCGAGTGACTTGGTGCAGTCTACCAACAACCAGCAGACTCCCGATCCAAGGTACATCGCAGCCATCAGCAAGAACAGTGGGTTCCAGTTAGTAGTTTTGATTAATTCGCTGTCGATCAGCCGCTCGGTAGTGAATTGATCCAGCAACCAGCCGAAAATCAGCGGCATGACAATTCCGCCGATCGTTCCAGCGGTATTGATGATGCTAAAAACCGTCGCCGTGAAGCGACCTCCCAAATCGGTGCATGCTCCCCATGTCGTCGGTTGGCTCCAATCGCTGAAAAATTTCGCTCCGAATAAGAATCCCGCAACTGCCCCGGCTGAGCTTTGCATGGCGATCAAGCCCAACATAATGCAGCCGATTAACTTGCCGACAAAACCGACAACGCTGCGCGACCACCCACGATTGCCAGTCCTGCGTATCAGCCAGTCGTTTAACCAACCGCCAGCAATGCCTCCTAACGCGCCACCCCAAAGCGGCATGCTGGTAAGCAAGCCGGTCGATTTTATGTTGAGCTGATGAACATCAAGAAAATAGGCACCTATTAACCATACAAAGGCGACATCCGAGCCAGCGTCTAGAAACTGCTGAACTGTGAAAAATCGCATGCTTGAACTGCGAAGTGCCGCGCGAGCTGGCAAATGCTTAGCCACTTCAGCGGCTTCTGTCGCGATTGAATTTGCGCGACTGGTCCCTTGCCGAATCAGCTCGACTTCTGCTGCGTTCGCCCATGAATGTTGTGCCGGTGAATTGCGAAACAACCACCAAAACAACACACTGTAGATCAAACCCGCCATCCCCAGAACCGTGACAGCCGATTGCCAACTTAGACCGCATTGGCCCATCAACAACGTCCCCATAATAATTGGCGACATCGCTCCGCCAGCGCGGCCAAAGGTGGTGGCGATCCAGCCTTGAATCAACGTCCTTTGGCTATCGGGAAACCACTGACCGGTGATTTTTGTCAGTGCCGGATAGCAACCTGCTTGAGTCGCTCCGAACAATAGTCGCATGCACGACAAGACAACGATGCTGGTGGACTGTGCAATCGCTACAAAGGCCAATGACCATGCGGCAGCGATGGCTGCCAAGAACCGGTGGGTCCCAAAGCGATCAATGGCTACACCGCTGGGAATCTGCAGCGTTGCATAGGTATAGTAGAACAACGAAAATATTATCGCCGCTTGTGTATGGCTCAACGAGAATTGCTTCGTCAGCTCTGGGCTAACCAAGTTCCAACTGTAACGATGCAAATACAGCAAGAACGAAGCACCCGCCGCCAAGGCAAATACCAACCAGCGCACCTGAGTGGCAGACTGAGGTCTTCCTGCGATTTCTGATTGTGGCATTGGTCTGCGTTTCCTAGATGACTTTCGCCGCAGCAGAATTTCCAAGGGTACTCGACGTGACAACACCAATTGGATCGTACCCCTGGTGACAACGCATGATAGACTGAACGACAACCACAATCACGTGGCCCTGACCAATTTGCAAAATCATTCTGCACCAAAGTAACTCGCCACCTGTTTTGTCAGGCTTGGATTTTCCTGAGCTTTTTCCACGAACATTATTGATCGAAATAGAAAATGAATTCAATCAATCGCATCAACGATGGTTCTTCGACTGAGCGACTTCAGTCCCTGGACGTTTATCGGGGATTGATCATGGTCGCGCTGGCGTTTAACAACTTCGGCTTGGCTACAACGGCTGGTGAATATCTCAAGGAAACTCCCGGGTCAGGTTTCTGGCAAGCCGTCCAGTATCAATTCTCGCACTGTGAATGGGTTGGCTGTTCCTTTTGGGATATGATTCAGCCCTCGTTCATGTTCATGGTCGGCGTGTCCATGGCATACTCTTATGTCAAACGTCACGCGCAAGGTGATTCCTGGAGTAGCATGCTCGGACATGCCATGGTGCGAGCGATTGTATTGTGTTTTTTGGGAGTCTTTTTGATTTCCAATGGAAAGCCTGCAACCAATTGGTCGTTGATGAACGTACTGACTCAAATCGGACTTGGTTACACATTCTTGTTTCTCTTGTGGCGCAAGCCGGCATGGTTTCAGTTGATCGTCGCGGCGGCTTTGCTCTGCGGAACGTGGGCGCTGTACAACTATCTCGCGCCTTCGAAAACCGAACTCGCTCAGCTTGCCGGCGATCGCGGTGTTTCGCTTGAGTGGGCCGATGAACATCTAGCGGCAGTGGGTGCCCCGTGGCACAAGAATGCAAACATCGGGCACGTTATCGATGTTTGGCTGCTAAACAAACTGCCTCAAGAGAAGCCGTTCGAAGCCAGTTCCGGAGGCTATCAAACTATCAACTTTATTCCCTCGCTGGCAACGATGCTCTTTGGTTTGATGTGCGGAGAGTTGCTCCGCTCACGCAGGTCGCCCCAGGCGAAATTGGTGTGGCTGTTAATTGCTGGATCGATCGGAATAGCGCTCGGATTGGCCTGGCATTGGCAAGGTTGCCCAATCGTCAAACGATTGTGGACACCCTCGTGGGCTTTGTTTTCGACCGGCATCTGCTGTTTGATTTTGATGATCCTGTACGGCGTGATCGACGTTGCTGGATTTCGAACATGGTGTTTTCCACTGGTCGTCGTCGGTATGAATTCGATAGCAATTTATGTCATGGGTATGCTGCTTCGCGGGTGGACTGCCGGGGCACTGCGGACGCATCTGGGCCCCGATATTTTCTTGTTGGCCGGGGATAAATGGGCTCCGTGCCTACAAGCGACCATGGTTGGCTGCTGCTTTTGGCTGGCCTGTTGGTGGATGTACCGGAATAAAATCTTTGTGCGAATCTGAAATGTTCTGCCTAGCGTGACCCCCTAGTGCAAACAGTTGATCTCGGACCGTTGTAGGAGCATGCACAGCATGTTGTCAATCGATCGCATGATCTGGTGTGTTTTACTCGCAGGTTTAGCATTGCTCGATTGTTCATCAGCCAGACTATTCGCCGGCAATCAGTGGCCCCAGTCCCATCCACCGCAACGACCATTGCCCCAGCCGACCAGTTCGGTAACCCAGTTGAAGCCTGGCTACTACGTCGATCCCGCTCACGGCAATGATGTCAACGACGGCTCAATCGCCAAGCCTTGGAAAACAATGCAGCATGCGGTCGAGCAATTGAAACCGGGCGATACGTTGTATTTGCGCGGTGGAATCTACTATGAAAAAGTTTACTTGACACGTTCCGGGACTGTTGCCAAGCCGATCGTCATCGCGGCTTATCCTGGCGAGCTGCCCGTGTTGGACGGAGGACTGCGCGAATTCTTGGAGACTCCTCAATCTTGTTGGCAGCCAGCTAGCGAAAAAGCTGCAGACGAGTTCGTTTCGACTCGTCAATATCACCACGCGACCAGTCGTCGAGTCCCCAATCAGTTTCTGCCCGGATCTTGGGAACCGATGTTGGGTGTCGAAGAGCAGCGTCCCATTGCGTTGGGGCATTTTGCAGACTCGATGGTTCCGTTGCATGGCTATCGTACGCTGGCCGATTTGCGATCCAGCAATGAATACCAGCCGAAATCAAAGTCCTCCGACGGTGAACCTGTCTATTGCGGACCGGGGATGTGGTTCAATCGAGACACTCGTCGCATTCATATTCGATTGGCTCATCATCGTCTTGCCGGACTGGGTGAGCGAGCGTATCGAGGCGAAACCGATCCTCGCAAAATCCCGCTGATTGTTGCAGTCGGCTTCGGCAATGACATATTGAGAATCAGCGGAATCAAGCACGTGCGAGTCAGCGGGTTGGTGCTGCGAGGCGCGACCGGTTGTCCCATGATCCATGTGTATGGTTCACAAAATATTCAATTCGACCACATGACGATCTTTGGCGGTTTCCCCGGCTTGTTGGTCAATGCCTCACAACACATTCAAGTTCAGCACTCCGCTTTTCGTGGGTTGGCAGCACCCTGGACCGGTCGCGCCCATATGAAGTATCGTGGAACTGCCAGTTATCAAATTGTGCTGCAGAACTCACAGCCCGTGAACGAAGATATCGAACTGGCGCATTGCGAATTTACGGACGATCACGATTTCGCTTTTCTGCGCTACGTGAAGAACCTTAAGTTCCACCATAATTTCGTCGACAACTTTAATGATGACGGGCTCGAGTGTGGAGCCAAATTGCGATGGCATTCCATGTTCATTCATCACAATCGTTTCGGCGCTTGCTTGGGAGTGTTTCAGCAACACGAGATCGATCGCGACGAATCACCGGTAACTCATGAACCCAATTGCGGACTGTACGTCTATCGCAACATCGTCGATCAGCGAGCCGGTGTCTATTACGCCCTGCCTGAGACCAGCGACCCGTCGGGCAGTTACATGCGTTTCGAAGGTCATCTACTGAGTGATCACGGCAGCCCGATTTTTCCAGTGATGCGATTTTATCACAATACTTTTATCCGTCGCGAGCCTGTGTTCCGCGACTACTTTCTGTTTAATCTCGGCACTGGCGGCTTGCGTGACACCGAGCGCGACGTGTTTAACAACTTGTTCGTGCAGATGAAGCGGATTCCCGGTACCGTCTTTCCCGCGAAGTCAAACGGTGTCTTGCGAGAAGGAGGCAATCTCCTCTGGGGCGCGGCTTCGAACTTGCCAGAGCGAACGAATCCCTTTGAGAGTTTTCGATGCTCGAGCGCTTTTGTCGAAAGTAAAGCGATCTATCCGCCAGGCTGGACAACCCACGACCTCGTTGCGGACCCAAAATTCAAGAAACTTGATTCCAGCGCGTTCGTAGCTAGCGATTGGCAGTTATCGGCTGCAAGTCCAGCAATTGACGCAGGACAACAATTGCCAGAGGAGTGGCCTGACTCGTTAAGAAGCTCCGATCCAGGTCGACCCGATATCGGTGCGATCCCATATCAAGGCGCACTCTGGCAGGTAGGCATCGATGGTCGAATTCCTTTGTTTGGGCCGTAGGTGAGAAGCAACGCCAATGTCAAATGTACTGAATTGAGAGCATTGGTTGCACCTCATTACGAGATCTTAGAACGGTTATACTACGGCAACTATAGGTTCAGCTCAGGCGAAAAATTATTTTGGGTAATTTCATTGGTATCTACATGCGATTCCTAACGATGCTTGCTTGTTGCGGCGTCCTGCTAACCGTAGTCGCAGGATGTAGTGATGACCGGGGTTCACGAAGTAGCTTGCCAGCGGCCAGTCCAACACGAGCCGCGATCGAGAGCATTGGCGATTTGGAAGTCTCCGATGAAACCGGTCAGAAAAAACGCATTATGGATTATGCGACCGCAGATAAACTTGTCGTGGTTTTTTCGCGAGGGTTCTCGGGGACGGTTTGCCCATTCTGCTGCTCGCAAACGCAGAGTTTGGCGTCAAACTACGCGCGCATTAAGGCAGAGAAATCGGAAGTCTTGGTGGTTTTTCCGATTCAAGATGCGATGGAGAAGAAACACTCCATTGAATTGGTCGAAGCGGCCCGAATCGTGCTTAAGGACGCTAACGCCGAACTTCCATTTCCATTGGCTTATGATGTTCAAGCAATGGCCGTCGATCAATTGGGAATCCGCGCAGCGTTGGCGATGCCAGCCACTTTTATTCTGGATAAGCAAGGCAAAGTCCGGTTTTCTTATGTCGGTCGCGATCCCGCCGACCGGCCGCGCGTCGAGGCGATTATCAAGCAACTGAAGTCGATCCAGTAAATTGGTAGCTGCATGACCGACGATTCACCTTCCAGTATTTCATTTCGTCAAACGATGCGCGAGCTGCGGTTGCTCAGCGATGAATTGGTAGACGACGTAATACAACAGTCCGCTCAAACTGGTCTATCACCACTGCAGATCCTGGTTCAGCGTGTTCTTATTGCACCAGTGGATATCGAAATCGTCGATCTGTTGATGCGCGGTGACGAGGCGATTCCCGGATACGAGTTGACCGGCCTAATCGGCCGCGGCGGTATGGGCGCCGTCTATCGCGCACTGCAAAAGAATCTCAATCGATTCGTGGCCTTGAAAACAATTCTAGCGCGGCAAGCCGATGACAAAGTTGCCTTGGCTCGCTTTGAGCGCGAAGCAACTACGATCGCGCAGTTGTCGCATCCCAATATCGTTTGTGCACTCGATTTTGGGCGACATCAAGGGCGACTATATCTGGCGATGGAGATCGTCGATGGCGAGGACCTGAACAGTTTTGTCGCTCGACAAACTAGGTTGCATGAATCGACGGCTTGGGGCATTGCCCGACAAATCGCTGGAGGATTGCTGCATGCCAGTAAAGCAGGTGTCATCCATCGCGATATTAAACCAGCCAATATTTTACTGGTCGAACCTCCAGAAGGTTATCCTCTGCGCCGCGGATTGCCGATGGCCAAGCTGACGGATTTTGGATTGGCGATCTTAAACTCGCAACAAGCGGTCTCGGAACGACTAACTTCGCGCGATGCTGCGATCGGCAGCCCCCATTATATGGCGCCAGAACAATTTGGCGGCGAAGAATACGATACGCGCGCAGACATTTACTCACTTGGAGCAACGATCTATCACATGCTGACCGGCTATCCACCTTGGTCGGGCAAGTCTCTGCAACAAATCGTCGCTGCCAAACTCAGCGGCCAGCGCCCCAGTTTGAAAGACGATCAACCTGAATGGACTTCGCAAACGGTCAATCTGCTGGAGAGCATGCTCGATCCCCATGCCGATAGCCGAGCCAACGACTATGGTGAGTTGATGATCGCGATGGACGCGATAATTCATTCGCAGGCAGCTTTGGCGGCTAACACAACCGTCATTCGCAGCGCGGTTAGATTGGGTCAAGGAGATGCGCTACCAACGCTAATGGTACAAACAGGGGCAACCTCAACCATTGCTCGCCAGGGACTTTCGGCCACAGTTCAGGCACAGTTGGACGATTGCAACCACCAAACACATGAGTCACAAATAAACTCGCCGCTACAAACTTCGGCGACAATCACGATTGCAGCGCCGAATTTAGTGGCTGCGGGAGAAGATTGTACACAGCCTAAACACTTGCTTAGTATCGATCGAGTTTTCTTTGCTCGGCCTTGGTCGTGGATTTCAGCGACCGTAATTGGACTGGTATTATTCGCCGGAGTGTACGCTTATTTAACCGGGAGGTTCGCAGCGCCGATTCCGGTCGAGGCAACTTCCGATCAAATTCAGCTTTTCAACGGCCAAGACTTGCTCAGTCCGTCAATTGTTTATCAAGTTGGCGGATGGGGAACTCACGATGGTCGGATAGTTCACGAAGAGGGCTCATTTGGATATCTGACGTTTGAAGTGCCCAAGTGGGAAATGTTCTCTTTCGAGGTCAATGTTGAATTGGGTCCGAAAAACCACGTATATGTGCAGTTCGCGCACAACAATCCAGAAGATCTGGGCGTTCGGCCGTCGTTGCGTTTGAAGGGCAACGAAGCCGAACTCGGTTCGCAATCAGAAGTGCGCGGACTCTTTATCTCTCGTGGATCGCGATACTCGCTCGATGTCGATCGGGCGGCGCATTCAGTTAGAATACAGCGGGAGATTGCTCGTTGGGTAGTTCTAGTCGATGGCCAGGCAATCGGTGAAATACGGGCTGACACTCGCCAAATTAATACTATTACATTAGTCGCCGAGAAGGCCCAACAATCCACCTCGGAAACCGATTCGAATTCAGTCCCAACAAACACCGCATTTGCGGATATCGTGGCCACGCGTTTGGCCGTAAAAATGTAACGTTGTCGAGCCAATAGACTCGCCCCAGATTGTAAAGGAATGTTGGCAAAACGTTCGGCACACTGACGGCCTACTGGTTTTTTCAAGCGAACGTGTCAAGATTCTTCTTACGGCGAGCGTCTTCTCCCAACAGAGCCAACGTATATCAAGTGCGATTTCATGTCACTAGGTTGCGTCCGATTCGATTGGAACTTCTGCTTCGCGCAATTTGATGTGAACTTCGGTTCGATTCTTATCCTGAACTCGAGCATATTTCAAGACGTCAACCATATCCAAGACCAGGACCAGACCGAGCCCACCGACTTCGACATCATCGGGGTCATCTGCATAATCTAATTGACGGTTGCCTTCTCGCGGATCGAAAGGTCGTCCGTCATCCTCGATCACCAATACTAAATGCTCGTCCCGAAGACTCAAGTCGATCGCGATCAAATGCTCATCGAAATCCATGTACGCATAACGAATGACGTTGACTACCAACTCCTCAAGTGCGAGGTTGACGGTGTACCCGGAGCGATACGGAGTTGCATGCGCTTCTAGAAACTCGGCAACTTTCGCATAGAGACTTGGCAACTCGGAAGTATCATTCTTAATCGAGACTCGAATACCCGGCACGGTTGAAACCGTCCCGGCGGCAAGTTCAGCGGAAGCTGTCGTTGACGCAGACGCCGGTCCCGGAATGAGATCCAGCGCCTCAATGCCGAGCAACTTGAGCGCTTCCGCCATGTCGGCAGCGATCGGCATCACCTTGTCCATTTTAGACGTACGCAAGACGGACTCAACCATCTCCTGCGGCTTCACCAATACCAGCTTGCATCCCGATTTCTTGAGGATCTTAGTATTGGCAAACAAGAATCCGATGCCCAGCGATGACATGAACGTCACGCCGGACATATCGACTAACGTTGGCAAGTTACGATCGGTCGCAACCTCGGAGAATCGCTGCTCAATTTCGTCGACACCGGTCGCGTCCAATCTCCCGACCAGGGAAACGTGCGCGAAGTCTGCTCTTTCAAAAACAATTAGTTCCATGATTTTACCTCTGCGAGAATTTGTCGCATTTTATAATACTCGCAACTGTGGTGCACTGGGCGTCCAATGATTCTAATGGATTTCCTGTGCGAGATTGCTAGGGCGGATCGTCAGGTCAGATCAATCGATCAAATTGGATTCTCGCTGAAATCAACGCCAATTTGCATGTGCAGAGTGATTTGCGTGAATCAGTTATCTGCGATGCCAATCTGCGCAGGGCAAACGGATCGAGCAAAACTGAGCAATTGAGGACAATTGCTCTATCTCGTGAAACGCTATGCAAGAATCTGGTGGAGTACTCGACCAGTGCTGATTTCGAAGGGTCGCTGCAAGCTGTCATGGATTAATTGATTGGGCGACAAGCCCAGGCAATGATACAAGGTTGCTTGAATGTCGGTGGGATCGACCGGGTCTGAAGTTGGAAATGCGGCATGTTTATCGGAGCTGCCCAGCACCATTCCGCGCTTGATTTTTCCGCCAGCCAACAACGTAGACGAACATTGGCCCCAGTGATCTCTGCCGGCATTTGTGTTGATCTTGGGTGTCCTCCCAAATTCCCCAAAGCAGGCCACCAGCGTTTCCCCCAACATTCCTCGCTGTTCAAGATCATCGAGCAACGCGGAAAGTGATTGGTCGAGCATCGGTAACAACTCACTTTTAAGTGCTTCGAAGTTTTTGGCATGCGTGTCCCAGCCGTCACACACTGTCATCTCATTAAAGTGGATCGCAATCAAAGGCACCCCAGCTTCGGCCAGTCGACGCGCCATCAACATGGCCTGCCCAAAGCGGTGCATTCCGTAGCGCTCGCGAACTCGTGCCGGCTCAGCCTCAAGCGAAAACGCGGGGACGCCGCCTCGCGCGGTTGCTCCGGTAAGTAATAGAGCTTGATCGCGTAGCGAGTTGGCAGGCAATTTCCCGGACCAACGCGAGCGTCCGTCAAGCAACCCGAGCAGCTCAGATCGTTCTTCAAATCGCTCCTGGGAAACGTCGCGTGGGAGCGCTAGCGCGGGAACAGCGTCAGGCGAGTCGGGGGCTCCGTTGACCGCCAGGCTGTCAAACGCAGCTCCAAGAAAGCCCGCACCACCACCGCGCAGTGGCGAACGAACTCGTTTGAATTCACCGATCGTGCTGCTGCGAATTGCCAACTCAGGAATCGCGACAAAACTTGGCAGTGCATGCGGAGCCGACTTATGCTTGGCCACGACCGATCCAAAGTGCGGGAAATCGTCGCGTTGCGGAGGACGTATATCGTTGTCACGCTCAGGAAAGGCCGTGTGTCGACCGGTGAGCGTGTAATAAATCATTGGCGTATGATTGCTGTTTCGATGAGTTACGGAACGAATGAGCGTAAACTTGTTCGCCAATCCGGCTAGTTTCGGCAGCAACTCGCAGATTTGCAAACCAGGCAAGCGAGTGGCAATTGGCCGGAACGGACCTCTGATTTCCGCAGGAGCATTGGGCTTGAGATCGAACATGTCTTGGTGCGGTGGACCACCAAGCAAGTAGACCAAGATGCACGATCGCGCACCGCTAGAGCCTCCCGAAGCTGAATCGCTGGCAGGCAACGCCGAACCAGAGTGCCTCGTGAATCCAGCCACGGAGAGTCCTGAACCATATCGCAGAAAATCTCGCCGCAACGTCCATGCCCTCGAGTTGTCAATCGACTTATTGGCCATGAGCATTATTCGCAGTGACGCAGAGGGAGATGGTGACGCAAAAACGCCAGCAATAGTTTGGGATCACGTTTGACCATTAGACCATCAGCCGTTAAGGGCCAGACCTTTCAACATGTTTGAGAATCTGCTAAATCCTTGTGGAACATGGAAGTTTCATGGATTTGTGGAGATTGATAGCTATGTCAGGGAAGACAAATCTGGATCGGTTTTCGGTGAAGTGTCCGTTGGCGGTTAT